>JAUYMJ010000056.1 GCA_030698775.1 bacterium
TTGACAGGTTCAACGCCTATATGAAGACAATAGTAAGTGGCGAGCCTGTACAGCCCTTCTCTTTGGACACGACCAAAGACATTACCGAGGAGAAGAAACTTGAAAATATCCGTGTTTCCGAGCTCATCAAAGAACTCTCTCGTCTCAAGTACGGCCGTGATGTGCATGTTATTGAGTCTGAAATCGGCCAGAGAGCTCGCCTGTAGGCGAGCTCGCACGGAACGAGCAGAATTTTACGCTGAACAATGCGGAAGTTTCTTTTCCACCCACCTTTTTGCTACAATCTCCGTACTTCATTTGATGCGTCCGTAGCTCAGTGGTAGAGCGCTACTCTTATAAAGTAGATGTCCTTGGTCCGAATCCAAGCGGACGCACGGTTTCCACTTATTTTTTTCTGTGCTATAATCTCCCTATAGTATATGAAAAAGAGAAGGGCTGTGCTTGGCGTTGGTGCCCATCCTGATGATATGGACTTCACCGCCTCAGGGACCATCGCGAAGATGGTTGAGGAGGGGTGGGAGGCATACTATCTCATCTGCACTGATGGTTCCCGTGGTTCTCGTCACCACAGGATCACCCATAAAGCATTGGCCAAAACGAGACTGGAAGAACAGGAGGCTGCGGGAAGGATTCTTGGTCTTAAAGACATCTTCTATCTTGACCATAGAGATACACAGCTTCCCTGCAATCCTCTTATAAAAGCACAGATTGTCAGAGTGATACGGATCGTCAGGCCAACAGTCGTTATCACCATGGATCCGACGTTCCACTATTCGGCCTCATCCCCGTGGAATAAAAATGTTGCGTTCGTGAATCACACTGATCATAGAGCAGCGGGACTTGCCACGATGGATGCGGTGTTTCCTTTGTCAAGAGATAGATTGAGTTTCCCAGAGCACGAGCAGCAAGGACTCATGCCCCACAAGGTGGATGAGTTATGGTTTACCTCATTTGAGCGCAAAGACTACGTTGTGGATATTACCAGTACGTTTGAGAAGAAGATGAAGGCATTATCAGCCCACAAAAGCCAGTTTGATGACTTTGTAAAGGTTAAAGAAGAGGTTATTAGCCACGCACATCACTTTGCAGATGAAGAAGAGTTTGAGTTTGCCGAATCATTTATCAGGTTGGTATTAGATTAAGAGTCTTTGGTAAAATCCTCATTCTTCCGTCACTTTTAGCCTAGAAACGTCATTGCTTCATTGTTGTATTGCTACATTGTTACGATCAAGAACGAGTGGATTCGTTTCAGCAATGAAACAATGCAACAATATTAAGAATTGGGTATGAGGATGGAGAATAGGAGAGCGAGCAATCGGAGGCTGACTTAGAGATCAGTCAATGTCGTTGTATCTTTTCCCCGTTCCTTGACGTACTGGAGGTAGCGTTCAGTCGTTGAGATCCTCTTGTGGCCGAGGACTTTTGAAAGCAGTACTAAAGAAACGCCGTGCTTGAGGTGGTGGGCGACGAACGTGTGGCGGAGGTCATTGACTTTGGCATTCTCGATCTCAGCCAGGCGGAAATAGCGCTCGATTGCGGTCCTGATGTTGCGGACCAAGAAAGGCTTGCCCGATTTGGTAATAAAGATGTGGTCATTTTGTACCTGGGGACGGATTTTGAGGTAGCGATGTAAGGATTCTTTTGCCGGCCTGTTCAGCGGAACGACGCGTTCCTCATGCTTCTCAAAAGGGCTTATATGAAGGTTGTCTCCCTGTATATCTGCGAGGCGGAGATTGGCAAGCTCCCCAATCCTGATGCCTGTTTGCAAAAGAAGTTCGATGATGGCAAACATACGTGCGTCATTTCTGGCTGCATCCCGAAGTGCCCGGTATTCTGTGGGCTTGAGGATGCGGGGAGGTGCGAGTTCGTAACGTGGATGGGATACGAGAAGGGAGGGGTCATCGGTAAGATATTCATTCACTTTCAAAAACCTATAGAATGTCCTTGTGGAGTTGAGTTTTCGCGAGATTGACTTGGGTGTGTAGCCTGTATTTGCCATTTTTGCCATGAATGCCTGGAGGTCGTCCTGGCTCACCTCGTGGACGCTGTTTTTCTGAAGCTCTTCGAGGAAGCTTGCCAGCTGATCGATGTCTTTCCCGTATGCTAGAATGGTAGCGTTTGAGTGGCTTTTTGCCCTCAGAAAATCTGTGAATGCCTTATGGGCATCGCGAATACTGATTGTTTTCATGCTTACGAAATCCCATAATATCAATATTTTTACCTTACGTCAAGCGGAAGTTCTTACAATAGTATGAAAAAGATAGGGTTTTTCCTGGTGATCGTCATTTGTTTTCTGGTCATACAAAGTCTCGTCCGTTCAATCTGGACGCTCTGGGAGAAAAAGGATCTTCTCGTCACAAAGCAGGAAGAGCTCACAAGGGTCAAGAAGCGGTACGAGGCGCTTAAGGCACAGGAGAAAGAAGTGA
This sequence comes from bacterium, assembly GCA_030698775.1. Classification (GTDB taxonomy): domain Bacteria; phylum Patescibacteriota; class Microgenomatia; order Levybacterales; family UBA12049; genus JACPGQ01. Next base: position 2,427 of record JAUYMJ010000056.1, read on the forward strand.
CAAATCCCCAGTTTGCCGAGAAGGAGATTCGCGATAAGCTGTTTCTCGTCAAACCGGATGAGAAAGTGGTCGTTTTGCCTCGCAACGTTCTGGCAGAAAGCGCAAAACAGCAGGAAAAGAAGCCAAAAGCAGCTTCCCCATACAAGCAGTGGATCAGCCTTTTTATGACCGGGAAGCTATAGGGGGGTAATGCGGAAAGGGTCTTCGCTTTTTACCCTTCCGAAGAGTTCAGAGGCGCTCGCACCTCTGTAGAATATCTCCATAAACCGGTCGGTATGGCCTGAGGATCCAGGAGCAAATGCGACGCTCCCATGGGGAACGCTGAATATCCCATCGGTAAAATACCCTTCATGCGCCACCTCTTTGAAGGAAATGACGAGTTTTTGTCCCGGTTTGAAGGTGACTTGGGAAAGCATGACGGTTGTTTTGATATTGCCGTAGCCGTCAATTGCAGCAACTGCCTGCACAGGAGGTTCAGGGACGACCGCAGTATCGAGGGATTCGCCCAAAAACGTCTTATCCCCGGTAATCATTTGGGCGACAGCTTTGGGGAATTTATCCCTGGACCGAAACTGTGAGCCTTGGTTCTCGACGTTTACAGCGTGGAACGCTTCGATATGGGATTTCAGGAAGGAGAAGCAATATTTTGCATTGACACCTATTATTTCTCTGCCGTTTTTTAGCTTCGCATAGACCAGCTTCTCGCCCCGATTGTTTTCTTGAGCTTTTGTCTCTTCAGTTCGTGGAGCGGTATTTGTATAGATATAGGTATTGTCAAGCCCATCAGTTAGTGCGAATTGATATGTCCAGAAGCCTGTAGCAAGCGTGCTAAATGCAGGGACGGTTTGGGGAATGACCAAAACATCCGGAATGAGCCTTTGTAGAGCGAGTGTAACCTCGAGGAAAGAGGGGTCAGAGGCTCCATAATCTGCGATAAGGATAATTGTTGGCTTGGGCATAGGGCAGAAAAATAAAGTATAGCAAAAGCGTAGGAAAGAAGGAAGGAAAGCGCTTGCACAGAGGTCGCTTTGCGACTGAAGTGTTGCGGGGTCGGTATCGAAACCGAACTGTGAGATTATGAGCCTCACGTGCGCCTTACACTACCCCGCGCGTGAAAGTCAGTATACCATTTGCCTTACGCACGGTCAAATTGCTATACTTTCACCACTGTTTTCTCGGCAGGGTAGCTCAGTTGGTTAGAGCACAGCATTCATAACGCTGAGGTCGTGGGTTCGATCCCCACCCCTGCTACATTGACGGTTTATTAGCCTCAGTTACCTCTTCTTGCTATAATACCCAAGGCAATGAATCTGAAAAGTAAAAAAATAGCAGTGCTGGGACTTGGGATAGAAGGGCTTGCAAGCGTCCGGTATCTCTCTGAAAAGGGCACAAAGACGACGGTTCTGGATGAGCGGGATGAGGAGTCCCTGGATCAGGAGGCTCTTTCCGAAGCAAAAAAACTCGGCGTGAGGCTCATAATGGGTAGGACATCCATGGACAATCTTGGACAGTTTGACATTATTCTTAGGAGCCCGGGAGTGAAGGCGCTTCGTAAAGAGCTTCAGGAAGCAAGGGAGAAAGGTACTATTATCACCTCTCAAACGCAGCTATTTTTGGAGTCTTGCCCCTGTCCCGTGATCGGGGTGACGGGAACAAAAGGGAAGGGGACGACGTCAACTTTGATCTACGAAATGCTCAAAAAAAGCGGGTTTGATGTGTATTTGGGTGGGAATATAGGAAAGCCTCCGATATCATTTCTGAGTAAACTTACTCCTCAATCACGGATGGTACTTGAACTCTCAAGTTTCCAGCTGCAGGATCTCACTATAAGTCCACATATCGCCGTGATGCTCATGGTGACGAGTGAGCACCTTGATTATCACAATAACCACACAGAATATGTCAATGCAAAGCGGAATATTCTCAGGTTCCAGACGCGGGACGATTTTGTTGTCCTCAACCGTGACTACATGCCATCAAATGAGTCAGACATCTACACTGAGGGGAAGGTATTTCGGGTTAGCCGTGAGAGGGAAAGTGTTGAGCAGGGATGTTTTGTGAAAGACGGAGCCGTCTTAATAAGCATGCAGGGTGCAGAGTGGAAAGTTATTGATCTTGAGAAGATAAAGCTTCTTGGTAAGCATAACCTTGAGAATGTCTGTGCGGCTGTCATGGCTGCGACACTCGCCGGTGCGGTAAAGGATGATATCGTTGCCGTTTTGTCGACTTTTACGGGCCTTGAGCACCGATTGGAGCTCGTAGGAGAGGTTAAGGGTGTTAAGTACTATGATGATTCGTTCTCGACCACGCCTGAGACCGCAATTGCCGCGATTGAAGCATTTTCGGAGCCTGAGATACTCATTCTCGGCGGCTCGAGTAAAAACAGTGACTTTACTGAGTTAGGCGAAGTTATCAGCAAGGCAAAAAATATCAAAGGTATTATTGGGATTGGCCTGGAATGGGAGAGAATTAAATTCGAAATTCGAAATTCGAAATTCGAAATTCCGTTGATCGAGGGGGCAAGAGATATGCAGACTGTGGTTGCCGCAGCTGCCAAGATCGCTACGCCGGGCGACGTCGTGCTTCTTTCGCCGGCCTGTGCGTCATTTGATATGTTCAAAAACTACAAAGAGCGGGGAGAGAAGTTTAAGGAAGAGGTAATGAAGCTATAATGGTCTCCTTTCAACTCCTGGCAAAAGACAAGCATTCAAAGGCACGGGCTGGGGTTTTGAAAACGCCGCATGGGGAGATTTTGACGCCGAATTTTAATCCTGTCGGCACACAGGGGACGGTGAAAACGCTTTCGAGCCTTGATCTTAAGGAAATTGGTGCGCAGATTGTCCTCTCCAATACCTACCATCTCAATCTTCGTCCTGGTGCCCAAGTCATCAAAGAAATGGGCGGGCTTGGCAAGTTTATGGGATGGAAGGGTCCCACGATGACTGATTCCGGTGGGTTTCAGGTATTTTCTTTGGGTGTGGCGCAGAGAAAAGTGATGCTTAAAGATAGTAGGGGAAGTAAGATCACTAAATTTTCAAAATCAGTTTTTTTGTCGCCTTCAGATACAAAACTTCTGTTGCCTTCAGTTACCAAAACGAGAGCCGAAAAGGAGCTCAAAAAGCTCAAGGAGGCGACTGTCAAAGAGGACGGCGTCTGGTTTTATTCACATATCGACGGGAACAAACATTGGTTTGATGCAGCCGTCTCAATTAGCTTGCAGGAGAGGATGGGGGCGGATCTCATCGTCGCATTTGACGACCATGAATCACCGCTTTGGGATTATGAGACGACGAAGTTATCTGTTGAGCGGACGAATCGGTGGGGTATTGCCTCTTTGGAGGCACAGAAGCGTAAAGACCAGCTCATGTACGGTGTGGTGCATGGAGGGATGTATGAAGATCTTCGTAAGGCATCCGCGATGTTTACGGACAAGCATTTTCCGGCTGTTTCAATAGGCGGATCGTATACGTCAAAAGAGGTTTTGTATAAAACGCTTGATTGGTGTGTACCGCATTTTCAAGAGGACAAGCCGCGGCATCTTCTGGGGATTGGTGAAGTGCAGGATTTGTTTGAAGGAATAGCACGTGGGATGGACTTTTTTGATTGCGTCGCACCGACGAGACGGGGGAGGCATGGATCACTCTATATTTCTCCCCAAAATGGCGGCAGGAAGGAAAATAACTTCAAGCTCCTCATCCAAAACGCCAAGTATGCGCTTGATAACGATCCCATAGATCCGGGATGCGAATGCATGGTATGCCAAACCTATACGCGTTCGTATATCCGTCATCTCTTCGTTGCTGATGAGATCCTGGCGCAGCGCCTCGGATCGTATCACAATGTCTATTTCATCGTGAATTTGGTGAAACGCATTCGCGAAGCGATTCTTGAGGGTTCATTTAGTCACCTAAAAGAGGCGTGGGGTATTTAACTATGAGATAGGGAATGATATACTCTTTATCTTATGCAGATTGAAAGTAAAACGCGTGGTCGGCCACTTCCGACTGAATTTCTCATTCCCGGTCCGGCTCGAATAGCAAGAGTCAGAAGGACAGAGTTGGGATTGAGTCGAAATGCGTTTGCAAGAGAGTTAGGTGTGACCCCGTCAAGATTGACTCAGGCTGAATCAGGTTATTATCCATATTCTCTAGACAGTCTTCCGGAAATAGCGAGAATTCTCAATATACCCCTAGACGAACTTTGTCCTCCGGTGCCACCGATAAGTAACGTTGTGTTTGATGCGAGAATTGATCTCGATCAAGAAAGAGATACAGTGGAGAGAGCTGCCGGGCTTAGAGAGGGTACACTCACACTGATTGAAAATGGTTATGTTTCCAACCCAGACATGGAAACCCGTATAGCTCTCTCCTCTACGCTTGGCATACAGATTTCGGAATGGACAACTGAGCTGTATAGGGCACATGTCCTTAGAGAAAAAAATACCTCTTGACATTATTCTAGCGTACTAGTATACTAGTACTTCACACGTCCAGTACACATATTATGTCTGACCCTGATTGGCGGTTGAAGGAATTTATTAAAGCCCTTTATGAGATGGATACGACCGAGAAGATGATGAATTTTCTTGAAGGCATCCTGACGTTCAGGGAGCTGGAAGAGATACCGACCAGGCTGCAGATTGTGAAGATGCTGAAGGAGGGAATACCTCAGCACGAGATCGCAGAGAAGCTGAAAATCGGCATCGCAACAGTCACGCGCGGATCAAAAGAGATCCAAAAAGGAAATTTTAAATATGTCAAATAATATTGAAAAAACGACAATAAATTGGCAAGACCTCTAGAAGAGGAGGTCTTGTTGTTTTGTTGTAAGACCTCCTTAATGGAGGTTTTTTAGTGGAAGGGAGGTGAATTATATGGGTAATCAACTTGAAGGGAATCCGATTGCTCCACGGCTCAAGCAGGGAGAAGTATTGCCTGATGTGCCAGGAATGGTTCCAACAAGACTCGATGGCAAGATTGTTTTAGTACCAGCATTTGATCCAGCTATTGACACCATGCGGGGAAAAAGTCCGTATACTGTAAGACAAATAGATACGCTTGAAACAATTAGACGCAATAATCAAGAATCGCGCCTTCCTCATGAAGGAACTTTGTTTGAAGTATTTTTTCCAGGAGAATTACCAGAATCTGATTTAAGTGATATTGTCATTGATTTTTCTGGACCATTAGTGGATCATCTTGACTATAAAGACTTTGACAGATGATTCGTCCAGAGTTTTCTAGTGCTATAATTGTTTCAATATGAAGAAACGGGTTTATTCTGGAATTAGGGCGACAGGGAGATTGCATCTGGGCAATTATCTAGGTGCTGTGAAGGGAATGCTTGCGGTGCAAGATGAGTATGACTGCATTTTCTCAGTTGTGGATTTGCACGCTATCACAACTCCTTATGACCCAAAGACTTTGGCAGAATCAACACGGAGTGTGATCTTGGATTATCTGGCAGCGGGGCTTGATCCTGAGAAATGCCTTCTGGAAGTGCAATCTTTTGTCCCCGAGCATATGGAGCTGGCATATCTGCTTGGGACGGTGTTCCCAGTAGCTGAACTTGAAGATCTCCCAACATACAAAGACAAAAAAGCCCAGCACCCAAAGTATGTGAACATGGGGCTTTTATACTATCCGGTTCTGATGGCTGCGGATGTCCTTTTGTACAAAGGAGAACTCGTCCCGGTCGGTATCGACCAGGAGCCGCACTTGGAAATCATGCGGCAGATTGCCCGGAAATTTAACGGCATGTTTCCTTCGGCAGGCTCAGGACAAGTTACATTTCCGGAACCGAGACGATTTAAGACCGAGGGCGAATACGTACCATCATTGACCGGCGAGGGAAAGATGAGTAAGTCGGTTGAGGGGTCATATATTAACCTCACGGATGACTTGGAAACCATTAAAGCAAAACTCGCCAAAGTCCCGACAGACAGCGGTACGTTAGGCGGATCTATCCCACAAAAAGGCGGGGTTGCTAATCTGTTTGTCCTTGCCTATCTTTTTGGAGGGAAAGAGATGCACCACAAGTATGTTGAGGATTACAAGGAGAAAAGGATCCGTTATGGGGAAATGAAGCAAGAGCTCTCACAGATTATTTATGAGCAACTTGTGCCGATTCAGGAGAGAAGAAGGGTACTTGAGGCAAACCCTGAGAAGGTAAATGCAATCCTCAAGGAGCATGCGGCAAAATGTCGGGAGATAGCGCAGGGGACGATCAAAGAAGTAAAAGAGAAGATGGGATTCCTACAAATCTAATCTCCGATTAGCTGCATTTTCTGGGCTACATCAAATACTGCAGTATATGGGTATGTCTCGTAATTTGGATGCTGATGGCTCTTTGCAGCAAATTGCCTTGCAATAGGTAGTAGCTTTACCACTTCTTCTGAATCAGTGCGATTTCTGATGACATTTCTCAGAGCGTTACTCATTGGTTTGAAAAATGGTCGAAGTCTTGCAGGAAGATGCCTGCGCATAGGATCAACGCCTCTTATCACTCGCGTTCCTTCAAGGTGGTCTGCGCCAATTAACAGCCTCAATTCAGTGGGTGCGCCTGCCATTTTTTCTCCATGGTCGCCATGATGTCCTACGAGGTAAGCAATCATCTCCACTGTCTCGGGTGATAAATTTGGGTCGAGTAGCTGCCAGTTATTTCGTATCCACTCTCCTCCGCGTTCTTCGTGGGCTTTCTGATGATGAGGGAAGTTTCTTAATTCTCTTAGTTCGAAATTGCCCGTTCTTCCTAAGTCATGCGTAGTAGCCGCCCAAAATAGTGCTTCTTTATTTATTTTTGCTTGTTCATCTGCTGGGAGAAGATTCGCTTGATATCCTGTCCAGACAAGCGTTCTCGCGTGATGTCCGCTACCATGAACCTTACTTTTTGCATGTTCTTGATTGGAGTGGGTTTCATACCATTCAGGTTTTTGTCGGTATCGTTCAAGTTCTGCACGAGAAGGCAGTATTTCGGGACGGGGAATCGGACGATCGATTGTACTGATTCGCGGACTTATTTCTCCACCTTCACCAGTCATGGTCTGAGTATAACAAACGATTGCTATAATCGCATGTATGCAACTCGATCGCAAAACTACTCTTGTCTTTCAGAAAAAAATTCTTTCTTGGTACGCAACAAACAGGCGCGATTTACCTTGGAGAAGGACGAGGGATCCATACAAGATTCTCGTCTCAGAGGTGATGCTGCAGCAGACGCAGGTCTCGCGGGTGATCCCAAAGTATGAGGCATGGCTTGAAGCGTTTCCGACTCTCGAAACGCTTGCCGGCGCTTCTCGAAGAGACATTTTGGCGATGTGGTCAGGGCTTGGCTACAACAGAAGAGCACTCAATTTGCAAAAAGCAGCAGAAACGATTAATGAATTACGAATAAAGAATAACGAATTACGAAAAAAAGAGGACAAGTTCAGTTATTGGCCAAAAACAGTCGAGGAACTCAAAAAGCTGCCCGGGGTAGGAGCGTATACGGCAAGGGCAGTAGCGTGTTTTGCATTTGACCAGCAGATCGCGGTTGTTGATACGAATGTAAGGAAAGTGATTTTATTAGAGGTTGCAAAAGGGACAGAAGAGCCAAAAGGGACAAAAGAAGTACAGAAAATGGCTGATGAGCTGCTTCCCAAAGGGAAAGCGAGCGACTGGAATCAGGCGCTCATGGATTATGCAGCGCTTGTTTTGAAGGACAAGAAAGTCCCTCTGAAGAAGCAGTCCCGG
>JAUYMJ010000033.1 GCA_030698775.1 bacterium
AATCCCCGGAACCCGTATCGTTACCGTCTCCGGACGTATTGGAGCAGGATCGACTTCCTTGGCCAAGAGTCTTGCGAAGAAGCTCGGGTGGAAGCACTTAGAGGGTGGGGAGATTTTTTGGGAGGCAGTAAGGAAAAAGATGGGTCTTGATCCGAAAGACACAAACCTTCGTCCGGATGAGGAGGACAAACTGTTTGATGAACAGCTAAAAAAAATCCTTCGTGAGGATAGGGACATCATCCTTGAGACGAAACTCGCTGGTTTTAATGCACAAGGCATTGACGGAGTTTTCAAAATCCTTGTCGTTTGTGAAGACCACGAGGGGGTGGATCAAACAGCTATCCGCATCGACCGGCTCGTCAACAGGGAGCATATCTCGGTTGAAGAAGCGAAGGTCGAAGCGGTTGAACGGGAGAAAAACGATCTTTCCAAATGGCGTACTATTTATGCAGGAGGAGACACAGGGTGGGTATACTTTGATCCGAAATACTATGATTTGGTGATAAATACGTTTGACCACAATCCTGAGGGAAGCGTGCAGATGGCGCTCTCATCACTCCACGTCACGTAAAATCTTCAGTTATTCCTCAGTATTTGTAATTCGTTTTGGCTACATATGTAGTGTTATTTTTCTTCCTTGTATACAAAATGTATCTAAAAAGAGAAGGGTGGCCTGTCCTCTCATGGGTGTTATAGTAAAGATGGTACCGAAAAAAACTCATAAATTTACTTTAGATTGACAGGAAAGGCTGATGAAAAAGATGACATTTTTTGATATACTTATTGCTAGTTGACGACGCAGATGTAGGGTCTTATGATTTTCATCAACGCTAGATCTAGCGTATTAGAAGTTCATGAATTATGCACTGTCCATATTGCGGAAGTAAAGAATCAGAAGTTGTTGAGACAAGAGATAGCGAGGATTTGGACGCAATCAGAAGGCGACGCGCTTGTCAGAAGTGCGAGAAGCGCTTCACGACGTACGAGCGGGTAGAAAATGTCTATCTTATTGTGATAAAGAAGGATAAGAAGCGGGAACAGTTTGACAGAAACAAACTTCGCTCAGGGTTACTGAAGGCAATCGAGAAGACGACAGTACCACTTTCAGACATTGATAGGATCGTTACCGAAGTTGAGAGGGAGCTTAAGACGGCTGATTCTGTCGAGGTTGAGAGTAAGAAGATCGGGCAAATGGTGGCGGTGAAATTGAAGAAGCTGGATAAAGTAGCCTATCTCAGGTTTGCAAGTGTCTTTAAACGGTTTGTGGATTTGGAAGATTTTGAAAAAGAAGTAAAAAGACTGACAAAATAGTATGAACGATTTACAGAAAAAAGTATTTTTAGACAGGTACGCCCTCAAAGGGGAGAAAGGTGAGTTATTGGAACATACGCCGCAGGAAATGTGGAAGAGGGTAGCCGGGGGTATTGCCAAAACTGAAAATGCGCAAGACCGGAAGAAGTGGGAGAAGGAATTCTACCGTGTCATGGAGGATTTCAAGTTCGTCCCGGGTGGTAGGATCCTTTCAGGTGCCGGTACAAACTATCAGGTGACATATTTCAACTGTTTTGTTATTCCCTCCCCTAAAGACTCACGTGAAGGCATCCTTGAAGCATTAAAGCAGCTTGTTGAGATACAGTCCCGCTCAGGTGGAGTAGGTCTTAACCTTTCCTCACTTCGTCCGCGCGGTGCAAGAGTCAAAAAAGTAAACGGTACCTCCAGTGGCCCTGTGACATGGGCAGGGCTTTTCTCCTATGCGACCCATGACGTCGTCCAGCAGGGAGGTACGAGACGTGGTGCAACAATGCTCATGCTTTGGGATTGGCATCCGGATATTGAAGAGTTTATTACGGTCAAACAGGATCTCTCTAAGATAAACGGTGCAAATCTATCAGTCTGTATCTCAGACAAGTTCATGGAAGCGGTGAAAGAGGATAAGGATTGGCACCTCATGTACCCTGACATTGATGATCCGGAGTATGACGCCAAGTGGGATGGCGAGATCGACCACTGGATCGAGATGGGCAAAAAAGTAAAAATCCACAAGACGATTAAGGCAAGGGAGTTATGGGATCTCATCTGCACTGCTGCCTGGCGCTCAGCTGAGCCGGGGCTTCATTTTCTTGACCGCTCCAATAAGAGAAGTAACACGCGGTATTTTGAGCGTCTCATCGCGACAAATCCCTGTGGTGAGCAGCCACTGGGCGCATGGGCGGTTTGTAATTTGGGAGCGATGAACCTTGCTTCCTACGTCAAAGGTGCGGATTTGGCACATGATAAAGCCGGTGAGTTTGACTATACTGCTTTCGGCAAAGACGTCAAGGTAGCAATGCGGTTTTTGGATAATGTCATAGACCAGACGTATTACTTTTTTAAGGAAAATGAGAAATGCGCAAAAGACATCAGGCGGACAGGACTTGGCATCATGGGGCTTGGTGATGCGCTCATAAAAATGAAAGTCAGATACGGTGCAGACGAGTCACTTCCCGTCATCAATAAAATTTTTGAGACGTTACGAAACAGTGCCTACGAAGCATCAGTTGAGATCGCGAGGGAGAAGGGTGCATTCCCCAAATTCAATAAAAAGAAATATCTTGAAGGCTATCACATCAAGCAGCTTCCTAAAAAACTGCAGGATATGATAGGGAAGTATGGTATCAGAAATGCTGTCCTTCTGACGATTGCGCCAACCGGTACGACGAGTTTGATTTCAGGTGTCACCTCAGGTATTGAACCGGTGTATGAGTTTGCATTCCTCAGGCGCGACCGGATTGGTGAGAACATGATTTATCACCCCCTCTACGACGACTGGAGAAAAGCATACCCAAATGCTGAAAAGCCCGAGTATTTTGTGAGCGCAAATGACCTGACACCACTTGAGCACGTCCGTGTCCAGGCAATTGCACAGGAATATATTGATTCCTCAATATCCAAAACGGTCAATGCGCCAAATGCACATACCGTTGAGGATGTGAAGACACTCTACATGGCTGCGTATGATTACGGCCTGAAAGGCGTCACCTATATGCGTGATGGGTCGCGACAGGGAGTTCTTGAACGTGTTGAAGAGAAGAAGAAAGAGGCAACAGTTGAAGAGAAGCCTATCCAGCCGGCGCTTCCGATCATATCCGTTCTGCCGCGTCCCCAGCGCATCGAGGGCTCAACGTATCAGGCTGACAGCCCGATGGGGAAAACATATGTCACGATTAACCACACGGATGACAAGCAGCCGTTTGAGGTCTTTATCACAATCGGTAAGACAGGATCCGATGTCAGTGCTATGGCAGATGCATTGGGAAGGATGATTTCCCTCAACCTTCGCCTCAACGGGATGCTTGCGCCGACTGAGAGAATCCGCCAAGTCGTAGCGCAGCTTTCGGGTATTGGCGGTGCAAGAAGTGTCGGGTTTGGTCCAAATAGAGTCAGGAGCCTTCCCGATGCGATTGCCAGAGTCCTCGCGCAGCATTTCGGATTTGCAGTCAATGGAAAAGTTGTCGATAAGAAGGTAGAGGAGCAGGTGAAGGCCCAGCCGCCTCTCTCAACGCCGGCAGAGAGCAATGGAGTGAGTAATGGACATCTGAAGACAGATGCTGTGCAGAGTATTGGAAATGAGCCGCCGGCACAGCAACTCCCGCTTACCGTAAATGCACCACACACCAATCTTTTTGACATTTGCCCAGATTGCGGGACAACGAGTTTTGCTTATGAAGAAGGTTGTAAGAAATGCTACTCTTGTGGGTACTCAGAATGCTGAAGTAGCGTCTAGTTGATTAGCGTCCCCGCCTGCCTCGCTTATGCGAGAGCATTGCGGGCTGGTAGCGTTTATTTTATAATCTCAAAACAATTTAAAGGCAATCATGTCCCGATGGTAGTTTCCATGCGGGATCCCGATGACATAGATCATCGGGGGTGGAAATCCATGGCTATGCCGTAACTGTCCTTCGACAAGCTCAGGATAAATTCTCTGAAAATGTTGAGGGGAAAGCCAGAAAACTTTAAATTGTAATCCGCCAGCTGGCGGAATCCCGAGCAGGAGAGTTAGATAACTTTTAACTCTAAACTATTAACTCTTAACTTTTTAGTTTGCTCCTCGGGTTGGGGAGTTTTTTTATGGATGAAATACAGGCCAACCAGGCAAAAGCGAGACGAAATATCCTCTTTCTCATCATTGGTATTGTCATATTCGTTTTGGTTGTCAATGTAGGGTTGGGGACATTTCTCTCCCAAAGAAAAGAAACAGCAAAGCAATCGGCAGAGCAGGCAGCTGTTGTTGCAGAAGTTGAAAAAGCAAATACATTTTCCTACAAAGGAGAGGAGGGAAAAGACGCCCTCGCTTTGTTACAAGAGAAAACAACGATAGAGCAGGAGGCATCAGGGCTTGTTATAGCGATTAACGGGCGGAAAGCGGATGACAAGAAGGAAGAATTCTGGGCGTTTTATGTCAACGGAAAGATGGCAGAGGTAGGACCTGCTGACTATCAGACGAAAAGCGGCGATACGATTGAGTGGAAGATAGAAACGTATTGACCAGATTTACGATTTAAGAAGTAAGATTAAAGGTTTCATAAATCTGAAATCATAAATCTTTAATCAAAGAATATGAAAACAAAAATACCGAATATTGTTGCTCCAGCGCTTATTATTTTAGTTGCGGTGGCATTGCGTTTGTTGCCGCATCCTCCGAATGTCGCGCCGATTGCTGCGATGGCGCTTTTTGGGGGAGTATATCTTGATAAACGACTGGCAATTGTGCTTCCGCTTACGGCTATGCTTGTTTCCGATCTCTTCCTTGGATTCCACGATACGATGCTGTTTGTGTACAGTAGCTTTGTGCTCACAGGGTTTCTTGGTATTTGGCTTAGGAAACACAAAAAACCGGGTGTGGTTTTAGCTGTTTCGTTTCTTTCCTCTCTGCTTTTTTATATCATCACTAACTTCGGTGTATGGATTATGGGAAGTATGTATCCTAAGACATTTGTGGGTCTTCTGGAATCCTATTTTTTTGCCCTTCCGTTTTTCAGAAATACGATAGTCGGTGACCTTCTCTACACGGGACTCTTTTTCGGTGGCTACGAACTTCTGACGTTGTTTTTCTTTCGACATGCAAAAAAAGCACAGGCGCTTAAAAGAGAATAACGTTGCTGTTTCCTGGAGTGGGGGAAAAGATAGCTGCCTGGCTCTTTACAAAATGCTACAAAAAAGAGACAACGTGTCGTATTTACTCAATACGATTTCTGATGATTTTCAGCGGGTGCGATTTCATGGTGTACCAAGAGCAATCATGCAGAAGCAAGCAGGGGCGATAAGTATACCGTTATATCAACAGAAAACTGCTGCCAGTGAGTATGAGCATGATTATATGCAGGCGCTCTATAAGCTGAAACAGCATGGCGTTGACACACTTGTCTTTGGCGATATTCATCTAACAGATTGTCTTGCTTGGGCGAAAAAAGTGACTAAATCAGCTGACATGCAGCTTTCCGAGCCATTGTGGGGTAGTCAAACAGAAAGGCTTTTTACAGAGATTATCAAGGTAGGTTTTGAAGCAGTCGTCGTAAGTACGCAGGCTGATTTGCTTGAAGAATCGTGGGTTGGTAGAAGGCTTGATGAGGATTTTTTACGCGATATCAAAAGGCTGAAAGGCATTGATATTTGTGGTGAGAATGGAGAATATCATACGCTCGTACTTGATGGACCAATTTTTAAGAAAAGACTGGTAATAAGAAAGGCGCAGAAAGTAAGAAGAGAGGGATACTGGTTTTTGGACATTCAGAAGTGTGATCTCGTGGATAAAGAATAACATGGTGGGGAAAAATAACAATTTTGAAAAATTCTATAGTGATGGGCACGTCGTTTTTGATGGGCTTAAAACTGTAGAAGTGGCGAAGCAAACACTTGAAACATTTATCCATTCGCTTGATGGAGAAAGGTTACCTTTATATGGGCGTTTGAGACAACGAATTTCGTTTTTAAAACGCAGTGCAATGCCTATTGCAGATGATGTTCAGAATGCGTTTCAGGGACTCCATTTTGATATGGGACATCCATTTATTCGGAAAAGCATTCCGACACTCTACTTACTTGTAGCACTCTACTTGCCTCCTACAACTGCTGTGTCGGATGGGAAAACCCGGGTAATAAAAACCGTTGGTTTGTTGTGCGACAAAAAATGGAAAGGGCGATCTCATGTTGAAAAAAAACTTATGACATACGCACGATACTTTGGTGATGGGTGGTCCTCACAGAAGCTTGGTAATACAGGAAGAATCTGTTGTTTTGCGAAAGTACTTGATGCGCTAGGTGAGAAAAGAAAACTCCCTGATTATATTGATTGGTTTTATGACACTTCAATTGATGATGAATCGAGTAATCGAAAAATGGAGTTGCAATTCTATCGTGATCACGGGATTGACCTAAAGCCACTTGAGCAGCAGATACCACTTCTTCCAGGACAAATGCTCCTTATTGATAACACGAGGATGATTCATAGCCGTTTTGGCAAACGAAAAGAAAAAGAGATGTGGCAGTTCTTGTACGGTGTGAGCGAGGTCAAAGCGGGAGACGTACCTTTTTTGCGAAGATATGTTGTCAGTCAGCTAACAAGAGGATCAGGCTATGGGAATTAAAATATATACAAGAACAGGGGATAAAGGGCAGACGTCACTTTTTGGCGGGAAACGCGTATCAAAGGCTTCTCAGCGCGTTGACACTTACGGAACAGTCGATGAGCTCAATAGCATCATAGGGGTCGTTATAGCCCATTTGAAGCCCTCAGAGCGGATACTGAAGCGGGAATTGGAAGCAGTCCAACACGATCTTTTTTCTATAGGGTCGTATCTGGCTTCACCAGAAATTAAGAGTTCAGAATTCAGAGTTAAGAGTTTGGGAGCACGAGTTGAGGACTTTGAGAAGCTTATCGATCGGCTGACTGAGAAACTTCCTGAGCTCAAGAATTTTATCCTTCCGGGTGGGGGGAAGGCAGGTTCGTTTCTCCATCTGGCCAGGACTACCTGCCGGAAAACCGAGCGAAAAATTATTGCCCTTTCGAAAAAAGAGCAGGTTGATGACGGAGTAGTCAAATATTGCAACAGGTTATCAGACCTTTTATTTACAATGGCCAGGTTTGTCAATCATCGCGAAAAGAAAAAAGAAACAATTTGGTCGCACACATAGTGCGAGGGTGAATCTCGTGTGAATCGAGAGCTGTGCCGCAACTGTAAACCCGATTTAATCGGGGGAGCCAGATCCCATTTTCGCCAACTGGCGGATTCCGAGCAGAAGTAGACGTACATACTCCTCGGATATCCTTCGGCAGGGCACAGGATAAAGAGGAGTTTTTTTTGTGTATGTCACCTATAAGCGAAACAGGGTACCGTCCATCCCAGGAAGCGATGATTCTAACGGAGCGCACGCTTTCTGAAGAAGCGGCGTATCTTCGTGAGAATTGGCGAAGAGAGGGTTTGCCGGCTACATGGCGTTACCTGGATCACACTGGCTTTCACGTTAAAACACAAGTAGATACACTCTACAATGATCTTGCAAATGTTCCTTATGTTTCATGTGGTGAGGTGGTAGGAAACTGGTTGCAGAAAACGGGTGAGGATATGCATGGATTTGTCTTGGAGTATTTGGCAGAGCGGTGCGTTTTCCCAATCAGATACAGAATCGCCGAGGTTGATGGCATAGCGCGTGTCACAGCTCCCCAGTATGGCAATGTCCTGATGGTAGATACGGTATCGGAAAAAGAGAGAAATGGCATTGTAAAAAAGACTTTGCAAGAGGATGTTGAACCCAAACTCCTCAATGCATTGAATGGGGATATCTTCGTGATAACCAGCAAAGACGGTTGGAGCGGGTTGTATGATACAAAAGGAAATCCGATCCTATACAAAGATTCACAGACGTATCTCCTGCAAAAACGCGGTAGCGATATTGTCGGATTTACCATCAGAACCGACCTCTCTGCGCCGGAGCACCGGTTGGTGATGGAAGGCTTAGGCGGGAACCGGTTACCAGAGAGCGCAACTGATGAAGAGTATTTCTCCAATGTGGTATCGCTTCATAGGCGGTCATACCATGACGGTTTCGAAGAGGTTGTCCGCGTCATGCAGGATGTAAAAAATAGCCCTTTTGCATACAAAGACAGGTTGTGGAATGAGATTTATGCAGATTTAGGAAAACGGGATGGTTTATGGCAATACGATACGCGCACAAAAGAGGTGATTAACGAGTTTTCCGACATTGTGTGGGATCAGGAAATGTCCCGTCAGGACCTTGAGGAATTGCTGGCGACAGCAATCCTCCGGTTGTCCCGAAAAGTGCTTGGGGAGGAGTTGCGGCGAAGACGAGACGCGGGAATAAAAATGAGCTATCAGCAAAGTTTTGCAGACATAGAAGAGATAGGTGACCTTCGTTTTGTTTCGTATGGATCTCTTCTCTCAGGCGTTGAAATGCTTGCAGGATGTAACGGGGGAGGGAATACAAATGGATTTAGTTCGGTGTATCAGGCCCTCATGCTATCGATTACGCCGCGGCTTGCGACGAATAGTATCGATAAAGCATTTAATCACGAAGGGGTTTGTCCTCATTGTCAAAAGAGTTCTGCTGACAACCACTACCATTGCCCTGATTGTGAGAAGGAGTACGCTGACGAGACTGAGCTGCTTCCGTCTCAAAGAACAGAAAAATGCGATTGCGGAAAGGAGTTTGGCTGTTAGTGAAACTGTTAATTGAAGGAAAAGATTATTATTTTAACGAGCAGGGACTTTTAGTGTTGACAGAATCGTATTTGAGGAGACGGGGAGTTTGCTGTCACAATCAGTGTAAGCATTGTCCTTACACGGATTGTTTTTGCCATAAAGAAAAAGAAAACACGGAAAAATGAGGCTAATTTGTATTGTTTCCTTTGCGTATCCATGGTAAGATAGGAACATGGATGATACTGCCCAAACCAATCAGCAACAGGATACGACTCAGCCTTCTGTGCAGCAGCCACCGCAGACGCAGGGAATGCCAGCAACACAACAAACAGTGCAGGCTCCGGGTGGAATCGCTGCGCCGAGTAAAGAGCACGCACCGATTCCCGCTGTCCACACTGAGTTGATAAAGCCTGCACCACACGAAGCAAGCCCTGAGGTTTCATCAGAAGTAGCAGCGCACGTTGAGGTTTCAGAAGACCGTGAACAGCCCCAACTTACCGAAGAGCACAGAAAGTTGGGACTTCGTGAGGCCGGCGGAGCGACACCTGCTCCGACAAATCTTTCAGATGATACGGTGTTTCCTCTGACCAAGGCGCAAGTAGAAGATTCGCAGTCGAAGACGTATTCTGTCTGGGATTCATTCAGGTGGTTTGGTGCAATGGTTGGAAGACAAATGCTTCGGGCACATAAAAAACTGTTTCGTTGATCTATGAATATTGTCGGCATTGATACGATCATGACGATGTTACTCGTCCTCATTCTCTCAGCAGCACTCATCGGGCTCCTTGTAGGTGGTGGTATTATCGGATTTTATATTCTTCGTTTGTGGTTTCGGAATAGGGAGAGGGAGAGTACATCGCTTGGCGCGACGCTTCTGCAGGTAGCGCTTCCTCGGGATAACGAGATCAAAATTGATGCCGCAGAGCAGCTTTTCTCCTCGTTTGGGGCGATCGGGAAACCCCCCAAGCGTTTCGGGTTTAAAAATCCGCCTCATCTGGCATTTGAAATTGTCGGACTTCCCGGTGACATACGGTTTTATGTCCACGTTCCCAAAAAACTTCGGGACTTTGTTGAGAAACAGATAAACGGCGCCTATCCCGATGCCGAAATCACACCGATTGATGACCCTTCGGCAAAACAGAAACACGATACGACTGTCGGTAACGACTACAATATTTTTTCAACCGAGGGGAAAGTGGCATTTGCTTCACTGAAGCTCAAAGGGGAAGGGTGGAAGCCGTTACGTGTCTACAAGGAATTCCCGGTGGATCCGCTCTCATCAGTCACATCAATCCTTGCCAAAATGTCACCCGGGGAGGGTGCGAGTATACAGATGCTGATTACACCGGCCGGAGATGACTGGAAAAAAGCAGGGAAAACCCATCTCTCGGAGACGAAAAAAACAGAGGCAAATCCGGAGACGGCGAAATATTCTGAAGACGCCCGCACACTCGAGGCGGTTGAGAATAAGCTCAGTAAGCCGGGATTTTATACAACGATCCGGATTGTCGTTTCCTCAAGTACCAAAGAGGCTGCTGAGGCGCACTTAGAGAATATCGTCAATGCGTTTGAGCAGTATGGCGGACAGGCGTCTCTTGGAAAAAATAAGCTCCGTTTCAAAGGGTTATTTATGAACGATTTTGTCTATCGTTACTTTCCCATGCATGGCCAGGTAGGTGTCATGACGAGTGAAGAATTGGCAACGGTGTACCATTTCCCCAATAAGGCGCTCTCAACGCCAGGGCTTTACTGGGTTTCCTCAAAACGTGCTCCAGCCCCTGCAAATCTCCCGACAGAAGGACTTTTCCTGGGGAGAAGCACATACCGTGGCCTCTCACGTCAGGTCTTTATGAGCAGGGATGACAGGAGGCGGCATATGTACATCATCGGAAAGACAGGTACTGGGAAAACGGAGTTTCTCAAGCAGATGATTATGCAGGATATCAAAAACGGCGAAGGCCTGGCCGTTATCGACCCTCATGGAGACCTTATTGAGGATATCCTGAAACTTATCCCGCCACAGAGGGCGGAAGATGTGATTCTTTTTGACCCGTCAGATACGGCACGCCCGATGGGATTTAACATGCTTGATGCGCAGACTGAGGAGCAGAAGCACTACGTTGTCTCTTCAATCATCGGGCTTATGTATAAGCTGTTTGACCCGAATAAGACCGGTATCATAGGCCCCCGTTTTGAGCACGCGATCAGAAATGCCATGCTGACTGTGATGTACGAACAGGGAAGTACGTTTATTGAGGTTGTTCGTGCATTGACCGATGCAAACTTCGTGCAGGAGTTACTGCCGAAAGTGCAGGATCCGATCGTCCGTCGTTACTGGACTGACCAGATTGCCCAGACCAGTGACTTCCATAAATCCGAAGTGCTTGACTATATCGTTTCTAAATTCGGCCGTTTCGTGACCAACAAAATGATCAGAAATATCATCGGCCAGTCTGATAGCGCGTTTAATTTCCGTCGCGTGATGGATGACGGGAAGATTCTCCTTGTGAATCTCTCCAAGGGACGAATTGGGGAAGAAAATTCAAGCTTTTTGGGGCTTATTTTGGTACCAAAGCTCTTGGTTGCCGCAATGAGCAGGCAGGATATGCCGCAAGACCAGCGACGTGATTTCTTCCTCTACGTCGACGAGTTCCAGAATTTTGCGACACCCGATTTTGCCCAGATTCTGTCTGAAGCCCGAAAATACCGCTTAAATCTCGTCGTCGCGAACCAGTTTATAGGCCAAATGGAAGAGGAAGTGAAGAACGCAATTTTCGGGAACGTCGGCACCGTGGCGTCGTTCCGTGTCGGTGTCACCGATGCGAATTATCTGCAGCATGAGTTCCAGCCGGTCTTTAGCGAATCAGATCTCATCAACGTTGACAG
>JAUYMJ010000038.1 GCA_030698775.1 bacterium
CCATGTTCGCTAAAGCATTCAGCTCGTAGCTCAGTCTCTGACAGACATACTACACAAAACCCACCACTAGGCGGGTTTTGTGTTTTATTATTAGTAGGATAATGTTCCGCCTGCTGGACGACGTTCGAACCTGTTTGGTTGCGTAAAAACCCCACGAGGTACAGTGCCTAAGCTCTGTATTCTCGTGGGGTATGGGCCCGCCGTCCAATGACGGTGGTTACTTATCGGCGCTGAAGTCGTACTTCCGGATACCACCGTAAATACGCTTCGTATTGCCTTGGCCGCAACATACACAAATGCGGTCAGAAGTCTTAAAGCCCGGACCCCAGATGTGGCCGAAGGGTCGCGTCCAAAAACACACAAAATGCGCTGCTATGGCGGCGGCTCCCTCGACGCGCTGGCGAATGTGGTGGTCGCTCTTTTTGTGCAGGGCGACCTTGGCCTTCGATTCCCTTGTGAAGAGTTCGGAAACAGTCGTCATCCCGCTAGCGTCCTTTGGCGCAGTCAGCAGAAACAAAACCAGTGTAGTAATATACCTTTAAAAATATTTGTCAAATTTTGCTCCGCCTGATAGACGATGTTCGAACCTGCATCAATAGCGCCAGTTCATCCATCCTACATACGGGTTTGCTATAGTTTGTAAGAGTCTGCGATAGTCTAAAACAAATGAACATTTCTCCTAAAAAAAGACTCCTCACTATCAAACAAGCAGCGGAATTCTTGGGTGTAAATGCAGGCACCATTCGAAGATGGTCGATCAATAAGACACTGATAGGGATTAAGGTAGGCACGCGAGGCGACTGGCGATTCAAGGAGCAGGAGTTGACCAAGTTAATAAACTTACCCAAAATAAAAAAGGAACAGGGAAAATTCTCAAAACTAAAAAAACTCCCGGCAGATAATTTAGAGGCCATATCGGATGAAAGGTTTCGTGCATTGATAGAAAAGAGCTCTGATGCTATCGCGCTTGTCACCCCCAAAGGCAAGGTGACTTATGCGAGCCCCGCTACAAAGGGATTGATGGGATATACGCCTGAGGAATTGAAGAAGCTTACTAATCCTTTTGAGCTTGCCCCGCCCGATGATAGAAAGTCTGTCACCAAACTCTTTGAAAAACTCTTGAAAGAGCCCGGCAGCACTGAACACGCGGTATACCGGGTCCTGCATAAGAACGGTAAACATATCTGGATTGAGTCAGCTATGACCAATTTACTAAACGATCCCAATGTCAAAGCGGTTGTCATCAATTATCGCGATATTACGGAGCGCAAGCTTCTTGAGACTCAAAAAAATGATTTTATCAGCATTGCTACTCACGAACTAAAAACACCTGTTACGAGCATCAGGGCGTATGTCCAAGTACTGCAGAGTAGGTTTCAAAAAGAAGGAAATACAAAAGCCGTAGAAATGCTCCCGAAGATGGACGCCCAGCTAAAAAGACTCACCGGTCTTATAGGAGATCTTCTTGACGTGACACGGGTGGATGGAGGAAAACTCCAATTTCACGAAGGGATTTTTGATTTCAATGCTTTGGTAACAGAGATCGTCGAGGAAATGCAACTGACCACCACGAAACACTCTATTACAAAGAAGCTGGCTGAGACAAAGGTTATAGATGGAGATCGAGACCGGATAGGTCAGGTAATCACCAATCTTTTATCTAATGCGATTAAGTATTCTCCACACAACGAGAAGGTCATTGTTTCGACATCCGGGGATAAAAAAGAAATAACGCTGCACGTTCAGGATTTTGGTATTGGTATAGCCAAGGAGCAGTTGAATAAAGTTTTTGAGCGCTTCTTTCGAGTCGGAGATGCGGAAGATACCTATGCTGGTTTGGGATTAGGCTTGTTTATCTCATCAGAGATAATTAAACGACACGGGGGACGGATATGGGTTGAAAGCACAGGGAAAAAGGGTTCAATATTTTGTTTTACATTGCCTATAAAACGTAGCGCAACGATAAAAAAAGATACGAATACACTTGTAGAAGAGGAGAAGAGTAGATCCGACAAAAAGAAGAAGGTGTTAGTCGCTGATGATGACGAGGCTATTTTAGAAGTTATCACTTTAATTCTCGAAGATGCTGGGTATGATGTGAAAACGACCGTGAATGGACACACTGAAAAGCTTGCTCAGGAATATTTACCTGACTTAATTTTATTGGATATATGGATGGCAGGTACAGATGGCAGAAATATTTGTAAAAGCTTAAAGGCCGAAAAATTGACCAAGCACATACCCGTAATTATGATCTCTGCACACAAAAATACAGAACAAATTGTCAGGGAAGTGGGAGCTGATGGATTTCTAGCTAAGCCATTTGATATGAAGGACTTGCTAAGTAAAGTTGCCGCCTATACGAGCAAAAAATATGTCTGAGCAAATAAAGAATTCGACAATAAAAGAGGAGCACGGTGATTTTGTGGGGCCTTTTGAGTACAGAAAGCTGATTCATGACTTAAGAAATGGCCTCTCTCCAATACTCATGCAAGCTCAATTATTGTCGCAGTATGTTGAGACTCCCGGTATCGAAGTATCTACGATCAAAAAGTCAGCAGACGCGATTGAGCAAAGTGTAAGGGCGATGACCATATTGCTCGATAATAAATAATTTCGGTCGAAGATACTCACGTCCGAACCTTTGAAAACTGCTCGTCCTGCTGGGCTCCAAGTTCTGGACGAAGTTCGAACCTCAATTATACTTCATTCAACATTTATGTCTGCAAAGCATTATGGGTAAATGGCTGATTGGAGCAAGATTCTAAGTCGCGGCAACGTTGAGGACCGTCGTGCATATAGCCCTGCAACTATAGGCGGGGGTTTTGGGATTGCCGGCATCGCGCTCGTTTTGCTACTCAACTATCTAAGCACGGGGCAGATTAATGTAGATGATGTTCTGAACCAACTACAGGAGGTGCAGGTGCAGAACGAGCAGTCCTACAATAAAGCGGACTTTGAGGGAACCGATTCGTATGAGGTATTTGCCTCAACGGTACTTGGCTCTACCAACGACATGTGGGCGCAGGTTTTTGCACAGAAAAATATGGAGTACCAAGCGCCGCGTCTCGTACTCTTCCGTAGCGCGACACAATCAGCATGCAGCGGTGCTGACAGCCGCGTCGGACCACATTACTGTTCGCTCGACCAAACAATCTATCTTGATGAGACGTTTTTTGACGAACTGCAAAAGCTCGGTGGGGAGGGAGACGTTGCGCAAGCATATGTGTTGGCTCATGAGGTTGGCCACAACGTACAGAACCAGCTTGGTATTTTGGATACTGAAAGCACTCCCGATGATTCCGTTACGATAGAGTTGCAGGCCGACTGTTTTGCAGGGCTGTGGGCATATTCCATCCGCGACCTTGGTGTCATTGCTCCCGGTGAAATTAACGAAGCAATGGATGCCGCAGCCGCCGTCGGTGACGATCGAATTCAGGCGACCTACACTGGTCGTATTACGCCCGAAACATGGACGCACGGCTCATCAGAAGAGCGCGTACGCGCATTCAATAATGGTTTTCAATCGGGTGCGCTTGCAGCGTGCATGTAGCCCAGGTTTTCAGTGTAAAAAAGAAGGTGACCGCCACAAGGACGGTCTAGCATTGCATGGCGCTCTATTTTTTTCTTATCAAGTCGTCGAGGAATGTCCAAGGGCCCCTATGACGCCGAGAAGGTGTGCGGCTCGCGGGTTGGAAGTAAGGCAGTCTCTCACTTTCTTTTTTTAACGCTTTCTCCAACTGCATGAACGTAGTGTTGACCGGATCAAGCCCAAGCCTTTCGCACCCTCTTGCGTGTACTTCCATTGGATTGACTTTTTCTGGTCGGTTTCTACCAATGGTCGCTCCACTATGAGGGCTTCCGAAATGTCGTTCAGGCATTTTCCTCTCCCTTGTTGAAAATTTCTCTAATTAAATACTACGTTATAAAAAATAAGATGTCAAACTTTGCTCCGCGGGTAGGACTCGAACCTACAACCAACTCCTTAACAGGGAGCTGCTCTACCATTGAGCTACCGCGGAATGTAAACGAACCCTTCGATTATACATATTTTTCAGATTTGTTCGAGCTCTCCTACAGAGCAAAAATGTCTCGCAAATGCAAGACAAAGTACTAAAAACTAAATGCTAGTCACCTTTTATGTTTTTGAGTGCGACTAGCAGCCCCCCAACGGCAAGAATGATTCCAACTACCACCCCAACAATACCAAATGTGAGTGATAATTGGTGGACACCGACCAGAACAGAGAAAACTGCAATCACGGGGCCGACGAGTAAGGCCGTGACCGCCAGGCTCGTTCTCGTCTCCCTCCGACCCGCCTCACTCCTGTTCATGCGACCCTCCTCTCTTTTCTACATGTATTATATAAGAGTTATGGACTCTCGAAGGTTGATGTGGCTTTTGGGTTGACACGGGAGTGTTTTAAAGGGAAATTGATAGCTGGAATAGGTTTGGGCGAACGGGAGGAACCGATGAGCCGCGACACACACCATTCTCCTGTCACACAGGAAGAGTACGTGAAGCTCGCAATCAAAAAGAGAGGACGTTGTAAGCGTTGTGCGAAACTCTTTTCTATGTCGACCAAAATGCGCTGCGACCCAGCCCGACCTGGAGAAGATCGCGCGGTCGAGATCGAGGGGGTGAATGTATTGGGGGTCATTTATTTTATCTGCAAATGCGGCGCCGAGACA
Organism: bacterium; assembly: GCA_030698775.1. Taxonomy (GTDB): domain Bacteria; phylum Patescibacteriota; class Microgenomatia; order Levybacterales; family UBA12049; genus JACPGQ01. The sequence continues at coordinate 4,692 of JAUYMJ010000038.1, forward strand.
GACTGGCTGGACGCGTTTTGGCCAGAGCGACTCGGGCTGCATTTTGAGTCAACCCCCGACCACAACAGCGTGACACTCGAACGTGTCTAGTGACACCGCCCCCAACGCACAAGCCGCCCGAGGAAATCCCCGGGCGGCTGCTTGTTTCTTTATATTCTTTAAACTCTACGGCAACTGCGGCATCGGGATGTCGAGTGCCGCGCAGTGGATATTGTTGATCATGCGCTGCGTTGTCTTGTAGACGTAGCCGGTTGGAGTTTCTGCA
>JAUYMJ010000060.1 GCA_030698775.1 bacterium
ATAGGAGGAACAGCTAGGTTTGTTCTTGATGTTTCATCGGTCGATGACGTTTTTGAGGCAGTGGCGTTCATACAAAGAAATAAGATTGAAAAGTACATGGTCGTCGGGCTCGGCACAAATCTACTGATGCCCGATGAGGAGTATAAAGGAGCGATCATCAGGTTTCCCCCCCCAAGAAGAGATGATATGCACATGACAAATGATGGGCTTGTCGCGGTATTTGCCGGACACACGCTTGACCAGTTGATCCATTTCTCCTTCCATAACGGATTTATAGGCCTTGAGAACCTTGGAGGATTACCAAGCACTCTGGGAGGTGCCATACGGGGGAATGCAGGGGCGTTTGGTACAGAGATGAAAGACGTTGTGGTAAAGGTGAGTGCCATTGAAGTCTCGCGCGCCTCTTACGCGGTTCGAGAGTTCACAAGTGAAGCGTGTGAATTTTCTTATAGAAATAGCATCTTTAAAAAACGTCCAAACCTGATTGTGCTCAAGGGTTTTTTACATCTGAAAGCGGCATCAAAACAGCAGCTGAAGGATGCAAAAGAAACGTATATTGAAAAGGTAAAATACAGGGAAGCAAAACATCCGGTCGAATATCCGTCGTGCGGGTCAGTGTTTACCAATATTCGAATTTCGGGTCAGATTGAAAAAATTATCTCAGTCTGGCCGGATATTGCAGAAAAAGTACGTGATGAATGGCATGGAAAAGTGTCGATGGGCTATGTCATCAAACGCCTCGGATTTTCGGGTACGCAGGTGGGCGGGGCAAAAATTACTGAGAAACACGCCAACTATATCTGCAATGTCGATCATGCAAAAGCAAAAGACGTCCTGGCGATCATTGAAGAGATTAAGAAAAAGTTTGTGAAAACATTTGGTTTTTCTCCGGAACTTGAAGCAGAAATCGTAATGTAATTTTTTTTGGGTACGGATCCATAAGAAGATTTTTACTAACGATTTCACATCAGTGCGCATATGCGTAAAAGTGTGGATTTTCTAAGAGCTTGACAAAAGACCTGAAATACGGGAAAATCTATTTTTATAAGTATGAAAATTGCAGTTTTGTCATCACGCACCGCTAACAATGTTAACGGCGTAAATAAGAAAAAGGGCCTCTCTTAAGAGGGGATTCCTTTTTATGTTTTAAGGACCCCTCGAAGGAGGGGTTTTTAGTGGCGAAAATATGGCAGCGATAAATAAAAATTACAATATATTGCAAACGGGCTACCTTTTCTCGGAGATTGCAAAACGAACACGAGCGTTTACTGAGAAAAATCCGGGTGTCAGTGTTTTGCGACTGGGTATCGGTAACACAACTGAAGCACTTCCACCAAGTGTTGTTAGTGGATTACAATTGGGCGTTTCGAAATTAGCCGATACGACAACCTATACTGGCTATGGTGATGAGCAAGGAGACAGTAGGCTCCGAAGGGCTCTGGCAGATTGGTATAGTGCAATGGGGATAAACCTTGACCAACAGGAAATATTTGTAAGCGATGGCTCCAAAACAGACACTGCAAATATCTCTTCAATTTTTGGTAGTGATAATATTGTTGCTGTCCAGGATCCCGTATATCCTGTGTATGTTGATAGTAATATTATTGCAGGGAAAGGTGGCAAATACCGAAACGGTAGGTATAGTGGCATAGTCTATCTTGATTGCACAGATAAAAATAATTTTTTCCCTGATACTCCCGAGAGGAAAGTCGATCTTATTTTCCTCTGTAGCCCAAATAATCCCACTGGGAGTGTGGCAACGAAAGCACAGCTCAAGCGATTCGTAGATTATGCACGTAGACACGAAGCTGTCATCATCTTTGATGCTGCATACGCGGCTTATATTAAAGACCCAAGACTTCCCAGAAGTATCTATGAAATTCCGGGTGCAAAAGAATGTGCAATTGAAATTTCAAGTTTCTCAAAATGGGCCGGATTCACAGGGGTGCGCTTGGGGTGGACAGTTGTTCCTATGAAACTTCGTGCCGAAGGAGTGACAAATGGAGAACTCAATTCGATATGGAACAGGAGGCAGTGCACGATGTTTAACGGTGCTTCGAATATCGCGCAAGAAGGAGGGTTGGCAGTTCTCTCAAAAACCGGACAACGGGAATGTCAAAAAATTATTGATTACTACATGGAAAATGCCCGTATAATTCGAGAGGGGTTGAGGCGTATTGGTCTGACCGTTTTTGGTGGAGAAAATGCTCCATATATTTGGCTTAAAGTTCCGGGCAATATGTCTTCGTGGGATTTTTTTGAGAAACTACTTATACAAACTCATGTCGTCGGGACGCCGGGGTCCGGATTTGGTTCACTTGGAGAGGGATATTTTCGACTTTCTGCATTTGGACATAGAGAGAATATCGAAAACGCAATAAAAAGTATCGAAAGGAACATATTAATATGAAAAAAACTGTACCATTTACCAAATTATTTATCCAACGGGTAATAAAAAAATATCAAACTCCTTTCCATATTTATGATGAGAAAGCGATACGGGATAACGCACAGAAGCTGCTGGGAATTTTTTCGTGGAATGAAGGCTTTAAAGAATATTTTGCTGTCAAGGCTCTTCCTAATCCCTATATCCTGAAACTTCTTAAAGAAGAAGGATTTGGTGTTGATTGTAGCTCGCTACCAGAGTTGATTTTAGCTGAGCGAGTTGGATTCAGAGGAGAAAAAATTATGTTTACATCAAATGATACACCAAGTGAAGAATATCAAAAAGCCAAAGCTCTCGGAGCCATTATCAATCTTGATGATATTAGTCATATCCAGTACCTAGAGAAACACGCAGGTTTGCCTGAGCTGTTATGCTTTCGATATAACCCGGGGAAACTTAGGGCTGGAAACGCGATTATTGGTAAACCAGAAGAAGCAAAATACGGATTAACCCGTGATCAGCTATTTGCAGCATATATATTGGCAAAACAAAAAGGAGTAAGAAGGTTTGGTTTGCATACTATGGTTGCATCTAACGAGCTAAATCCTCAATATTTTATCGATACGGCGGTAATGCTTTTTGATTTAGTCATCGAGATTAGTAGAGAAGTTGGTATCAGGTTTGAATTTATTAATCTTGGTGGTGGGATTGGTATTCCATATAGGCCTGAACAAAAAGTGGTAGACATACGTTTTATCTCACGTGGTATTAAAAAAGCATATAAAGAAAAAATTGTGAAAAATGGTTTCGATCCACTACGTCTCTATATGGAAAATGGTCGGATGATTACCGGGCCACACGGATATCTGGTGTCGCAAGTATTGCATAAAAAAGATACCTATAAAGAATATATTGGTCTTGATTCCTGCATGGCAAACCTTATGCGGCCTGGGATGTATGGTGCTTACCATCATATAACCGTTATGGGAAAAGAACGCGCACCGCGGAGTCATACGTATGATGTAACAGGTTCGCTTTGTGAAAACAATGATAAATTTGCAATCGATCGAAAGCTTCCCCAGATTGGTGTTGGAGATATCTTTATCATTCATGACACAGGCGCCCATGGTCACGCGATGGGCTTTAATTACAATGGCAAACTTCGCTCAGCAGAATTACTTTTTAACAACGGTGCAGTAAGACAGATTCGTCGCGCAGAGACAATTGATGATTATTTTGCGACGCTCGATTTCTCACATCTACCAAGGAGGGGAATATGATCATCGCGAAATTTGGCGGCACATCGGTCAGCACAAAAGATCGGATACAAACAATCTGCGACATTATACGCAGTGAACAAAAACGAAAACCCGTGGTCGTGGTTTCCGCAATTCGTGGAGTGACCGATCTTTTGTTATCGCTTCATTCGGCATCGAGAGAAGAGCAAAAAAACATCCTTTCCACAATTGAGCAGATACATAGTGATTTGATAAGAAGTTACTGGCAAAATCCACCTTTAGATTTCAGCTGGTACATGAAACGCTGCATCCGTGAGATAACGGCTTTGCTCGGGCGAAAAAGATATTCCGCTGCCTTGCAGGATAGAATTGTTTCATACGGAGAAATCATGTCGTCGTTTATTATCAGCAAGGCTTTGTCATTTGCAGGTATACCTGCTCAGCAAGTAGTAGCAACCAAGCTTATTGTCACCGATAATAATTTTGGATCAGCAGAGTTTTTACCAAAAGAGACGAGACAGAAAACGAAAAAAACTCTTATACCTTTTATAGAAAAAGGGATTGTCCCGGTAGTTACCGGGTTTATCGGGAGTTCTATTTCTGGAAAAGTAACAACACTTGGGAGAGGTGGATCCGACTACAGCGCAGCAATTTTAGGATACGCATTACGCGCAGACGAGATTCAGATCTGGACCGATGTTGACGGCATACTTACATCGGACCCACGAGTTGTAGAAAACACAGAGGTTTTATCAATTGTCTCATATCGGGAGGCGTCAGAGCTAGCTGCATTCGGTGCGAAAGTGTTGCATCCCCGAACAATCCGTCCGGCTATTTCGGCCGGGATTCCCGTACGCGTTCTGAATACATTACGTCCAACTGCGAAAGGTACACGTATCGAAGAAAAATCTGTGAAACAGAGGCATATTGCGGCAATTGCTGCGAAACGGAAGATAACATTAGTGAATCTTTACTCAACAGACATGTTGTTAAGCAAGGGATTTTTAGCGCGTGTTTTCTCAATTTTTGCAAAGCATAATATATCAGTCGATCTGGTCAGTGTTTCAGAGGTCAGTGTTTCGGTATCACTTGATAACGATGAGGATCTTCAGAAAGTAGTGACAGAGCTTAAGGAATTCACGCAGGTAACGGTATCCCAAAGTTTTGGCATGGTCTCACTCATTGGTGAAGGAATTGTCGGTATCCAAAATATAATGAAAAACATTTTTTCGGTATTAGATAGGCTGAATATTATGGTCAAGATGATTTCTCTTGGTGCAACTGATATCAATATCAGCCTCGTACTTGCCTCATCTCAAGTAGATGAAGCAGTAGCAGTTTTGCATAAAGAGATGATACTAAAGAAAGGAAAAACAAAATGAAAATCGCACTTGTTGGATATGGCAATATGGGACAAGAAATTGAAAAAATTATCCAGGAGACTGGAAAGCATACGCTTGTTTCTGTTAGTTATAAAGATAGAAAAGCAGGGCTTGATAGAAAGAATGTTAGACGAGCAGATGTTGCAATAGATTTCACCTCACCCGAGATTGTTTTAGAAAATATCAAAGAATTGTTGCGTCTTGGAGTTCCGGTAGTCGTAGGAACAACTGGGTGGTATGGAGAGTTGCCGAAAGTAAAACAACTAGTAAAAAAATATAAGGGGAGTCTTATTTACGGGCAGAATTTTTCAATCGGCGCAAATACATTCTTTAAAATTGCAGGGTATGCTAGTGCACTTTTAAGTAAATATGAAGGGTATGATGTTTTTGGAGTTGAGACACATCACATAGGAAAAAAAGATAGTCCTTCTGGCACAGCGCGAAAATTAGCAGACGTTATTTTACAAAATTTTTCTCGGAAATCTGTTCTGCAAACAGAAAAACTTGATAGACAGATTCGGAGTGAAGAATTGCACTTTGCATCAGTTCGGGGAGGGAGAAATTTTGGCCGTCATGAAATAGTTTTTGACAGTCAGGCAGATGAGATACGACTTATGCATCAAGCATGGGGTAGGCGAGGTTTTGCAGAGGGCGCAATTATGGCAGCTACGTTTATTAAAAATAAAAAAGGGCTGTATGATTTCAGCTCGTTATTTAGTTAGGAGGTGAGTACATTATGAAAAAATTTGTGGGTGCAATAACAGCTATTGTGACACCATTCCAAAAAAATGGTGAGGTAGATGTTAAGGCACTTAGGTCATTTGTGGAATTTCAGGTAAAAGGGGGCATAGATGCGATTGTTCCCTGTGGGTCAACAGGTGAAGCAGTGACGATGAATTATGACGAATACCAGCTCGTGGTGAAAACCGTTGTCGAAACAGTACGAGGGCGCATTCCCGTCATAGCTGGAGCGGGAAATAATGATACGCAAAAAGCAATTCACCTTTCACGTCTGGCAAAAACGGCTGGGGCAAATGCGCTCTTGCATGTTACGCCATACTATAACAAACCGACACCAAGCGGTTTGGTTGCGCATTATAAAGCAATTGCAACGGCTGTCAATATGCCGATAATACTCTACAACGTTCCGGGAAGGACAGGTTTAAATAGTACAGCGAGTACGACGCTTCGTGTGGCAAAAGAGGTTGACCATGTTGTTGGCGTAAAAGAAGCATCAGGGAACTTGCCGCAGATGATGGAGATTGTGCAAAAAGCTCCATCATATTTCTCAGTACTTTCTGGAGACGATGCGTTTACCCTGCCTTTGATGGTAGTTGGAGGTGTTGGGTGTATCTCGGTTGTTGCGAATGAGGTGCCAAAAGAGTTTGCACAATTAGTTTATGCAGCAGGAGATGGAGATTTTAAAAAAGCACAAAAACTTCATTATCGACTACTTGACTTGATGAACGTAAACTTTATTGAGACGAATCCTATTCCAGTCAAAACGGCACTGTCTTTGATGGGAAAAATGGAAGAGGTATTTCGATTGCCAATGGTGGCAATGGAGGAGAAAAACAAAGTAGTTCTGCGGGGTATATTAAAAAATCTAAGTCTCATGTAATTTATTTTTTAAGCGAGCATACGTCCCGATGTAGATCGGGACGTCGCTTAAGAGATAAAGAAGAAGGAAGCATATGAAAAAAATACCTGTTGGCATTTTGGGGGCGACTGGGATGGTTGGACAGCGATTCGTATCGCTTCTTGAGAACCACCCGTGGTTTGACGTAGTTTGCTTGGCCGCTTCGCCTCAGTCTGCTGGAAAAACCTATGCTGCAGCAGTAGCAAATCGGTGGAGATTGAGTACTTCGATTCCAAATTATGCCAAAAAAATGAAGGTTTATGCCGTTGAGTACGATCTTTCCACAATTGCCAAAGAGGTTCGTCTCGTTTTTTGTGCACTGGATATGGAGAAAGACGCGATCAAAGCTTTGGAGATTGCATATGCGGAGCAGGGAGTTGCGGTTGTTTCGAATAATTCGGCTCACAGATGGACGAGCGATGTTCCGATGATCATGCCTGAAATAAATCCAGAACATACTGACCTTATTCATGCGCAGAGGAAAAGACGCGGATGGGACCAGGGCTTGATTATTGTGAAACCTAATTGCTCGCTACAGTCGTACATTCCGATTATAAAAGCCCTTGCTCTTTTTAATCCAACTAAAATAGAAGTAACAACGCTTCAGGCGATCTCGGGTGCTGGGAAAACATTTACTAGCTGGCCTGAGATGCTTGATAATTGTAATCCATACATATCGGGTGAAGAGGAGAAGACAGAAAAAGAGCCATTAAAAATTTTGGGGACAATCGGAAAGGATGTGGTGAAGCTTGCAAAAAAACCGCGCATCTCAGCAACCTGTATTAGAGTTGCTGTAGCTGATGGGCATATGGCGAGTGTAGCAGTGAAATTTGTGAAAAAACCGACAATGCAACAAGTAGTTTCAGCAGTTACACGCTATAAAAATCCAATACGAGCGCTTCATCTACCAACTGCACCTGACCCATTTATACGCTATTTTGCAGAGGATAATAGGCCACAAACGAATCTGGATCGGGATTTAGGAGAAGGTATGACTATTGCTTGCGGAAGGTTCCGGGAAGATCCTCTCTTTGACTGGAAGTTTATTAGTCTTTCGCATAATACGATTCGAGGCGCAGCGGGTGGTGCAATTTTAACAGCAGAATTATTAAAAGCGAAAAAACTTATCTAATCTGCCCCTTAAGCTTTTAAAATGCTTCGAAAAGAAATATAATACGTACTATGGACGATTCAGAGTTGATAAAAACAAGAAAAGAGAAAATTGAGAAAATACGGGCGCTTGGATGGAACCCGTACGCTGCTTCATTTCCAAAAACACATACTATTGCCGATGTGTTGCAAAGCGAAGGGAAAAGAGTTAAAACAGCCGGCAGGCTTTTTTCTTTTCGGGAACACGGGAATATTGTTTTTTCCGATCTTCATGACGAGACCGGCAAGATCCAGCTTTTTTTCAAAAAAGATACACTAGGCGCTGAAGCGTTTAAGAACCTGAAGCTTTTGGACATCGGTGATATCATCGGCGTTGAGGGAGAGGTCGGAAAGACTGTTGCAGGAGAGATTTCCATTATCCCGGAATCTTATACTCTCTTAACAAAATCGATCCTCCCTCTGCCAAACAAGTGGTATGGACTCAAAGACGTTGAGGCACGGTTCAGGCAGCGATATTTGGATCTTTTGTTGAATCCCGGAGTACGGCAGCGGTTTAATCTCAGAACAAAACTCATAAGCGGCGTCCGTGAATACCTGGACAACCTCGGTTTCTGGGAGGCGGAGACTCCTGTATTGCAGCCACTCTACGGCGGGGCAAATGCCAAGCCATTTACGACGCATTTAAATGCACTTGATCAGAATATGTACCTGCGTATCGCAGATGAACTGTATCTAAAACGTCTCATTGTAGGGGGATATGAGCGGGTGTATGAGATTTGTAAAGATTTCCGAAATGAAGGAATCGATCATACCCATTTCCCTGAGTTTACGATGATTGAATGGTATGAGGCATATGCTGATTACCACCGTGTAATGGATGTGACTGAGGGCTTATTCAAACATTTGGCGAAAAAACTTTTCGGCGATACGGTACTGCAAGTTGATGACAAAAAAATAGATATTGGCAAGAAATGGCCACGGATTGAGATGTCAGCTGCCATGAAGGAAAAACTCGGGATAGACGTTGATGATGAGACAAGAGAGAGTCTTCTCGAATTTGCAAAAAAACAGTTACCGGATATGCAGGTACTCGGAGGAGAGACTAGGGGACAACTCATCTTTAACATATTTGATCATACGATTCCAAAAACGCTTATCAATCCGACATTTATTATCGATTACCCTGAAGATATTAGTCCGCTTTCAAAAGAGCACCGTAGTAAACCGGGATGGGTGGAGCGTTTTGAGGGATATATCGGAGGGAAAGAGATTTGTGACGGGTGGTCTGAGCTGACCGATCCTGTCATCCAAAGGGCAAGGTTTACCGCGGATACAAATGCCGAGAGGAAAGATAAAGAAGAGGCCCAGCACGTCGATGAAGATTTCCTGACAGCAATGGCACATGGTATGCCGCCTCTTGGTGGAATAGGAATCGGTATTGATAGGCTTACGATGTTTTTCACCAATACCTGGGCAATTAAAGAAGTTGTGTTATTCCCCACCTTGAAAGTTGAAAAGCCGGTCAGGGGCGACACGTCGCTTACAGCATTAAAAAAACCTGAAACATTCCGTATTGCTGACGACGTCATACATACGTTTCCAAGTATCTCCGTTGGGGTTGCGGTAATTAAGAATGTCTCTATCAGCAAATCAAACAATTCTCTTGAGAAAGAAAAAGAAATCTTACTTAAAGAAATGGAAGGATTGACAACTGAGCAAATAAATGCATTTTCCGAAATCCAGAGTTACAGAAAACTCTACAAATTGATGGGGGTAGACTGGCACTCGAGACGCCCGAGTCCCGAAGCGCTCTTGCGGCGGATAGCCCTGAAGAAAGGTTTGTATAGCGTTAATACCTGTGTCGATGCGTATAACCTGGTGGTGATGAAAAATCGTGTATCTGTCGGCGCATTTGACCTGGACAACATCACATTCCCGACAGCGCTTCGTTTCGCAAAGTCAGGGGAGAAAATATTACTTCTTGGTGATACCGAGCCGACAGAGTATACAGAGAAAGAACTGGCATATTTTGATACAGAGGGAGGGTACAATATAGACTTTAATTTTCGTGATGCGCAGCGGACAGCAGTGCAGCTCACGACGAAAAATCTCTACATCAATGTCGATGGAACATTTGATATTTCTCCATTAAAAGTTGAGGAAGTGTTACGAGAAGCATGTGACGAAATAATGAAATACTGCGGAGGGGAACTTGATGTTTTTGGTGTCGTCGTCTCGTAATACGCTTTTGCTTTTATAATATATATCATTTCAGTACGACTCAATGAAGAAGCTTCTCATTGCCACACGAAACGAAGGGAAGTTGCGGGAGCTTACTTCTTTTCTCTCAGATCTCCCCATACAAATCGTTTCCCTAACAAATCTTGGCATAACGGATGACGTTGAGGAGGATGGTACAACATACGCGGAGAATGCTAAGAAAAAAGCGTTGTTTTATGCAAAAAGATCAAGTCTTCCCACGCTTTCAGATGACGGAGGTCTTGAAATTGCAGCACTAGGGAATGCGCCAGGGATAAACAGCAAACGGTGGCTTGGCGAAGGCACAACTGAAGAAGACCTCTTAGAGCATATGCACCGTGTTGCAAACGATCTTCCTGATACAAACAGAAACGCCGCATTTATAAATGTTGTTGCTTTTGCCCTTCCAACCGGAGAGGTGTTTGCATCCTCAGGGCGGATTGATGGAATCATTGCCAGAAAACCTTCCGGAAAGAGACGAAAAGGCCTTCCCTACCGTTTGTACTTTTTTCTTCCCGGACTGAATATGTACTACGATGAGGCGTTTTTGACCAGGGAGCAAATGGCACAATACAACCATAGGCGGCAATCAGTTGAGAGCATAAAGCCTGTTATCCAAGACGTTCTTCTTACTCACAAGAATTGAGGCGGATACACTGCTGTGGTATAGTAGTCCTCAAACGAAAAACCGTATGAAGAAGCTGCTTTTTTTGTTCTTTTCCCTTTTTATTCTGACTGCAGGGGGGATACTCTTTTATAACTTTTTCTTAAGGAAAAGTGAGAAAGGCGCATTGCAGATCACATCAAACCTTCAAAGCAAGATCTATATAGATAGTGTCTACAAAGGAACGACGCCGCTTTGCTTCTGTCCGAAAAACGGTGAGCTTGATGAGAAAAACATACAAGAAATGCTGCCTGTTGGAAACCATACTGTCCGTCTTGTTCCGGAGGAAAGATCCCTTCCTGAGTTTCAGGAGAACATTACACTTGAGAAGGGGGTGCTTTCCGTGATTGATAGGAAATTTGCCGAAGGTGCATCGTCTGAGGGATTTGTTATCTCTTTATCAGACATTCATGACCCCACTTCAAATGAATTGTCTGTACTCTCAATTCCCGATGAAGCAGAGGTATTGCTTGATAATGTCGAGAAAGGAAAAACGCCGCTGCAATTAAAAAACCTTACCATCTCAGACCATATATTGACTTTAAGAAAGCCCGGGTACAAATCCAAAACAATACGAATCCGTTCGGTCAATAACTACAAACTGTTGACGAAAGGTTATTTGGGAATTGATTTGTCGATGATTGCAGGTGAGAAATCGACAGCATCCTCATCGGCAACCCCCATTCCTCAGGTGAGTGTTACAAAAGTGTTGATTCTCCAAACAGGAACCGGGTTTCTCCGTGTCCGTGACAGCAATTCCCTCGGTGGAAAAGAAATTGCACAGGTAACGCCCGGGGAGAAATATACACTTCTTGATGAGCAAACCGGTTGGTATCAGATTGAGTTAGGAAACGGCAGCGCAGGGTGGATAAGTAGCCAATACGCAGAAAAAATGACTGAATAGATGCCCGCTATACCCCAACAACGTAGATAATGAGGATAACCAGGAGGACCCAGATGATGACATTAACAAGAAGCGGTTTGTCTGAGATAATCACGCGCTCCGGGCTTTCTCCCTCGTGTTTTTCATAGATGTCCTGCAGGTATCGCATAAGTCCATACACGACAGGGAAGATTGTCAACATGAGCCACTTTCGTTTCAAATAATCCGGTAAAAAGTCAGGAAGGAGAAGGTCATTTGTCACACTGAGTGTTCTCGCGTTTTCAAGAAAAGTAAAAAGAGAATACGTGATGAACGTTGACGTTGCGAAAATTGACGCGTACACATCGAGTAATCTTTCAGAGTAATGCGAGAGCGTTTTACGGATTGCTGCTATTTGTGCGCTTGAATAGGTGGAGACAAGTGTCAGCTCAGACCGTCTCTTCCCGACCGCCAGGAAAAGTGAGAGGGAAATTGTCGTCAGAAGCAACCACACCGATATGTGGTATGAACTTGCAAATTCTCCTGCATACACACGGAGGATATAGCCTCCCGCAAGTGCCAAAATATCGATAACCGTCACGTTTTTCAAGAATGCCGAGTAAGAAAATTGAAGGATAAGGTAAATCATCGTGATGAGGAAAAATGCGGGATTAATAAAATAGCTTGCGACAGTTGCGGATCCTATGAGAAGGATCGCAAGAACGACTGCGACACGTAGCGAGATATCACCATGCGCGAGGGGGCGGAATTTTTTGAAGGGATGAAGCTTGTCTTTTTCCCGGTCAAAAATGTCATTAATAATGTAGATTCCCGATGAGACTGCACAAAAAATGAGGAACCCGTAGGTTACTTTCAGGAGGATCGGTACATCGAAAAGTTCCCCTCCGAACGTGATTGCACCAAAAATTGCGAGATTTTTAATCCACTGCCGTGGCCGAAGAAGCCGTAATGTGTTACGTAGTGACCGTTTCATCACTTTTTCGAAGGATAAAATGTAAAAATAGCAATGCTCCTCCTGCTATTACTCCAAGCATAATCAGGGCGAACAATTTACTCTTGCTCTCAAGCGCAAGCGAAATTGTCCCCAATATAGCAGAAAACAACCAGTATGACAATGCAATAGTCCTCTGGCTCATCCCTAATCGGAGAAGAAGGTGATGGAGATGCTTGTTGTCATGCCAGAAAGGTGATTTTCCGGAGAGAATTCTTCTCATAATGGTAAAGACAGCATCGACTGTTGGAATACCCATGACGAGTACCGCGGTTGCAAGTTTAGCGCTTGAAAGGACAGATACGACTGCAAGAAGAAGATAGATCGCTGTTCCACCATAACCCGGGAAAATCTTTGCCGGGAAAAAATTGTAGAGAAGAAAACCAAACGACACACCCGCTATGATGAAGGAAAGGTTTGCATCAAGAAAGCCGAATTGACTGGAGGCGGTGCGGATACTTAAGATTCCTATGACAATCGCCGAGATACCAACAATTCCCGGCATTTGTCCGTCAACACCTTTACTCCAGTTGAGCATATTCATCACCCAAACGATCCAAAGCACCGACACGACATCGGATATGGTAATTGTAAGAAAATCCAGAGTAAGAAGCGGTGTAGACAGGAGGAGGATTCCTCCAAAAGGATTTGTGACAAAGTGTATCTTTACGCCTATTGCGACAACGATTGCTGCACAGATGATATTCACAAAAAAACGTATGTAAGGAGAAAGGTCTTCCCCCTTTGCATTTTTGTAGTCGTCGAAAAGTCCCGTGATCATCGCGATGAATGATGCAAGAAATATTCCTGCAAGTATCGGGGAGAAAGGTAGTGTGAAGAGTGTTGCAAAAAAGCTACCCAGGAAAAGCGCCAACCCTCCTCCTCTGGGAGTTGGTTTCTTATGGATGATGCCCGGATGCTTGTGCGATGTTGGATCATCAAGGATTCTGAATCGTTTCATAAGCAGTATGACAAAAGGAGTAATCAGTATCGTGAGAAAAAAACCGGTCAGTAGATTTTGGAGGTACGGCATGCTAGGTAATTAATAGTATAGTCCGTAGTGTAAAGATAAAACAAAGGAGCATGACAAGAAAACTTGTGACTCCCATGACGCGTGCGACCAGAGGCATTAGGCTATAGGTAATACTTGCGAGAATGAGGTTTGTTACAGAACAAATTACTGCAATGAGGAGTGGGAGGAAAATACTCGTCGTTGTTCCGAGCCGCTCAACACCCCAGGGAAGTTGATTAAAGATCGGGAGGTAAGGAGGTAAGCCCCTCAGTGAAAACAGGATAAACCCAAGCTGGAGTACAAAAAAGACAATGGTGAGTCCCATTGTTGCCCGTGTAATCTTATCTGATGTGAGTGTTGCAAAATGTTCTCTCATTTATCGTGTTCTTTCATAGATGGAAGCGTTGCCGATTGTTGCCTTAAATGTATACGCTGTCAAAAGAAGCTGTGGTGTCGGGCTATCCGGTAATAAGATGATGAACGAGGGTTTCTTATTGTCGATTGCCAGTTGGGTCTCTGAAAGTGCGTTCTCCGATGCTATATGATACGCGACCGTATATCTTCCGGGAGGAAGCGTGTTGGAAAGCGTATAAATCTGGGCAGTATTCCCCCAAATAAAAATGATCCGGTTCTTATTATTTTCAAGGTGAGCATTTATAAATTCTGCAATTTCATAGTCTCTTGGAACATCGCTGTCAAAAAAACGTTGGTAGTCTCTTGTAGTTTTGTACCCAGCTACATACTGGATAAAGTTTATGTAGTAGCCGTACACGCGGGCGGGTTTGATAGGTCCAAATGTCATCGATATAGCAAGAGCGCCTGCTCCCAGAAGCGGAAGCGTGATGCGTCGATATTTTTTTTCTGATGCGATAAGGCCCACAAGAAGCGATGAGCTTGCGATGGCGACGAGGACGTAATGGGTATAAGGTCGTTGGGAGAAGAAGACGTTAAAGAGTGAAAAAGCAAACCAAAGCAGGATAAACAATGCATTTTTTGGAAGGGAGGTGCGTTTCCAGCAAAGAAACAGAGTAAATCCGGCCAGAATAAAGAGTTTGGCAATCAGTAATCCCTGTGGAAAAAGAAAGTAGTTTTTGTATCCGACATAGGAAACGTTATTGGTGAAAGTTGCTTGGAGAAACGGCTGAAGCGCGCCGACTGAGAAAAAATAGGCTGTCGTTAAGAGAATCGGCACAATACATCCGGTGGCAAAAAGCAGTGCCGGTTTTCCCGCGGTGAGAATTGCCTCTTTTTGTAGCGTGAGTTTTTTTGGGAGAGAGAGAATTGCGAGAAAAAGAAAAAATGCGGCAAAATCAAATACTGCAACGATTTTGTAAAGGGCAGCAACCGATACAAGAATTCCACCTAGAAAAAGCGTTCGTTGTTTCCAAATATCCTTGGTTGGGTTTGTACCATAAACGAAATATGCAGCAAAGAGGAGAAATACGAGCATGAAATTTTCGGCATTTGCAATATTCGCTTCTGTTGCGGGAATTGAAAAAAGAAAGGCAAACAGTCCTGTGGTGAGTAGTCCGGATCGTCTGTCTGTAAAAAGGCGTTTGCTGAGGAGGAAGCATGCATAGACTGCAAGAAGACCTGCAAGATAGGAAAAAAACCTGATCCAAAACTGATCGATACCGACGAGCGCGTACGTCAGGTAAAGCAGCGGAGGTTTATTGTCCCATATACCGCTATAGAGAATGCGGCCTTCCCGCATTGCATGTCCGAGAACCTGGTAGATACCCTCATCGCCATACCAGTTCGGTTCAAAAAGTGAAGGCAGCCGGAGTAAGGAGAAGAAAGTAAGAATGAGAAAAAGGGAAAGGCATTCCGTATCTGAAAAAATTCGTTTGAGAAATTTCATGTTACGCCTTGTCGGTTACTTTATACTCTAACCGTTTCCCAAGCATAAGAGCCGTATGGGAGATAAGTGCCGGCAGGGCTGAGAGGAAAAATCCTACAAGCGGCATAAGGACGAACTCAAACGGGAAGAGGAGTTTCCTCCGAAGCGGCAACTTGGCGTTTTCAGGACGATTTTTGTAATCAATGTAAATAAGGGCGACAATAGCAATAAGACAAACAGTGAGGATAAACCCTGCGAGACTCGGTAGGCGGTAGCCTAGGGTAGTTCTTGTAAAGACCGGGTTGATAAACGGCATGATGTTTGCGGCGACTGTTATGATGAACCAGTTGGTTGGCCAGAGGAAATGGTCAAGAAGTACGTTGAGAAGCATAGTTGTTTTCCGGAAAAAAGGAATATTCGGCACGGTCAACCACCATTTGATAAAAAGCGGATCATCTGAGACTCCCCATGACCAGCGCCTCTCCTGGTGGTATTTATTTTTGAGGCTTTTGATGTAGCCTCCCGAATAAGCAGCATCCATCGATGTGCGGAGAAAAATCGGCTCAACCCAGATGTTGCCCTTCATACGATAGAAGGCCTTGAAGAAGATGCGGTAGTCTTCAGGGATGACGTCAGTGTCCCAAAAGTCAATGTCTTTCAACAGCTTAAACGAGAGTGAGTAGGTCGACTGCGTGATGAGCCTGTCTCCTTGGATAAGAAGCGATGTCCGCCAGAGGCTTCCGAAAAAAGAGATGATCCTGGTTGGGGACGGAACCTTCCAGATATTGTTGTAAAAAACAACTGCCGATTGCCAAAACTTGTTGTACCGCTTCGCGTCTGATAAAAATTTGTAGGAAAGATAGGAGAAATACTGCTTGTCAAAGATTGCATCAGCATCAACAGATGTAACCGTTGCAAAGTCAAGGTCAAGTGTCTTTTCAACGAACAAATATTCATATGCTGCCCTCCCGCCAAACGCTTCATTTGACGATTTCCCTTTTACTTCTCCGGGAAGGTCCGGGTGGTAGGTTGCGAAGATGCTGCCGAATTCATCCCCAAAGCGCTTGATAAGTGCATTTGCTTTTTCTTTGGCATCATGCTCACGCTCTTCCATAGCCAAAACGATGTGGAGGCGTTTTCGGGAGATAGTCTGCTGTGTGAGGTTCTCAATTGTTGCTTCAAGTTTCTCCACCCGTTCTTTGTAATTGGGGATTATCAGGACGTGATGGATTTTTTCAAACCCAGCGTGTGATTTTGCCTTTTGTAGCCAATCTGTTTTTTCAGCCTGGGTGATTTTTTTTGTTGCGATATGGGAAGCGTGGACGAGGTGAAAAGATTTGAAGAGCCAGTAGATATCGAAAAAGACTATAAAATAGGCCATATAGAGTGGTGCGAGGAATGATCCCCAGAGGGGAGCGAGGATGACAATCCAGGTGAGTGTCCCGATGCCAAGCTCTAAGAAACGCCTGGTCTTAATCGGGTAGGTCGTAAAAATGCGGTCGAAAAAAGATGTCATAATTTTGAATTAAGAATATCGACCTGCCTGCCGTCAGGCAGGAGTCAGAAAAAGAATAAATACTGTCTCTTATTGTATGTTAGCGCAGTTTTGGAAAGATAGCATGAGTGTTTTTGTCTGTCTGTGCCTCAAATTCCTCAAAAGAGATACCCCTGAGTTTTGCGATAAACTCAGCCGTAATTATAACATAGGAAGGCTCATTTCTGCTTCCCCTATAGGGTAGAGGTGTGAGGTATGGGCTGTCTGTTTCGGTGACTATCCGGTCAAGGGGCACTTCGCGGGCAAGGTCAGGAAGCGAGACCGTTTCACCCCGGGCGAGGCCGGAATACGTCACATTGCCGTCAAAACCGATTGCAAAACCCATCTGCAAAGCAGATTTCAATACTTCTTTTGTAGCAGCAAAACAGTGAAACATACCCGGAGGGTTTAAAAGATGTGATTTATGACTTAAAAGAATTTCTATAACTTTCTCACCAGCGTGCCTGTTATGGATTTGTAAGGGGAGGTTTAATTTGTGGGCAAGTTTGATTTGTTCGACAAATACCTCCTCTTGCCGTTTGGGGTCAACAATTCCGTTTGATTTGTACTCATAAAAATCCATCCCGATTTCCCCAATTGCGATCACTTTTGGTTGTGATGCTATTTTCTCAAGTTTCCCAATCCAGTCATGCTGCACTTTGTCAGCATGATGCGGATGGATTCCGACAATGGCATATAACTCGTCATACTGCCCGGCTAATTTGACAGCCCATTCACTTGACTCAAGGGATGTCCCGACATTAATTATTCTAGTAACTCCTTTTGCGAGAGCCCGTTTTATAACCACATCATAATCGTCCGCAAACGTTTTGAAATTGAGATGGCAGTGCACGTCAATCATGCCTTTATTATACTGTATAATCCCTTTATGATCCCCACCTGGGTTATTCTGGCAGCACTAGCAGGCCTTGGTTCAAATATCTTCGCTACATTTAGCAGGTATTTTCTAAAAGATAAGGACGACGCTACTCTCTGGGCTTGGTTTTTTGAAACGGGAAGACTTTTTGTTTTTGGCCTTGTGCTGCTTTTTGATTTCTCAATTCGGCTTGAGATAAAAACAATACTTCTCCTTCTCCTAGTCGGACTAACTGAGCTTGGTGGAGATTATTTCACGATGAAAATGCATGCTTATACCCACCTTTCAATATCAACTATTATATCTAGAACAAGAATGATCTGGATTCCGATTATTGCTTTTTTCCTCCTTCGTGAATCATTACACCTCACAGATTACATCGGGATAGCGATTCTTTTTGCCGGAGTAAGTATCACTGTTGCACCTCACAAATTTCTGATAGACAAAGGAGCGAAATTTGCCAATATTGGAGCTCTTATTCTCGCGTTTAATACAGTTATTCTGCAAGCACTTATACCATACGCCTCATATTCTCTTATCGTTGCAAGTAGTGCCGTGCCGTCAGTTATTTTTTTCCCTTTTGTGATGAGAGATCCGAAAAAGAGTATCATAAATTTTGTCAAAACAAAGTTTTGGTTAAAATCGTTTGTTGTTTTGGCTCATGTTGTATCGATTTATTTTTTTCTGGCTGCACTCAAAATCGGTGATGTTAGTCGGGTAAATGCTATTTATCAAGGTATGATGGTCACATCAGTTTTCTTTGGTATCATTTTCTTCAAAGAGCGACAAGACATCGTCAAGAAAATCATCGGCGCCGCAGTGACGATTGTGGGCATCATTCTCGTCACACAAAATTAAGCTTCAATTCGTGGAAAAAGAGGTGGTTGGCTTTTGATATTGCCTGAAAATTGTTTGAGAATTTTTTCTGCTGTTTCGGGGAGGAAGGGTTGGAGTGCATAAGCAATATCTCTTATTCCTTTAACACATTCCCTTAGTACGATAACAGCCTCATCCTGTGAAAGTTTCCATGGCTGTTTATTGTTTAGCTCTACGTCGATAGTTTTTATATCTCTCCACAACTCTTCTAGAGCGAGATTAAACTCAAATCGTTTGAGATGTTCGTGGTAGCCTCCTGTTTTAGATGAATCTGAAACCTTAGGATCTACTTTTGTGACTGTTAAGGCGTTTTTCTCACAAAGTTTTGCAACGCGTGCGACGAGATTGCCAAGGCCATTTGCGAGATCGGAATTGTAGGCTTCGACGAGCTTCTCCTCTGAAAAATCACCGTCCTGGAAGGGTGAAATTTTGGCGAGACAATAGTAGCGCAACGCATCTGCGCCATATTTTGCAACAATATCTAAAGGATTGATGACATTTCCAAGTGTTTTGGACATTTTTTGTCCGTTTACTGTGAAATACTCGTGGACAAAAAGCCTCTTTGGGATATTGAGTTTTGCCGAGTGGAGGATTGCCGGCCAGTAGACGGCGTGGAACCTGATGATCCCTTTTCCTACTACGTGTAGATCCGCAGGCCACCATTTGTTATATTTCTCAATTTCATTCTGCTTTGCAGAACCGAACCCAATCCCGCTTTGGTAAATATTTAATGCATCAAACCAGACATAGATACGTTGTGTAGGGTCTCCGGGCACAGGCACTCCCCAATTCTTGGCCCGTTCATTACTGCGGGAGATACTAAAATCCTGCAGGCCTGATTTGATGAAGGATACTATTTCATTCTTGCGGAATTCAGGAACGATTTCGTATTCGTTGGTCTCAATAAGCTTCAGGAGCCAGTCCTGGTATTTAGACAGCTTGAAGAAATAATTTTCTTCTTCTACCTCTTCTAATTTCTTACCCGGGTGCTCGGGGCACTCGCCATTCTCATTGAGTTGGTCTTTGGTCTTAAACTCTTCACACCCAACACAGTAGAGGCCTTTGTATTTTTTCTTGTAAATATCGCCCCTTGCCGCGCAGAGTTCCCAGAGCTTCTGGGAAGCAGTATGATGCTTTGCATCACTTCCTTTTTGGAAAATATCAAAATGAATGTGTAAAGAATCAGCAAGTTTCTGAAACTCCACAGCGTGTTGGTCAATGAAGCTTTGTACGTCTTGCCCGGCTTTTTCTGCTGCTTGGACGTTTTTGATGGCATTTTCATCTGAGCCGCAAAGGTACAGCACATCATCATCCAGCATCCGGTGATGCTGGTTGACGACGTCTGATTGTATGAATTCAAGCGCATGTCCGATATGCGGCTCCGCATTGACGTAGGGTATAGAATTGGTGATATAGAATTTGGCCATGCGTGCATTGTAACAAAATAGCCTCAACCTGAGCAAGTAAACTATTTTTCTTTCGAAAACAACAACTCAAGTATGAGAAGAAGGGCAAGGAGGATGAGGAGGAAAAGAGGATGTGTGAAACCGCCGAGGCGGAGCAGAAGATAGAAGATGAGAAGTGAGCCGGCGATGATGCCATGGGATTTCTTGCGGAAAAGAAACGACAGGAGTGAGAAGAGGAAGATAAAAAGGAGCGGGAAGAAGAAAAAAAGAACATTGATGGTAACGCCTGGGAGTTCTACTGCGTAGGTTGGGGGAATAAAGAATATGACAAAGATAAGAACGCAAAGTGTGAGAATACTTAATAATAGTAATGCAATCGGTCGTTTCCTTTTTTGCATGATGCTAGTGTAGCAGATGGATTCAAGGGACTTGACAACTTTTGGCACTCGTGTTAGGATGCTGCTAACCCCGAACAGTGCTTACTTGTTCGCGAGGTCTACATCCTCGCCTCACAAGGGCGCATGTACGGGGCAAGTCCAGATCTCCAGAATCAGTTGTATATGCATAATTTGACTCAAAGACAAGTAGAAATTCTCCGCAGCATCATTGAGGAGTATATTACATCAGCAGAGCCTGTTGGCTCACAGACGTTAGAGAAGAAATACAACCTCACCTCATCCCCTGCAACGATCAGAAATGAGATGGTTAGACTCACCCAGATGGGTTATCTGCAAAAACCGCACAGCTCAGCAGGTCGTCAGCCGACGCCAAGAGGTATGAAATTCTATGTTGACGAGCTGATGAAAGAGAAAGAACTTTCAACAGTCGAGGAGGTATCACTCAAAGAACAGGTCTGGGATGAAAGGGAGCAGGCAACGAAATGCCTTCGGGAAGTCGTCAAGACGCTTGCGGAACGCACAGGAACTGTCGCAATCGCTTCGACAAAAGAAGGGGATTTAATTGCCGCAGGCTATGCGAATATCCTCAAAATGCCCGAATTTTATGATATCCGTACGACTGAAGCGCTTCTTTCAATCCTTGAAGAGGGAGAATATTTCAGGAGTTTATTCCATGATGAAGATGCAGAGGGCATTCACGTGTTGTTAGGAGAGGATTTAGGTCCCCGTTTGCAAGGCCCATATGGTTTTGTCTACGCGAGATACACAACACCCCTGTTGCATACCGGAGAAATTGGAGTAATCGGTCCCGCGAGGCTTAACTATGCACAGGTTGTCCCTATGGTACGGTATGTTGCTCACATGATTAATGAGGTCGCCAAAGGATGGTAGGTTGAAAATTCAGAGGTAAGAATTTAGAATTATGTAGTATGGATACAGACGGAAAGAAACAAGCAAGAAAAGACAAGGAAGAGGAAAAAAATGAACAAGGCGCACCAGAAGAAAAAAATGGGGAAGTAGCTACGCTTCAGGAGCAAATTGAAGAGTGCGAGACAAAGTTCAAGAGAGCACTCGCCGATTACCAGAATCTGGAGAAACGGACGAGGGAAGAGAGGGTTGAATGGATAAAAACAGCAAGCAAGGACCTTCTCTCGCGGATGTTACCTGCGCTTGATCATTTAGAGGCTGCAGTCAAAGGAGCGAAGGAAAGCGGAGAGCAATCAGGATGGTTGAAAGGCGTTGAGCTGACAGTCTCCGAGTTCAGAAGGGTGTTTGAAGAGGAGGGATTGCGTCCGGTTCAAACAGAAACGTTTGATCCAAATATCCATGAAGCGGTAGAGGCTAGGGAAGGTCCGGAAGGAAAAATTGTAGATGTTTTTCAAATGGGCTATACTTTTAATAATAAATTAGTGAGAGCAGCGAAAGTAGCTGTCGGTAAAGG
>JAUYMJ010000047.1 GCA_030698775.1 bacterium
AGAAAGAACGCGCAACCTACGAACGGCTTTGGAAGCAGCGGGAAGGGCAGGCGCAACGGATTATTGTCAGCCTCGCAAACGTGGTTGGGGATATGCAGGGAAGGATAGGCGGGAACTCGCTGCAGATAAAGGGGTTGGATACACTGGAGCTGAATGATGGCACAACGTAATAGAGTACCTCACCCCACGCTTGATGAAGAGCTTGCGCTGTGGCAAAAAGGCTACCATGTCATAGGAATAGACGAGGTTGGCCGTGGTGCATTTGCCGGACCTCTCGTCGTCGGTGCTGTTGTCTATAGCCCTTTTTTCGCAGATTCGTTCAGGTCGCTCCCTGAAACGCTCAGAGAGGTCCATGACTCCAAAATGCTGCCTGAAAAACTGCGGACTCTATTAGCAAAAGAAATTTCTTCACAGGCAAAATATGTCGCTGTGTCCGAGATCTCAGTGAAGGTGATAAATCGTGTCGGCGTCGGAAAAGCCAACCAGATAGGATTCAGGACAGCAATCCAGAAAATTCAGAAGCACTTCGGATCGTCAAAACTCTTCGTACTCGCCGACGGTTTCCATGCGAAATATGTGAGGGGAATCGGCTTGAGAAACCAAAAAGCGATTGTGGGAGGAGACAAAAAAAACTTTTCGATTGCAAGCGCTTCCATCATTGCCAAAGTCTACCGCGATAACCTTATGAAAAAGTTGTCGCTACAATACATAGGATACGGACTTGACAGGCATAAGGGATACGGGACGGAAATACACCGGCAGCATATAGGGGAATTAGGGTTGACAGCAATTCACAGAAGAGACTTCTGCCGCAATGTCCTCACTTGACACACCTCACATTTGGTTTTATCATAATGCAAGTCTTTCGGGGTTTGTGTGACCCGTCTCGACTCGGCATCGAGCCAAGGCGGAGAATTCACAATCGGTAGTACACTCTACGACCCCTGCCAGGCAAAGCCCTAAACGGGCTGGCGGGGTGGAGTCTGGGTAGCTCAGACAGCGACCGTATAGTCGGGATGAAAGAAAGAAGAAACGCTTCTGTGCGTTTGTTTTTGTGATCCCCGAAGATAGGGGATTTTTTTTATGAAAAGAATCATGCATTTTGGTCCGCTTTTCGTGATGATAGCCGCGCTTCTTTGGAGCTTTGACGGTATCCTCAGGAGAAGCCTTTATACGCTCCCACCAGCTGTCATTGTCTTCTATGAGCACATTCTAGGAGCAGTGATTCTCCTTATCCTTTTCAAAAAATGGTTTCCAGACCTCAAAAAAATGAGGAAGAAAGAATGGATAGCCATAGGTCTCGTATCGCTTTTTTCAGGTGCACTGGGTACGATTTTTTATACCGGCGCGCTTGGACAAGTGAATTTTATTCAGTTCTCAGTCGTGGTCCTTCTGCAACAGCTTCAACCAATCTGGGCGATTCTGGCGGCAAGACTACTGCTCAAAGAACCCCTGAGAAAAAACTTTCTCATCTGGGCGGGTGTTGCGTTGGTAGCGGCATATTTGATTACTTTTAAAACACTTTCCGTAAATCTCTCAACCGGACAGGGGACAATGATTGCCGGTCTACTGGCACTGGCTGCCGGCATGCTCTGGGGGAGCTCAACGGCGATCAGTAAATACGTCCTCAACAAGGTCTCGTTCCTTACGGCAACCGCGCTCCGGTTTTTTCTCGCGCCCGTGTTCGCGCTCATGTTTATTGTTTCACAAAAACAAACCGGGCAACTGTTTACACTCTCCATGACACAGTGGGGGACACTCGTTTTGATTGCGCTCTCAACGGGTATGGTCGCACTCGCGATCTACTACTATGGACTGAAAAAGACACCTGCCAGGATAACAACGCTCTACGAACTCGTCTGGCCTGCGTCAGCGGTTTTCATCGACTACTTTTTCTATCACAACGGACTGTCAGTAACGCAAGGTATAGGGGTTGTGTTGCTCGCAGGAGCACTCTGGAAAGTGACGAGAAAATCAAAAGACGCTACTGTTTCTGCACCGACCGGTTGATTTGGGAACTACCCCACAGGCTTGGGGCAATTTGGTCTTTGAATCGTGAAAATGCTGCAGTTGCAGCTCGTGCACCAAGTCCGACAGCAGATGATATCTGCTCGATTGAGTATTTATGGCTGATAACGTCCCCTGCGGCAAAAATCCCCTTTACCGTTGTTTCTAAACTTTCAGATACTGCGATATGCCCCCTCTCGTCAAGCTGGACCCCGAGTGGGGAGAGAAGCACTGTGCCGGGAACCCCTCCGATTTCTATATAAAGCCTCTCAATTTGGAGCACATTCTCAATGGGTGTTCCAGATCCGGGCGTAGCAGTAAGCAGCTTGACACCGGTAAGCTCCTTGCCGTCCCCCAAAATTTCTTTTACCGATGTATTGTAACGGACTTCGATGATAGGGTTTTCGTTGATTTGTGTCAACCACACCGGGTCGGCCCTTAGCACATCGCTCCTATTGAGCACAAATACTTTCGCTGCCGCATGTGCAAGCTGCGTTGCTGTCTGTGCGGCCGCATTTGCACCCCCAACGACCGCAACAACTTTATTCTGGTAATCAAAATACTCACATGAGGCACAATACTGGACACCCTTACCTATGTAGGCATTTTCGCCGGGAACATTGAGTTTGCTTCGCTCAACTCCGGTTGCAAGTATGATGAGAGGTGACTGCAGCTTCTCTCTTGTATCACACTCGACAGTAAAGAGTTCATTTTCTTTTACAATTGCATTTACTGTCGCTTTGAGGATTGTCCCTCCGCGTTTTTCGGCCTGGCTTGCCATCCTCTTTGTGAGCTCCATACCTGAAACTTCCTCAAACCCCGGGTAATTAATGATGTCTGGGGCAAGCGACATCTGTCCGCCGACAACAGATCCGATAACCGTGTTTGAAACCTTAAAACAAGAAAGGTAGATCGAAGCAGTGAGGCCTGCCGGACCGGCGCCAATTATAATAACGTCCTGCATAATGTTAGTTATCTTTACTAGTGTAGCGTATGTATGCAAGTTCGTGAAGTCTGTGATTTTGGTCATTGCTTTTCCCCATCCGTTTCTCCATAAATAAAAGTATATGCTGCAGCACGCATCACTCTTGGATTTAACGGGAAAAACCGCGATTGTCACCGGTGCAGTCGGCATCGGCTATGGGATCGCTTACCGGCTTTCGGAAGCCGGAGCAAATGTCGTCGTAGCGAGCCGGAATATTGAAGAAGCGAATGGGTCGGTCAAACGGCTTGTTGAAGCAGGACTGAGGGGGAAGGCAGTGCAGGTTGATGTAGCGATAGAGGCTGATGTGAAGCGGATGGTTGATGAAACCTTCACAACATTCGGATCGGTTGATGTCCTCGTCAACAACGCGGGTATTTACCCATCAATCCCCGTCATGTCGATGAGTCTTTCGGATTTTGACAGGGTGCTTTCGGTAAACCTTAAGGGAGTCTTTCTCTGCACGAAATACGTCGCGAACCAGATGATAAAACAAGGAAAGGGCGGAAGAATAATAAACATTACATCAATTGATGCACTCCATCCGTCATCCGTAGGATTAGCTCATTATGACGCATCAAAACACGGCGTTTGGGGCTTCACAAAAAATGTTGCGCTCGAGCTTGCACCGCATAAAATTTGGGTGAATGCGATTGCCCCGGGCGGCATCATGACGCCTGGTGTTGAAAAATTGCAAAAAGCAGCCCCTGCCCCACAGGGTGTCGATATGACAAAGATGCTTGAGACATTTCTCGCCAAAATCCCCATGCACAGGATGGGGGAGCCTGATGATATCGGCAAAGTAGCTCTTTTCCTCGCATCGGACATGTCCTCGTACATGACAGGCACCCAAGTCGTCGTCGACGGCGGCGTACTATTATCGTAGCCTCCTCGTTGAATAATCTTGCCTCGTTTGTTACAATTTCAAAGCTGCGCCGCGTCTACGCGTCTACTTCGCACGCGGCAGCAACATTTTACAGTTGCGCCCGTAGCTTAATGGATAGAGCATCACGCTTCGGACGTGAGGGTTGGGGGTTCAAGTCCCTCCGGGCGTACTAAAAAATTTTCGACGAAATTTTTTAGTATGAATACCTAAATTTTTATGATTTGGTATGTGTATATTCTGGAATGCAGCGATGGGTCATTTTATACTGGGATAACGACAGACATTAAGCGTAGAGAGCAAGAACACAATACGGATAATAAACTTGGAGCGAAATCACTGAGAGGAAAACGTCCGGTAAAAATGGTATATTACGAATCATATCCTGCACAATCTGACGCAAGAAGAAGAGAATTTGCAATTAAACATTGGAAGCGTGTATATAAGTTAAAACTTATTGAGAGAAATACGCGCGAGTAATTTTAAAGGGTTTACCCTAAAAAATTGTTGCCAAAATTTTTCAGGGCCCATAGCTCAACGGTAGAGCAGTGCCCTCTTAAGGCATTGGTTGGGGGTTCAAATCCCTCTGGGCTCACAGATTCTTTTATCTTCTTCTAGTAGAGGCGAGGCGCCTTGCAGAACCTATTTCGGCTATTGCTTCTTCAAACACTAAATCATTAACGGGCAATGTAAGTCCCTGTTCTCGTCTTGATTCAGCCTTTCTTCCCCGCATACCGTTTACCTTATCATCAGAATCAATACTGAAGTTATAAATAGTATGAGGAAAAAGGTATGGTCGTTGGTCAAGTGTTCTTACTTGAACATCTACCGAAAAATCTCCCTCACCTGCGGAAACCTGAATAAGGTGTTTTGTTCTAGCATTCCCCAGTCTTCCCCCCTCCAGGTATGCGAGAAAGTCATATGTACCATTAGGCGCTTGAAACTCATCTGGTTGGCTACGAACGTTCTGCTCTAGATTATCAGGGCTCGACATTTCGCTAGTATAGGAACTGTCTCAGTTTTTTGTCAATGGCTTACTGCGTAACCTCTAAGGAACATAAAAGTACGATTCTAATCCCCTATGGCAGTAGCTAGGGAGGAAGGTGTTGCTTCAACTTGAATTACTGACTTCCAAGCTTGAAGTGAGTATCGTATTTGGTTCCCCTGCCTGCCGGCAGGCAGGAATTCAAAAACATTTGGGTCAACATCGGGAACACCATCTTCCGAAAGTGTTCGAATAGCTTGATATATAGTGCTAAACGTCTGGCTCAATAATTATCAATAATAATCCTTTATCCAGCTTCTTTTTTCTTACTATCGAGCGGGATTCGAACCAATTCAATAAGGATAAACTAAATTGCTACTTGCAATTCATTACGAAACCATTATAATCATAATATATGCAGAAGACTATTTTACAAGTACCACTAAATAAAGCATTGAAGGACGAAGCGGAAAAGGAAGCTTTGTCACAGGGCTTCTCTTCGTTACAGGAAGCAGTGAGAATCTTCTTAAATAGACTCGCTACTAGAAAAATGTCTATAACTTTTGAAGAAACAACACAACTTTCGGACAGTGCTATTTCACGATACAATAAAACGCTTGACGATATAGAACAAGGAAAAAATATTTATAGCGTGAAGGATACTGATGATTTAGTAAAGCAGCTGCACGATGCGTCTTAACTATACCCAAAATTTCCGCAAGAACTATAAAAAAAGAATAAGTAATAATCCGAATTTAACTCAACGCTTTAAAAAACGCTTAGAACTCTTCCTGAGTAGCCCATCGCACCCGCTTCTTAGAAGCCACAAACTCGCAGGAGCAAAGAAAGATTTGCGCTCCTTTTCTGTAGCTGGTGACATCCGAGTGATCTATTATCAAGAAGGAGAAACTATTTACCTTGTTGATATAGGTAGCCATAATCAAGTGTATTAATAACCGTTAATCGTTTAATTCATTTTGCCCTACATCTACAAGCCTCCACTAATTTAAAGATCCAGATGAGAATTGGTTCGATGGTATTTGCATTGGGCTCACTTCGAAGGCTTCTTTTTGATTTTCTTCTCAGCCTTTTTGCATCCAAGCAGGATTTTCGGTACAATAGAATCATCCACCACTCAGTATGGAAGAAAAACAACGGTTTTTGTCACGAATTTTAAGGTCCTATAGGAGTTTACCCGATAAGAAAAAGTATGTTGAGTTTTTCACGGCCATTTTGACAGTTCCCGTACTCTTGACAGTCATAATCCTCAACCTCTCAAGTCTGAAAAAAGAGGAGCAGCCAAACCCGACACCGCAAGTAGAACAACCAAAAATTGTCATCACTCTCCCGGAGCAGCCTTCTACAAAAACAATCCCAAGCGATGGAAGGCAAAACCCGACCGCTACACCACAACAAGCGTGTAAAAAAGAAATTGGACCGATTGAGATCAGTACCCCTGAAGAAGGGGACGTCGTCACAGACAACCCAATCAGCATCATTGTTACCCAAAAAGAGGAAGGCTTCTGTGCTGTCGTCTGGTCCTACCGTATCAATAACGGCAGCTGGTCTGATTACGACGATAAATCAATCGCACTTTATAACCCGCCGAAGGGCCCCATCGTCCTTGAGCTTCGGATAAAAAGTGTTGTGACTGGAGACGAAGAGAGGATTACGCGCAAATTTACGTATGATGGTACAGATACTTCAGCCACCCCTTCAGGGACAATAACGAACTGACACTTGCCTCTTTTACCCGGCATTTATACAATACGTATAGGTCATGGAGAGATTCATCAGGTCACTAAAAAATGACATTCGTGTCGTGAAAAATTGGTTTATCCGGATGGATAGCCACGAGCGTATACTTTTTCTCCTTCTCGTCTGTTATATATCTTACTTTACACTCGCCAGCTTCCTCCGCTACGACAGCTTTTACACGGGACGGTTTGACCTCGGCAATATGGTGCAAGCAATATGGAATACGTCCCAGGGACGGATTCTTGCCGCGTCAGACGACGTTGGGATTACATCGAGACTTGCCTATCACGCCGATTTTTTCCTCGCTTTTCTGGCACCATTTTACCTGCTTTGGCCACACCCTAAATTTATACTTTTCTTCCAGACAGTTATCCTTGCTCTTGGGGCAGTGTTTGTGTACAAACTCTCAACTCACATACTGCATAGAAAAACGATCAGCCTCGTATTTGCAGCTTCGTACCTGTTGAATCCAAGTATACAGCGAAGCAACCTCTACGATTTCCACGCTGTCGTGTTGGCAACGACGTTTCTTTTGGGCGCGTTCTACTTCATGAAGCTTCGGAGGTATAGGTGGTTTTTGTTGTTTGCGTTCCTTGCAGGAAGCACGAAAGAGGAAGTGTGGGCGATAGTCGGCCTTTTTGGTCTTTTTATTTTTTCACGGGCATTTTACTCACTACGTGCAGCACGAAAGGAATTTTTGCCATATCTTAAAAAAGAGCTGCAATTTGGCATCGTGGTGACGATTTTATCCTTTGCAACGTTCTACCTGTTCCTTTCTGTTATTATTCCTTCATTCCACGGGAAAGAGCATTTCGCAACTGCTTTTTTTACGGACTACGGGGACAACCCAAGTAACATAGCGACCGGGATTCTTTCATCACCAATAAAGGTTTTTGGGGTAATCACCGATGAGAGCCGAAGGACATATCTGCGCCAGTTGCTGCTTCCTATCGGCTATCTAAGCGTTTTCTCACCGTTGTATTTATTTTTCGCTTTGCCGGACCTTCTGATAAACCTTCTTTCAAAAAACGCCAATTTCCAACAAATTTATTACCAGTACACCGCAACAATCACGCCATTTCTTTATATCGCAGGAATTTACGGTGTCCGTCTCATCAGGTACTTTTCTCCCAAAATCTCACTCACCATTCTCTCACTCTACCTGCTCGTCATGGCTGTCTACGGTGCATACCTCTATGGCCCGCTCCCTTTCTCAAAAAATCCGAATCTCGCGATGTTTATTAGGCCAAGACCAAATAGCGTGACGATAGAGAGCTTCCTGCAAACAATCCCGCAAGACGCAGTCATTGCGGCCAATAATCAGCTGGGGTCACACCTCTCTGAGCGCCGGGTTATTCATACGTTGCCGGTCGGGCTTGACCAGTCAACATACGTCCTTTTCCTCCTGAGCGACAGCACGGCAACTCCCTCAATGCAGGCAAACCGGGATATGGCAG
This sequence comes from bacterium, assembly GCA_030698775.1. Taxonomy (GTDB): domain Bacteria; phylum Patescibacteriota; class Microgenomatia; order Levybacterales; family UBA12049; genus JACPGQ01. Next base: position 8,073 of record JAUYMJ010000047.1, read on the forward strand.
ATAGGATGAGAAATGACCCGAATTATATCTTATTGTTTGAGGACGGGGATTTTTTGGCATTCAAGAAAAACAGGCTAAGTTATCTACTCTACTGATATGATTTCTGTCCAAAAAGCCGATGGCACAAGCGAGCCGTTTGATAGGGAAAAGATGGTCCGTTCTCTCAGGCGCGCCGGTGTTCCGAAGCAACTTGAGCACCGCGCTATCGATCATATTGAATCCAAGCTCTACGATGGGATACAATCGTGGGAGCTTTACCAGCACGTCAGCGAATTTCTCGGCTCCTCAGAACATCCGTATTGCAAATCCAAATACTCCCTCAAGCAAGCGATTATGATGCTTGGTCCGACAGGCTATCCCTTTGAAGATTTCGTCGCAAAAATCCTTGAGATACATGGCTACAAAACAGAGGTGCGGCAGATTCTTAACGGAAAATGCATCACCCATGAGGTAGATGTCATTGCTTCAAAAGACGGAAAACGAGCGATGATTGAAGCGAAATTCCATAACAATCCGGGGAATAGGTCAGATGTCCACGTCGCACTTTACACAAAATCCCGCTTTGACGATGTAAAGATCAAAAACCGCCTTGACGAGGGGTGGCTTGTTACCAATACAAAAGCGACGACTGACGCGATCGGATACGCAAAGTGCGAAAACCTCAAAATTGTGAGCTGGGGGTATCCGGAAGGGGAGAGTCTGAGGGACCTTATCGAAAAGTATACGATGCATCCTATCACCATGCTGACAACGCTTTCTACAAGCATGAAAGCCCAGCTTCTCGGACATCATATCGTCCTTTGCAAAGATATCTGCGCAAATCACACTTTGCTTGATATGCTGCCTCTCTCAAAAGAAGAGAAGCAGAAAACACTGGACGAGATTCACTTTATCTGCGAAGAGGAGAAATCAGCTTCTTAGGTAGGCTTCGCTATTCATAGAAGGCCTCTCTTGTATGGGATGAGGGATTTTCCTGGGGCATTTTTGAAAGCAGTAACCGTTCATACCGGTCGGCCCCGTAGCCGTTGGGGACAGTAGTTAATTTATCGGCATAAAGAAGGAAGCCGTTGCGTATCGTATGGTCTCCGAAGCGGTCGTTTATTTTATCAAGCGTTGTTGAAAGTGTCTCCCAACGTCTTTCGGTTGGAAAAAGCGACAGAGTCGTCTTGTTGATATCCTGTAAATACGAAGCCCAGACGCTTAGTTGGCGAGTATAACCTTCTGAAAAAAATTCATTGTAGCGTTTTATGACATGCAGACATGAATAAAACATGTCCCTTGCCTGGTTTGAATACATTGTCCGAAGTGTATGCCCATAGATATCGTGCGTTCCGGTAAGACCGATACCGAAGTACCTAGCCTTCTTCTTAAGCCTCCGAAGTTTGAGGCATACCTCTTCACAAAGTTCATAGATATTCTGCAGGACAACCTGCTTGTCGTATTCATTTTTCGGAAGGCAGTAATTCCGCCCAACTGACTTGATATCATCAAGGTGGGTAAAAGACCTGACGGGAGAGACGTCTCTTCCCTGCCCAACATTGTAAAGGAAGTGTCCACACACATCGCCAAACTCCGCGACGAGATTGCTAAACGGCGTTTTCCGGAGTTTAAGGAGCGTATAGATCCCCATCTGGTTGAGGCGTTTTTCAATTCGTGAGCCTATCCCACAGATATCCTGCAACTTGGCGATAGCATACACTTGTTCCAGTTTGCTTTGCTCAACGGTAAACACACCGTCTGGTTTTTTAAGCCCCGATGCCATTTTGGCAAGCATTTTATTCTCTGCCACTCCTACCGAAACAGTAATATATTCGCCGATTTCTTTCCTGATACGTTCTTTTAAGTTTGTAATAAGCGGATATGTTCCTCCAAAGAGGTGGGAAGTAAGGGTAATATCCATAAAAAGCTCGTCTAAGGAAAATACCTCGACATATGGTGAAAAATCTTTACAAATACCGATAAAGAGCTTGCTTACTTCCCAATAGCGGTTGAAGTCGGCACGGGTAAGCTGGAGGTCGGGACAGATTTTGTAGGCATCGTAGGTGCGCATGACATTCTGGAGGCCCCTTTTTTTCGCTTCGCGGCTGGCAGCAATGATTGCGGTCCTGCCGTTATGGGCAGTGACACCCAGCGGCTTTCCCCGAAACTCGGGGTGGTCCTGCTGCGCAACGCTGGCAAAAAAAGAGTCAAAATCGATGTGGAGAATGATACGATGCATAAAAAATCTTAGATCTCAAATGGTAAATCTCAAAACTACTGGATTATTTTTGCGATTTTAGATTTTCGATTTGAGATTTATGAAAGTACCCAATACGCGTACATTTTGATGATGTTTTTAAAAAGTTTGGACAGGAACATATATCCAATATATTAGAATATTTTACGAAAGTAAATATAACAAAACTAGAACAAAATATATTATTGCTAAGGAGACTCCTATCTAGGAGTCTCCTTGTAAAAAAAGAAAAAATTTTGTATCCTAACTTCAGGATCCCAAATGCCGGCAAAAAACACGATCAAGAATTATGTAGAGGGTGGGTATTACCATCTCTATAATAGAGGTGTTGATAAGAGACAAATTTTTCTTGAAGAGCAGGACTGTATTGTTCTACTTCACTACCT
>JAUYMJ010000064.1 GCA_030698775.1 bacterium
AAAAAATAGATGTAAGCTTTGTTCTCTTCAAAGAGCCAACAGTTGAAGGGAAATTTCAAAAGTTTTCATTCACTCCTGCAGGACGGGAGCGGGTCTTTGTCACTGTCTCTTCGTTTCCGAGATACTTTTACGGGCAAGAATTGCATATTAGGGGGACGGTAAAACAACAAAAAATTTTTGCAAAAAATACGAAAAATGAAAGCACCGAAACTACGTCTCTGCTAAGAACAGAAAATGTTATCAATACAATGTTTTTTCCAACAATTGAGGCTAGGGAAGTATGGCTGTTTTCATCACTCTCTGCCCTTCGAAAAAATCTTATCACAATCTTCTCATCAACCCTCTCTCCAGCCACGGAATCTTTGATGTTAGGGATAGTTTTCGGGATCAGAAGTACGATGCCCAACGATTTGGCAGAGAGGCTTCGGACAACAGGCGTCATCCATATTACTGCGGCATCCGGGATGAATGTAACGATGGTAGCGGGTGCCGTGTTTTTTCTTTTGGCAGGATTTTTACGGCGGCAGATCGCAATTGTTGTCGGATTTCTTTTTGTTTGGATGTATGCACTCCTTGCAGGATTTGAGCCATCAATTCTCCGGGCATCGATCATGAGCTCGTTTGCCTTTGGTGCCTCCCTTATCGGTCGGCAAAACACTGGGATTCTCGCACTCTTGCTGACTGCTTCCCTCATGCTCCTTATTTCACCAAGTCTCCTACAAGATGTCGGGTTTTTGCTGTCTTGTTTTGCAACACTTGGGATTATCTTGTTTGGGCAGATTGCTCCGCAGGGACAATTCGGTATTGATCCGTTACAGAAGAGGGAAGGGTCATTACTTGGAAGCTTTCGCCAGGATATACAAACGACGGTTGCCGCACAAGCAGGCACGCTCCCAATCCTTTTTGCGTACTTTGGTCAATACAATCTGTTGTCAATTGTGGTGAATGCGCTGATTTTGTGGACGATACCGATCCTGATGACCCTTGGGGCGGCCGGTGCAGTAGTTGGACTCATCTATCGGCCATTTGCCTCGCTCATTCTTTATCTAAGCCTGCCGCTTCTTTCCTATATTGCTTTTGTTGTGGACGTTTTTTCCCGTTACCCGGCATTTGTACAATTGCAAAATGTCCCAATAGTTTTTGTTATAGGGTATTACTGCATTTTTTTCAGTGTCTATCTTTTTTTTCGGTCTAAACGGTTATGAGAAGGGTACTTTTCGTCAGTCTACTCTTGTTTCTCAGTTTTATCTGGTTCGTTGTAGTACAATTTATCGTTTTTTCGGATAAAAGACTTCATATCGTCTTCTGTGACGTAGGTCAGGGAGACGCGATTCTCATCAATACACCCTCTGGGATAGTTTCTTTGGTTGATGGAGGACCGGATGAGACGGTTGAGAGTTGTTTGTCAAAACATCTTCCTTTCTGGCAGAGGACAATACGCCTCATGCTTCTTTCCCATCCTCATGCGGACCATTATATCGGGATGCTTGGGATTCTCGACCGTTACCGCGTCCTCCAATTTGCAACAGAGAAGCTGAATAATGATACGATTCTGTTCCGTTCGCTCCTTGACCGCTTGAAGGCAAAGGATCTTTTACCTCGGTATCTGTATGCGGGAGATCTGTTTCGTTTTCGAGACGGCGTTGTGATTGAGGTGCTTGGCCCGACCAAAGAGTATCTCTCACAAACAAGCCCTGGTGGCAAGATCGGTGAGAAAACTGAGTTTGCTTCACTCGTGTTACTTGTTACGTATCACGATTTTTCGGTTTTACTTACAGGAGATAGCCAGGCAAGTGGGATTGAGGAAGCGATGAAACGTATCAATCTGCCGTCTATTTCCGTGCTTCAGGTGCCGCATCATGGTTCGCGAACTGGCCTCAATGAAGGGGTTCTCAAGCGTCTTAAGCCAAAGCTTGCGGTTATTTCTGTCGGCAAAAATAACTACGGCCACCCAAGCCCACAAATTCTGGATTTGCTTATCAAAAATCGCATATCGCAGAAACAGACGATAAAGGATGGTGATATAGAGATTGCGAGTGATGGAGTAAAGTGGCAAATCTTATAGAGTAAGGCTTATGCGAAGTATGCAATCTTAATTCACCATCTTTGAGGCCGGTGGGGCGGTGAAGTGCTCACCTGAGGGTTTATCTTTTTCAATAATGGCACTGACGTGCTCCATAAGGCGGGCGACTGGAAGCGTAAATGAGAAGCTTGTTCCTTGACCCGTCTCCGATTCAAGCAACAACGTTCCTCCGTGAGCTTCAATGATACCTTTTGTGATATATAGTCCTAGTCCGCTGCTGAGTTTTTGAGTGCTTATCGAGGTTTTGTCGGTAATAATCTGGCCGAATTTTGAGAAGAGTTTGTCCTGCTCGTCTTTCGCAATGCCGATGCCGTTATCTTTAACGGTTACGATGATGTGCCCCTTGTCTTTGTCTTTCTCATACGCATCATCAGTGCCGACAATGAGTTGGATTGTCCCTCCCTCATTGGAATATTTGAGGCTATTTGAGAGAAGGTTGTTGATGACTTGTGTCACCCTAACAGTATCAACTGAGATCAGAGGAAGGTCTTTACTGATTTGGGCAACAAGCGTCATGTTTTTCTTTTTGGCTTCAGGAAGGAAGAGTTCGACTTCATCCCGGGCGATTTGTCCGACATCACTGATCGTTTTGTTCAAAACAAGCCTGTTCCCCTCAATCCTCGCAGCGTCGAGAATTGAGTTGACAAGCCCCAGAAGCTTATTCGACTGATTATAGATGAGGGTGAGCATATTGGTTTTGTCGTCCTGTCCCATTGAGTCATCTTTTATCATCATTTTGGACGAATCCTTTATTGCAACAATGGGTGAACGGAGCTCATGGACAATCATATTGGAGAAATCTTCCTTCATTTTCTCAAGAGATTTTTCCTCAGTAATATTTTGTAGGAGGATGGTGACTCCGACTGTATGGGTAGCGCCGTTTTTCTCAGTAACCGGGGTGATCATAAGCTGGAAGGTTTGGTCTGAGAGCTTGAGATCATGAAACGTGACGACGGTGTTTTTTGAAACCGCACTTTTTACACTTTCGGCAAGAGGAATTTTAGTTGGGAAAGGTTTGGCAATATCGGCAAAAGAAGGGCTCTGCGCCGTGATACCCAGGAATCTCCTCGCAGCGTCGTTTATGACGTAGGGGGTAAGCGATGTATCCAAAACGAGGACACCGTCAGGCATGCTTCCTATGATACTGAGGAGTTTGTTTCGTTCCCTGTCGGTTTGTTTTTGGAGCTCATCTTCTGTCTCAAACAGTTTTTTTGTTTCCTTCTCGCTTTTGAAGAAGAAATAGGCCGCAATTACGGCAAAAAATGCCGCAACGAGAAAAAGAACCATCGGGGTGTCCATATTGATAAAGTGTAACGGAAAAAACGGATGTTGTCAGTAGGGGACTTAGAGCGGCTGTTGCACATCGGCGTCAGCAGGGTTAGTTTTTGTAAGCTCTTTTATCTTTGTATCCAGGTCATCTGGTTCGATTTGGTATTTGAGGATATAGTCAACTGCGCCAGAATTTATCGCATCCTGAATCAGCTCATTTTGGCCGAAGTTTGAGAGCATCGCAACGGGGATTTGTTTCGTCTCTAAATCTTCCTTGAGGGTTTTAAGCACTTCATTGCCCTGGATGTCCGGGAGGACTTGGTCTAAGAAGATCAGGTCGGGTTTGTCTGTTTTTGCTTTGTCCAAACCCTGCTGTCCGTTTGCCGCGGTGATGACGTCGTAGCCGTGCTTGCGAAGTGCGGTTGAGAAAACCGTCATCAAGGCATCATCGTCGTCAACGAGAAGAATTTTCATCTGGAAGCGTTTAGCGGTTAGGGTATAGCGTTTTCAGCCAGAGGCTGATCCGCCTTTGGCGGAAGTTATATCTTTAACTAGACGCTAGACGCTAATATACTAGGCGCTACAAGTAAAGGTAGCAGGACGTATGGGAAATTGCAAGAGGATATTCGCATATGGCAAAGGGCATATGGCTAATAGTATAATCAGATCGAGGCTATGAGTGTAAAGACAAAAATTATTGCTGCTATCGAGGGAATTACTGCTTCATACACCAACGGGCAAGAGCTTCCGGTTCTTCTTGAGATCCCTACACAGTCTGATCACGGGGACTACTCAACAAATATTGCCATGATACTCGGCAAGAAGGTTGGCCGAAATCCTGTTGAGCTTGCTGAAGATATTGCAAAACAGTTCAGAGTTCAGCGTTCAGACCTGCCTGGCGGTAGCGCTTCGCCCGGCGAGGCAGGGTTAAAAATTATTGAGAAGGTTGAAGTTGTGAAGCCGGGGTTTATTAACTTCTTCCTGAGTAAAAAAGCACTTCTTGACGCTTTGCAACAGGATACCATCGTCAACCTTTCATCGTCCCTTCGGGGGAAGAAAATCATGGTGGAATATGCCCATCCGAATACCCACAAGGAAATGCATATCGGGCATATGCGGACTCTCATCACCGGTGAAGCGATTTGCAGGCTGTTTGAAGCTGCACGTGCGAAGGTTTTCCGGGCAAATTACCAAGGCGACATCGGGCCGCATGTGGCGAAAGCCCTCTATGGTATCGAGAAGATACTGCAGGAGAAGAAGCTTACCCTGAGCGAAGTCGAAGGTTGGGACAATAAAGCAAAGGCACATTTTTTAGGAGAAGGGTACGTAAGGGGAAGTAAGGACTACGAGGAGCACAAGGACGAGATCGATGGGATAAATGCTGAATTATATAGTTCTATAGGAGATGCTTCGTCTGTCATTGCGAGTCCCGAAGGGACGAAGCAATCTCATAACCTGCCTGGCGATAGCCCTATGGCCGGCAAGGCAGGGATTGCCGCGTCCTCGCCTGAGGCGAGTCCTCGCAATGACAAAATGAGGCTCTGGGATCTCTATCAACTAACCAGACAATGGAGCCTAGACTATTATGAGGAGTTTTATACGAGATTTTATACGAAGTTTGACCAACTCTTTTTCGAGAGCGAGATGGTTGAGAAAGGGAAGAAAATTGTTGAGGAGAATATTGGTAAGGTTTTTGTCCGTGAAAACGGTGCAATCATCTTTCCGGGAGAAAAGTATGGGTTGCACACCAGAGTATTTATCACCCAAGCAGCAAATCCGACCTATGAGGGTAAGGAGATGGGCAATGGCTATGCAGAATATGAGGCGTTCCCGTTTGATTTGAAGATGCATATTGTCGCATCAGAGCAGGCCGGCTACTTCCAGGTTGTTTTCAAGGCACTTGATCTGATTGACCCTGAAAAATTTGCAGGAAAGCAGCATCATCTCTCAATGGGTATGGTAACTCTCACCGACCCTTCGGGCGAAGCCTCAGGGCAAGCTCGTAAGATGAGCTCAAGGACAGGAGACATTCTCACAGTCGATTGGCTTATAGACCAGGTACGGGAGAGGGTGGAACAGTTAGCAAAAGAAGGGAAGATTCAAGCAGAAAAGCGCGAGGAAACAATAGAAATGATAACAATTGGCGCTATTAAGTACAGTGTGCTAAGAGGAGGCACCGGCCAGAATGTTGCGTTTGATATTGAGAAGTCGGTATCACTTGACGGTAACAGTGGACCGTATTTGCAGTATACGTATGCAAGAACACGAAGTGTGCTCGCAAAGTCAGAAGTGCGAAGTAAGAAGTCGGAAGCTATTTCGAACTTCCCTTCGGCCCGAGCTCAGGGCGAGGGCGAAATTCATACTTCAAACGTAGAGCCAGAAGAGCTCGCTCTTCTTCGCAAGGTGTATCAGTTTGAAGATATTGTGGTGGGTGCTGCTGAAAATTACGCCCCCAACCACGTCGCGACATATCTTTTTGAGCTCGCGCAGCTTTTTAATCTCTTTTATCAAAAGCACAAAGTGATCGGGAGCGAGCAGGAGATATTCCGCTTAACGCTTACTCGGTCGGTTGGAAATACCCTTCAAAAAGGTCTTGATCTTCTGGGAATTCAGGCTCCGGAGAAGATGTAGGCTAGCGGAAGTTCCTTGTTATTTCTTGATTATTTCTCAGGATTTCAGGTGCAGGTTCCAAGGGAAGGGTAGCTAATCTTTCAAGTATCTCCAAAATCTCAAGCGCATCTTCAGGGGAGAGTGTCTGAGAGTCTTTTTGGAGAGTGCAAAGCTCTCCGGTTTCAACGTTGAGGTAATAGCTTTGGGTTGTTGTGCTGTCTGCTTCAACTGATGCAAGGAGTGGGATAATCCTTCTATCAGTTTTTCCAAACTTGAGAGAATAGACACGTTGCCTGGAGTCAGATATTCCGAGTACGGGGAATGGTTCCTTATAGAAATTTGGGACACCAAGGAGTTTGCCTGATTCTGCTGTGTAGGCATTGACCAACATTACGTCAGCGTGGACCGCCCCATTTACTCCCCGAGTTTGAACCGCTATGGATTGGCGTGTTCGATATCCGTTTTCGGGTATCGTCGATATCTCCCGAAAAGATCCGTCAAAGACGACTCCTTCTTTTGGATCAACAAGAAAGCCTATTTTTTCTTCCTGATTTTTTTTGGGGAGGAGCGTGTTCCACACATGATGAGAGTGGGCGAAAAACTCCCTGCTTTTGCCATTTGTATGTGTGAGGAGGAGATCTTTTGTGGCTTCATCCCTTATCCGATCGGCAAGGCCTGATACTTCTGCAGTAAAGTGAAAGTGAGAGGCAATTGAGGTGCAGTCTCCGCCGGGTCCAGTCCCATATGGGTCAAAAATTCCGGGAACGAGTATGAAAGGTCTCCCTTCAATTTCATGCGTATACAGCCGCGGGATTCTGCTTACATTTCCGCGAGCTGAGTAGTCGAAAGAGCCTGTTAGTGAAACCAACTGTTCAATTGTCCTGTCTTGAAGACCCCAGGAAGCAAGCCGATTTTTTGCCTGTGGAGTAACGGTTACCTTTGACCGTGGTGCAATTTCCTGTGCGATCACACGTAAAGTATAGCACAAATAAATGTTATAGGACTTAGAATAAATGAGTGTGCTACATATGTTCACATTCTTACCC
>JAUYMJ010000067.1 GCA_030698775.1 bacterium
CCACATGCCGGTTGTTATATCAAATGATCCCTTGACGACAGTCGTCCGGGGAACGGGAAAAGTGCTTGAGGATAGGTCAATACTCGAACGGGTGAAGGTAACGAGCGGGTTGAAATAAAAAAACGTTCGTTTTGATCTAGGTTTTGCCTTTTGCGATTTGATCTTTGAGATTTCCACACAGAAACATGAAGTTGTAAAATAATAGCCTCCTTTAGGGTTGTATGAGCTAGTTAAAAAGTTTACAATGGCTGCATGCAAAAAAGTGTGACCGTACTTCTTCCAACTTCCCTTTTTTTTCTTATCCTTTCCATTCTTCTCCTGACGGGTGGTGGTGTTGTTTCAGATACTGTTTCCCGTATCGGGTTTGACCGCATGGGGACATTTCTGCAAACAACGTCATTTGCACTCTTCGCCGGTGTGAACGCCGGCAATAGCAAAAAAACAGATGAGGAATCCGGAAAGGCTTTTACAATCGCGCAGAAAGATCACGAAACGCAAGAAATGCAAGCGCTTCGTGACCAATTTGAAACAAGTACAGTAAACACGACGACACTTCTCCCTGCAAAAATTATCGGATTTGAGGGGTTAATTCCGGGCGTCAGCCGTCCGACTGAGATCCTCCTTGATAAAGGGAAGAGAGACGGGGTCGTCGAAGGGCTTGCAGTTATCTATAAAAATAATCTCGTCGGGAAGGTTGTCAAGACGACCGCTGGCAGAAGCCAAGTCGCTTTGCTGTCAAAGTCAGGCTGGTCATTTACCGCCAAGACGAGTGACGGGAAAGCAAATGGACTTGTGCAGGTTGATGACGGCGATATTCTTCTCAATAACGTCGTTCTCTCGGACGAACTTTCGAAAAAAGAGATAGTTGTGACAAAAGGCGATATGAAACTTGGCGGGGGAGGTTTTCCTCCCGATCTTGTCGTTGGGGAAATAACCTCTCTTGACAAGAAGCCGAGCGCACTTTTTCAGGTCGCAAAAGTAAAAAGTTTCCTTGACGTTGTTTCCCTGACGACAGTATTCATCTACAAACAGTAAGGTATGAAGCTTTTTGCAGTAATGTCCATTTTCCTCCTCACCGTTGTGACAGAGGGTACCTTTGTTACTGTGCCGATTGTGCTTGGGTTCCTTATTGTCTTGCAGATACGGTATGCTTCTGAGTGGATTTTACTTTGTGCGTTTTTTGCAGGGTTGATCCTAGATAGTATGCTTTTTCGAAATCTGGGAGCAACAAGTCTTTACCTGCTGAGTTTTCTTTTGCTCGTGAGCCTGTATGAACGACGGTTTGAGGTGAAGACGGTTCCATTCGTTCTCGCATCAGTCATTGTCGGCACATCAGGGTATCTTTTTGTCTTTGGAACAAGGGCGTTTTTCTGGCAAATCGGTATCACTGTGTTTCTCTCCATCCTCCTCTTTTTTTCTCTTGCCGATAGAAGCATAGCAAGTCGTTTCACCAAATAATGAAACATGGTATAGCGTTTCCTGAACATATTAAAACAGAAAAGATACGCCGTCTTAGGTTTCAGGAAAGTGATGTTTCTTCAATGCGGGTCTTACTGCCGCTTTTTTTCCTGATAGGACTGGTTATACTCTTTGTCCTCAGGTTGTCATATCTGCAACTTTTAAAAGGAAACTACTATCGGGATTTATCCGACGCAAACAGAACCCGGACAAAGATCATTCACGCACCAAGGGGGGTTATTTTTGACCGAAACGGGGCACCTCTCGTTTTCAATCTTCCCGGTTTTAGGCAGATGAAAGGGGACAAGAGCATTGTTCTTTCAAAAGATGAGGCGCTTTCACGTCTTGCCCAAGGAGCACGAAACATTGAGGTTGACAGTCTTCGGCAGTACCCAGACAAAGAGGCAATTGGCCATATCCTCGGCTACATAGGGCAGATTACAATAAACGAATTATCAGACCGCAGATTCTCATCATACGAGCAGACAGACTGGATAGGGAAAGACGGTATTGAGAAAACATATGAGGACGAGCTTCGGGGAGTAAATGGAAAAGAACTCATTGAGGTCGATGCGATGGGCAAAGAGATACGGCAGTTGGGGAGAACGGATGCAATACCTGGTAAAGACCTGACACTCAGTGTTGATAAGCCTTTACAGTTGGCAGTGTATGCCGCAATGCGGGGAGTGAAAAAGGGAGCTGCTATTGTTTCAACACCTCAAGGTGAAATTCTCGCGCTTGTCTCCAAGCCCTCATTTGACCCCAATCTCTTTACACTTGATGCATCGTATAAGCCACAGGACGAGTATGGTTCAGTTGATGCGATACTGAACGATGATACGGGACAACCGCTTCTTAATAGGGCAATTGGGGGAATGTATCCTCCCGGTTCAACCTTCAAACTCGTCACTGCTGCCGCAGGTCTTGAGACAAATGTGATTAATGAGCGTTACACGATAAACGATACGGGAATACTGCATGTGGGGGATTTTTCCTTTGCAAATTGGTATTTTACCGACTATGGTAGGACAGATGGTGAGGTAGATGTCGTGAAGGCGATAAGGCGGTCAAATGACATTTTTTTCTACAAAGTAGGCAACCTTCTCGGCGTGGACAAACTTTCAGCGTTTGCCAGAAAATTCGGATTAGGCGGGAGACTCGGGATAGATTTGGAAGGAGAGGCGGAGGGACTTATTCCGACAAAAGCATGGAAACAGAAGACGTTTGGTGAGAATTGGTATCTGGGGGATGACTACCATTACGGTATCGGGCAAGGGTATGTATTGACGACTCCTCTACAGGTGAATAGCTGGACAGCGACAATTGCGAATGGGGGGATACTGTATCAGCCACATTTGCTGCAAAATCAAAAATCAAAAATCAAAAATCAAAAATTTTTGAGCGAAAAGTCAGTTTCATTAATTAGGCAGGGGATGGTTGAGGCATGTAGCCCCGGGGGAGTCGCATGGCCTTTGTTTGATTTCAAAGTGAAAAATGAAAAGTTACTAGTTGACGGAAGAAATATTTTTGATGCACCACAAGCTACTACTTCGGCGAATTTCAAAGATTACCGCCATGTTGTGATTGCCTGTAAAACAGGGACTGCCCAGCATGGAGGAGAAGACACGAAGCCGCATGCATGGATCACGCTTTTTGCACCGGCATATAATCCACAAATTGTGGTGACGGTACTGAGCGAAGAGTCAGGAGAAGGGTCAAGTGTCGCAGGTCCAATCGCAAAAAAGATACTTGAGGCGTGGTTTGGGAAGAGATGAATTGATTATAAGTCACGAGAGGAAACAACATAAAGTCCATTATTTGCCGATTCGGACCAGTTAGAACAGAATGATCCAGAAGCATGGTAAAAAGGTTTTTGACTCAAGTCAGAATTGCTGTAGTTCTCAAGTCGTGTTTGCATGATATAGTCCCGGCCACTGAGCGAACACCATGATGCCGAATAATAACAATAACGATAACAGCTCACATCATCTCGAGGAGTGCCAGCGCATGTAGCTGAATTGACTGGGTCAGTAGGCATCCTCTTGAGGTATGTTGCATCAAGACCGGGAATCCAGTACCCTCCAGTATTACTGCAAACCCATCCCGATGTAGCAGGGTAAGACCCGCGGACTATCAAATGTTCCTCTAATGCTTTTTGGATAACCTTGATATCACTTCTTCGCTGAGCATCTCTGGCTCGTTGTAACTGAGCTGTAGGATTGATAATAACTATGACTGCTCCCGCAAGTACTCCAATTATGGCTATGACCACGAGCAGCTCTATGAGGGTGAAGCCTTTATTTTGTTTGTAATAGATCATCTCAATTATTTTTAGTTAGTGTTAGGTAACGCTTCACAATACCTTGTGTGTAGAGTTTTTGGATTTGTGCTGCAGAAAGGGCTTGGCCGAAGACTTGGATGTCGTCGAGTTGCCCAAGATACCAGAACGTACTATTTCCTCTTTGTCCAATCCGCCAATTTCCAGCCCAGCCTGCTATTGGTATCGATTCGTTGTATGTGGAATCTAACGTGCCGTTGATGTAGATTTTGACTGTCAGATTATTGATAGACACCCCCCAATGGGTCCAGGTATTGAGGGGCACAGAGCTATTTGTAGACGTTCGGGCCCTAATGTTCAAGTCGCCAGCTTCAGCAATTGTAACGATAAGTCTCTTATTGGTAGCATCGTACTGAATCCATTGATCAATTCCGGCGGAATTAGGTGTAATGATAAGACTACCTGCTTGATTGCCGGGATTTATGAAAGCAGAAACAGTAAAGACGTTTGGTGAGGTTTGGATTGCGGGTTGGGCAATATCAACCCAGTCATTCACGCCGTCAAAGGAGAGACATCCGCCAAAGCCAGCGTCGCAATTAGGTACATATGTTGCGCCAGTGACTGTACCGTGGTTGTTGCTGCCTGAGGTGTCAAATCCTGGAGAGCTTGCATCATTGAAAGTCCATGTGCCTGCAGCGTTAAAGCCAAGTGTTCGTGTGAGTTGACCGTGGAAGGATTTTCCTTTTGCGAGTTTTGCTTTATTAAGCTGTCCTACCGGGTCGATAAGAACAATTCCTCCACCCGCAAGGACTCCAACGACTGCTATCACAACAAGAAGTTCAATTAAGGTGAAGCCTTTTAAAGACATATGTTGTGCATTATTTTTAGTATATGTACTACAATCATGTAATATCAACTTGATGCGATATGGATGAGCGGAATTACTGGCTTGGATTCTCCATTTTTTCTGGAATCGGACCAAAACGGTTTTCCTTGCTTCTGGAAAAATTTGGTAACGCAAAAGATGCGTGGAGGTCTGCAAGGGCACCCCTTGCAGAGACTATCGGAAGAACACTTGCAGATAAGTTTGTTGCATTCCGGGAGAGTTTTTTGCTGCAGGATTATCTCAAAAGACTTCATGCAGAAGGGGTTTCATTTTTAACGCTTGATGATAAAGAGTATTCAGTTCTTCTTAAGCAAATTAAAAACCCACCGTTCGTTTTGTATGTGAAGGGAAATATCGGTATTCTTCACCCTGAGGGGAGCCAAAGTAAGGACACACCGAAACGTGTTGCAATTGTAGGGACGAGAAAGATTACTTCGTACGGACGGGATGTGAGTGAGATGATTACGACCGACTTGGTCCATGCAGGGTGCATCATCGTTTCAGGTTTGGCACTTGGTGTTGACGCAGTTGCCCACAAGACAGCACTGGAGAATAAAGGGAAAACGGTCGCTGTTTTGGGCTGTGGCGTTGATCTTTGTTACCCGGTGGCCAATCAAGCTCTATATAATAGTATCCTCACGGATGGAGGTACGATTGTATCCGAATATCCACTCGGTCAACAGCCAAGTAAGGGGTCGTTTCCTTCAAGAAACAGGATCATCGCCGGATTATCTGAGGCAGTCGTTGTCACTGAAGGGACAGAAGATAGCGGTGCACTCATCACCGCAGAAGAAGCCTTGAAAAACGGAAGAAAGGTTTTTGCGGTTCCTGGTCCGATTACGTCGAGCTTGTCCAAAGGTCCGCTGAAATTACTGCAACAGGGCGCAAAATTAGTGACGGGCGGGGAAGATATATTGAAAGAATTACATATTGCGGCAAACCATCCCTCGCTAAAGATTCGGCGGGTGAAGGGTGAGACGAAGGAGGAGCAGATGATTATTGACCTGTTAGAAGGTGAAGCACTTTTTTTTGATGAGCTTGTCAAGAAGACAAAGATCCCGGCAGCAAGCATTGGAGAAATACTGTCACTTCTGGAGGTAAAGGGTTTCATTACGAACTCTCCTGATGGTTTTTCATTGCATGATTTGTAAAGTTCCTCTTGACACCTCGTGTATAATGAACGATACAATTGACGACATAGCTGCATAGTTAGATGGTTACATAGCTTTGCCCTAACCATATAGCCATGTAGCTATTAAGGCAATGAAAAACTTAGTTATTGTAGAATCGCCGACAAAGGCAAAGACCATCGGGAAGTTTCTGGGGGATGATTATGAGATTAAGTTCTCTATGGGGCATGTGATGGATTTACCCAAAAGCAAGCTCGGAGTCGACTTGGACCATAATTTTTCTCCTCAGCTTGAGGTTGTTGCAGACAAGAAGCAAATCATAGAAGACCTGCAAAAAAGCGCGAAGCATGCAGAAGTGATCATTCTCGCAACTGATCCGGACCGGGAGGGAGAGGCAATTGCGGCAAATATCCATGAACTCTTGCGTGTAAAGGCAAAAGAGAATGGCCTGACGTTTCAGCGGATTGTGTTCCATGAAATAACCAAAGATGCGGTTGAAGAAGCGCTGAAGTCCCCAAGAACCGTTGACAAAAATCTTGTCGATGCGCAAATTGCACGGCGTGTACTTGACCGGTTGGTCGGGTACCAGATTTCACCAATCCTTTGGCAAAAAGTAAGGCGCGGTCTCTCGGCGGGGAGGGTGCAGTCGGTCGCACTTCGCCTGATTGTGGAACGGGAAAAAGAGATTACTGCGTTCACAAAAGAACCATACTTCACGATCCATGCGCTCTTACGGAAAGAAAAAGAAAAACATGGCATTGAATTTACGCTCTTGGAAATTGATGAGAAAAAAATTGAGACACAGCAAACGTTTTCTCTCTACGATGGTGACTATTCCGTCTCAAAAACGGTTATAACAAGCGACAAGGAAGCAGATACGATCGTTTCCGACCTTCAGGGAAAGCAGTTTGTCGTCTCAGATGTCCAGCAGAAGGAGACACGAAGGTCCCCTCAGCCACCATATACCACATCAACGCTCCAGCAGGATGCATCCAGGAGGTTTGGGTATCCGGGGAAGCGGACGATGAGTTTGGCGCAGAAACTGTACGAAGAGGGGTTTATTACGTACCACAGGACTGATTCTGTCACGCTCGCACCAGCTGCGATCTCAGCAATGCGGAGTTTTGTCAAAAGAGAATACGGGGAGCAGTATCTCCCGCAGGAACCGAGAATATACGCCGCAAAGCAAAAAAATGCACAGGAAGCACATGAAGGGATCAGGCCGACAAAAATGGATTTGGATGTTGCAGGAGTACGGGATGTATTGGGGAATGACTGTGCAAAACTCTACGACCTGATTTGGCGCCGGGGGATTGCGTCTCAGATGGCTGATGCGGTTATCGAGTCAACAACAGTGCTGGTCACTGCCGAAAGTAAGAGCCGCTATCTTTTGAAAACAAACGGATCAGTACTCACATTTGACGGGTTTTTGAAAGTCAATCCACAGGCACTCGCGGATACGAAATTACCTGATTACAAGTCGGGAGAGATACTGGAGGAGGAGAACATCAGGAAAGAAGCGCATGAAACTCCTGCGCCCCCTCGTTACAACGATGCGTCCCTTATCGGGACACTTGAGGAAAAAGGAATCGGCCGTCCGTCAACATATGCATCTATCATCAGTGTCCTGACGGACAGGGCATATGTCGAGCGGGTAGAACGGCGGTTTGTTCCGACTCCTGTTGGTGTTGCTGTCAATGATTTTCTCGTTCAGAATTTTTCAACGATTGACGATATTCCGTTTACGGCGCAAATGGAGAGCCATCTTGATGCTGTTGCTGCAGGGGACAAAGCGTGGGAGGAAATGATGAAGGATTTCTATACGCCTTTTGCTGAAAGCTTGGAAAAAGTCAAAGATGCACCGCGGGTAAAAATTGAAGCTGAGGAGACGGGTGAGAAGTGCCCTGAGTGCAGTGTTGGAAATCTCGTGATACGTGTCGGAAAATTCGGGAAGTTTCTCTCCTGCAGCAGGTTCCCCTCCTGCAAATTTACGAGACCCTATGTCGAGCAGACGAATTTGCTCTGCCCCAAAGACAATGGAAATATCATCATCAAAAAAACCCGCACCGGACGAAGATTTTACGGGTGCTCAAACTACCCAAACTGTGATTTCGCAGCGTGGAAAGTAGAGGACATCAAAGTCGCCAAGGCTGCAAAGGAACCAATGGAGACAAAGGAAGATAATGGGACAGACAAAACAAGATCCAAAAGTCTCGCTCCATAAACCCCAATACATCAGAGAGAAACATATTCAAGGGTAGTTGAGTAAGGAATTTTTTTTGAATAAATCCCACATCCGTGCGCAATGGCGTACAAGTGTGATTTTTTATAGACTAAGATACCAGAGGAGAGAGTATAGCGCTAAAGACGGTAAGTAGTTTGGCTGAGAGCTAGTCAGAATTGGTGAATCTGAAGGTGGAGAGGATGTGGTCATAAGTTTCCTGATACCTTTTAGAATCTCGTGAAAATAAACCAATATGATAGATCTTATCGTCTTTTTTTACAAAGGTTTGTACGGATTGTCGAGCATGAGGAATATCAGTTGTTTGCTTTCCTGTAATATCATCAATTTCAATATTTTTGTATTCGATTATAATTGAATCATCAGTTCCACGCTTAGCATATTCTTCTATCGATAAATTTTGTTTATTATTTTCTACATCTACTCTTATAAAATCTTTAGTTTCTGGATCAGTTTGCGTAGGAGATTCAATAGCAACAACTCCTCCATATTGGTTTGGTAATAATTTCCAATCTGGTGGGTACATAAAAAGAAAACCAAATTCAGAATTGTTATACGTCTTCCAATTTGCAGTCGGGTCAATACTTTGGTTCGTTGTAGCAACTGGTACTATTGTTGGTCGATTTTGTAGATGAGAAGTGATAATGAGCTGTGATATTGGGATTGCGATAGTGTTTATGAACAAAAAGATGATAACGATTGCGAGGATGCGGTGCCGAAGTACAGATTCGTTTTTGAATTTTTCGATCAAGTAAAATCCGAATGCTATTTCAAATACTGAAAAGAGAAGAAGAAAAATATGGCTTATGAAGATATACGTGGCACCATCAAAAAATGTCGTGAGAAGAGGGTAGAAGTGGATGACGATATATGCTGTAAATCCGAACGTGGCTGCGGCGTTTAGCCAGAGGATATAAGGAAACCATGTGTGGTAGCGGTGGTTTCTCCACATATGCCACCAAGCAACTGGAGGGATGAAGAGGAGACAGAGAATAACAAGCCATTTCGGCCAGTGAAACGTATGGAGGGAAGCGATGCTCGATGATGGGGTTTCTTGAAGGCTGTTATTTTTCATGATCTCAGGATCGAAGAAGTAAGGTATAAGATCACTACAATGATAATGGCCGGAATCAATATCTTAAAAAAAAGAAACCGATTATAGTTTTTTTTCCATGCGTGGGTTTCGTCAAACCATTTACGAAATTCTTTCCATTCAAATTTCCTATATCCACCATTTTCCATAATTTGAGTATTTCAGCTGTGAAGATATTGTGTCAAGAAGAAGATCTGTTCAATACTTCGTAGATTTCTTTTGACATTTTGGCCATGAGCTCATCAGTGATTGACGGATTTTTTGATTTACTCATAAAGATGAGTATGTAGTTTGCCCGAGGTGTGTAGAAAATGGCTGCGTCATGGGAGTAACCGTCAAGTTCTCCTGTTTTGTTGTGGGAGTAGATATTTTTCGGCAGGTATTTTGGAAGTTTGTTGGTTTTTTTCTGATTGTTCATCAAGAGCAGAAGATACTGGCTATCGTCATTTGAGACTTTGAATGAGTACGAGATTTCTTCAAAAAGTTTTTCAACGTTCCTGATTGAGATTTGCAGGTCACTGTCGAAACTGAAATCTATGCCAAGTTTTTCCTTCATTGCCAGTTCGATTTGCTTCCACCCATACTGACTAGCCAGTGTTTGTGCATACTCGTTATTGCTTTCGGTGATGATTTTGTCGATTGCGACATCAAGTGTCGCACTACTTGTACCGACCCTATCGGAAAATGAAGCATTTCCTGCTTGTATTTTGTCAAGAAGATAGAGAACAAGAATCACCTTGTACAAACTCGCCATATAGTATTTCCGGTCAGGGTCGACGGTGATCGACTCATCCGTCGCGAGGTTTTTGTAATACACACTGATATCCCCATCAACCTGCTTGGTGTAGTCGGTAATAGTCTCGCCGATTTGCTTGGTTTTTGCGACGTCTCCTTTGGCCAGAACGACCGTTTGGCTAACGTTTTTGGTTTTTTCTTTCAACCGGTCATACTCCGATTCGAGTTTGAGGTAGTTTTGTTGTATACCGAGAAGCTCTTTAGCGTAGAGCTGTATATTTTGGTTTTGCAGATATATCAGGTAGCCACCCGACGCAAAAAGTATTGCAGTAAGCCCGGTGACGAGCGTGAAGAGAAATTTTCTCACGTAGATAGTATAGAGTATGAAACCGGAATTATGAATTAAGTGTTATGAAACAAGCATTATTGGGGACAGGCTGCGAATTCACAGGCGGGTCCTGTCCGGGAGACGTAGGTTTTTCCATCGGGGCAGAGTTTTGCCTCAAGCGTACAGGCAGTTTGGCTAGGTCCGGTCGGCGTCGCCTTCGGACACATATCAGCCGTTTCCGGAATCATACACCGCGGCTCATTATCCAAGCATGCCGGACGGGGAGTGCAAGTTGGAGTAATTCCTTCTTGCACAGGAAAACCTACAGTAGGGGTTGGGCTTTGGAAGGTTTGGGAGATAGGGGGAGTTGGGTTTTTATTTGTCTGCGTTAGTTTATCGAGTTGCTGGTTGAGGAGATAATAGACACCAATGTACGAAGCCGTGAATACGACCGTGACAATAATCAGTATTACCAATAGTATTTTGTGGAGTGGAAAATGGTGTGAGCCTCCGGCAATATGTGCAGGCGTTGGCGCTTGGGATTGCTGAGGAGGTTGGGGAGGCGCGGGGGTGAGGCCATCCGGTGGTTGCTGCGGAGCTTCTTGCGGCATCGGCTGTGGTGGTTGTGTTGTGTTGTCTTCCATTATATTATTTTTGCAAAAACAATAAGCATAATAAGCACAGCTGCCTGGCCGATAATCCCCCACGGCTTATCAAGCCTGTTGTCAAATCTAAGTTGAAAATTATACATCAAACGGATGGGAGCAAACCGGATATTGAGGAGAGGGTATGGTGCTGAGATCCAGTCAAAAAACTGCGCAAAAAAGACAATGATATACGTATAGACAAAGTTAATTGAGGGGTTGAGGAAGGGGCCTAAGAAAATCGGGACGGTCAGGCTGAGAGCAACGTCTAAAAATGTATCGCTAAGCAATTTGGCTTTGCTTTTCTTCTTTCGGTTTGTTGCTGTATCCCAGTGAGGAAACGCGTCAGCGGCGATATGGGAGAGGAGGGCGAGTGGGATTGCGAGATATGGGTTTCCGATTTTTGCGGCGATGACGGTGCCGATCACGGCATGTCCTGTGGCAGTCATGGCTCTATGGTAACACAGTCACCATAGAGAACTCAAAAATCAAAGGGCAAAAATCAAAATTACAACGTACTAAACGGTTCCATTCTGTCGGGACTTGACAGGCATTTATTTTCCGTGCAATAGTGTATATATGCGTTTTTTGTCACGCGTTGGTTTCATTTCCGCTGCTTCCGCTTTAGCCCTTTCTTCATTCGTTCCGCACGCCTTCGCAAATCATGTCTCTGAAGTATTGGGCGAAACGACGGGCGTTACTGAAATCAAATTTCCGGGACTTGCCGCAGGCCCGGGGTTTATCCTCCCCGATAGCTCTCTGTATTCCTTAGATCAGCTCGTTCAGGAGCTTCGTCTTGTGCTCGCATTCGTTCCTGAGCAACAGGCTGTTGTGCAGAAAAATATCCTCGGTGAGCGGCTTGCCGAAGCGCGGGTTGAGCTAAGCAGGGGAAATCTTCAGGCAACAGAGCTTGCGCTTTCGGGTGCAGAAAAGGCTGCGAGAGGGCTTGCCGATTCCATAGCAGATGCTGCCTCAAAAGGAAGAGGATCTGCCGAGCTTGCACGGACGATGAACCAGACACTTCAGGAATACCGCAGTGCACTCACCTCAGCATCAAACCAAGCGCCAACATCATTGGCCTACAGGCTTGATGCAACATCCCAAGTACTTCTGGAGGCGAAGGTAAGAGTTGAAGATGAGCTTCCGGGTGATGAGCTGGCGTCGGCAATTGAGAACGATTTACTGGACGTGATTGACAAGCAAGTTCTCGGCGTGCAGAGCGCCTCAAGTAGCCTCCTGAAGAAATATAATTTTCTTGAAAACAGGTCAAGCCTCTCTACTGACCAGCGGATGAAGTATGAAGAGATGTTGGCATCAAAAAGCGGAGTAAGGAAAGAGTTACTCGAGCAGCGGAAAAAAGCGCTTCAGGATTATCAGGAGCAGAAAAAGAAATTGCAGGAAGAACGAAAGAAAATTTATGACCAGATAAAGCTTCTCATGGTGCAATTGCAGGCAAACCAGAAAGCGATCCAGCAGCTGCAAAGAATCCAAAACTCATTAAACAACGGTGGGGCAATTCCCTCTATTACACCAACAGTGACTCCGTCTCCTGAGGAGTAAATCCGGGATTTACCACTCTAAGGTTCAAACGATGTTGATCTCTGTTATTTGTATTTTGGAATTGATCTGGATTCATCCTGAAGGATTTTGTGCTTCTTCTTGCTATAATAGCCACAATGCAAAAGCTAAAACCTGTTGAGCTTCGGGCGATGACAGTGCCTGAGGAAGAGCGGAAGAAAGTAAAGCGGAATCCGATATATATCATTCTTGATAATGTCTTGGATACGTACAATACAGGCGCGATTTTCCGTCTCGCCGATGCCGTCGCCGCTGAGAAAGTGATTTTGTGCGGTGGTACTGAGACGCCGCCGAACCATAGGATCAAAAAAGCTTCGATCAATACGACCGAATGGGTAGCTTGGAGCTATTCTCCAACTACTGTTGGAGCGCTCCAAGATCTCAAATCTCAAATCTCAAATCTCAAAGTTTACGCGATTGAACAAAATATACGGAGTGTGCCGTACAATAAGGTTGATTATATCTTCCCAATTGCTCTTGTCGTCGGTCATGAGACAGATGGGGTTTCAAAAGAGGTTTTGGAACTTTGTGATGCGATAGTCGAAATCCCGATGTGGGGAGTGAATACGAGTCTGAATGTGATGGTTTCTTTAGGAATAGTACTATTTGAGGTTATGAAGAAATTGTCTTGATAATTGAGCTGTTCAGTTATTTACAACAACATCAAACTCTCCGATCTCATTGAGCAATCTATCATACACCTCTTTTTTCAGGCTACCAACAGATAATGTTGTCTTAACAGTATTATTTCCTATCTCAATCACAATATCGATTCTATTTTTTACCTCTCTTCCTCCAGGGTCTTTTATGAGTAGTACACGGACATCGCTACCATGAGGTAACGCTTTGCCACGTCTTGCCGGGAGTAATTCCTGGAGGAGATAGCGATATTTTAATGGTAAGAACCTTTTTAGGTTTTGTTGATCACTTTTTGATCCACGGCTGGCATTTGCTTCTATCGTATCGATAAGATTAATTTTTCTCGCTAGGTCTGATACGGCATTGCTTGTTAGGTTAGGGATAGGGGCTAGTCCAATCGCCTCATCCCTTGAAACATTACCCTCCACGTATTTTTTTGCTTGTGAAGCATCAAGAATTTTATTTGGGTAGTAAATCATTTCTAGACGTGTTTGAGTCCGCACGTATCCGCGCGGATGTGTCAAATCAGGAAATTCGAAGACCACTACGTTATCAGGTTGTGGAGCATCGGAAGTCTCTGCAACCTTTGCAGTAAAAAAAGCATGTTCATCGGGATGTGTTGCCCGGTAGAAGAGCATTTCACCAAACGTAGCACCCCTTTCTTCATTTGTTCTTTCAAGCAAGTAATCTGCATAGGGGTTTGGTATGGTATTTGGTCGTACCTTTGTTCTTTCCTTCAGGTAGCGGACAGTAAGATTGAGCTCGCCAATGATAGCTTTTAATTGGTCCGGATTTGCATGTCCGAAGGGAGGGATGCTCTGCGGTAGCGGTGGTTCAACAAATCTCTTAGTGGTTTCTACCATGGGCGAATTGTAGCAAGAAAGGCCGATTTTGCAAGCAGATGCTAAATTTCTAGAGTTTTTGTTATTATTGATTTTGTGAAGAAACAAAAGGCATTGGATGAAATTGCAAAAGAAATTGAGAAATGCAAGATTTGCATAGTTGGAAAGACGGGGTTGGCAGTGCCAGGAGAGGGGAATCCTGATGCGGATATCGTTTTCGTCGGTGAGGCGCCGGGGAAGACTGAAGCCGCGTCAGGCAGGCCGTTTGTTGGAAGATCAGGGAAACTATTGCGATCATTTATCCGGGAAATAGGACTTGATGATATAAAAGATGTTTTCATAACTAGCCCGGTGAAGTACTTACCGCTACGAGGAACACCGACACCAAAAGATATTGCTCACGGGAGAATTCATTTGATGAAGCAACTTGCGATTATCCAGCCAAACGTTGTGGTGTTGTTAGGTCGGGTTGCAGCTGAAGGAGTTCTGCAAAGCAGAATTTCGGTAACTAAGGAACGAGGGAGGATTATCGAGGAGCAAGATGGGGTAAAATATTTTCTTACCTACCATCCCGCGGCAGTACTCCGTTTTCCGAATAAGTTTAAGAAGCTGTTTCATGATGATTTCCAACTGCTAAAGGATTTATAGACTTGTCCGAGAAAATCCGTATCTAGTCATCGTATTTTGCTATAATAATCTCTTCAATTCGCTTTGATCCAGCTGAGTCGTCAATCCTCAATGAACACACAATCGAAAGATACAAAAGAAGCATCAGAGTTACTACGACAGCTGGAGCAAGCTGTGTTTGAAAAACGTCCTGTGCTTGGGGAGACGTATAGACAACATGGAGATCTCTCACTCTTCGAGTTTACAAAACGTCAATTCGATATTCCAAACAATTCAGTTCCTGAAGAGCGAAAACATGAGCTTCTTGATGTTATCTCAAAGCAAGCAGAGAGACTGTTAGGTGCAACAATTGCCCAAAGCATCACAACGCAGCTTACTAACAACTACTCTGTTGTTACATCCGACCACCACGGACCAATAACACATCCTGATTTTGTCAACAGCAATCTGTTGAACTCTTTTGCGATGCAGGAAAATGTGCAAGAGGGGCTAAATACCATCATTGTTCTCTCATTTGCCAATGTATCGCTTGATAATTTTTCCTTCCCGCGGGGCCATCTAGTGCACAGCCTTTCCAGTGGTGGGGTATCGCTTAATCAGCTTGTTTTTTTTCCGAGTAAAGACAGGCAGCGCCCGGTATTCAGGCTCCCATCGTATGCAAAAGAGTCACTTATTGCTGTAAAAGAACGAGTTGATGGCTGGGTAGCCGACGGAATTTTTGGCGCGAAGTATGCAGAACAGATCGGTATTCTGCTTGAAGAAATTTATAATACCCCACAAATGCTCTCACAACCGCTTTTTTCCGATCAGATAACACTAGGCAATTTTCACCTCTGGAAAAAACTGTTTCCCTCAAAGCCAAACCTTTGTTATATAGAAATAGAAACAATCATCAATGAGCTTCTTTTGCAATACCATCTGTACCAAGATACTACTGTGCATAGATTGTTGTTTGACGAGGAGCACCATACGCTTCTCCCAAAATATTTTGAAGCTATTACCGGCGCATTTTCACTACAAAACCGTACGGGATCATACCTATTTTGGGCTTTGCCAAAAGACCAGAAATACCGAATGCAGCTTTTTAAAGTGGGCAAGGAACTTGTTACTCCTGACGGGTCATATCGGGTTTCGCTTTCACCGGAATCGATCGGGCTTGCCCTCAGGGAGAAAGAACTTATCCCAAGTACGCTACTCTGTTTCATCGTTCTCGGTTTTTACTACGGATTATGCCTTATAGGCGGAGGTGGCCAGACAACGTATTTCACCCGAATGAAGGAAGCATATGCTGCGATGCAGAAGGTGGTAGGAGACGGGGAGAAACTTACGGTGTACCAGGATGTACCAACAAATAGGCTTTCTTTCCCGTATCCGAGCATTGCGTTTCTCAAGGGAGCAAAAGATGAGCCTGTTCCCGCGACATTTCTTGATATATTACTTTATGGCGATAAACACGCACTTGATGTAATACGGAAGATGGCAGAAACGGTTACGCTCAAGCAAGGGCTTACGCGTGAATTACCCGGCCTGGCAGCAATGCTCCATGAAGGGAATGATCCTGGTGGAGCAATGAATGGGGTAACAAGCGGACAGATTGATGAAATGACAGGAATGAATAAGCGTCTCCAGTTTTTTGCCTCACTTACATAAGATCTTCGTTTTCTTACATCTCCTGAGGCTCAATGTGAGAATTCTCAGCCTGACAAATACTGGACATCTTGAAACCGTTATGCTAGCATCTACTTTTATAATTGCACGTTGTGAACCAGTTACACATAAACGACCGGAGGCAATTGGCGAATCTTCTCAGTCTGCCGCTTGAGCAGTTTGATACGTTGTTGCAGTCTGCAAACCACGCTCACAGTTTCATCAAAGCGATGGGACCATTCTACGGTCCAGAAAACGTTAACGAACCAACATTCCGCATCACTGCCGAGCCTGTCAGGCTTCCGTTAGGCTCGAAAAAAATACTGACCGATTTTGGGAATGACCTTCTCCATCTTGGCCGCGCGCTTCGTACGCTTCCGAAAAGCTATCAGAACCTTCTTGGGGACGGGATGGATATCCGTGTCCCACTGACCTGGAGGATTGATTCCATTATTGATGCGAAAGGTGCTTTAAAGGTCAATGAGATTGAAGGCATCGATAGCGTAAGTGCCTTGATGATGATTGAGCAGCTGGCGTACCATTTGCAGCTTATGGAAGAGACGACAATTGCACGAATCATTGCTGCACTTGAAAAAATGTTCCTCGTCTCCCCATATAAATCAGCGCTCCGCCTCGCTATCATCAGAAACCTCTACAATAATCCATTCACACCAAATGCCAAACGCTTCATTGAAATAGTTCACGAATTATCAAAGGGCGCAATCCAGTGTGAGTTGTTTGATATAGAGGAATTGAAAAATAAGGTTGTGATTCCTGACTGGGAGTCATACGCGGTTGTCCTGAATGAATCATACAGCTCGCCAGCTGAGCTTGGGGAGATTGGTATCACAAGACAGCAACTTCTCGCATCGGGCAACTACAATGCGATGGTCAATAAAGGGCTATTTGCGTTGTTTTACGACCCTGAACTTCGGACTTTCTGGAATGAGAAATTAGGTGAGGAGAGGAATGAGCGGCTAAGACAGCTCATGATTCCTTCCTATTTCGTGGCGTCACATGACGCACTTGATAAAGCGAGAGCAGATGGAAAAGTTGTAAAAGTCACCTGGGCGAAGGGAAATATGATTGTCGCAAACCGTGCGAAAGGTGTCGCTGTTCCACTTGGTGATATTATGGAAAGCCAGGACGAGAGGTGGAATTTGTTGCATGAATTTATTGACCGTGGGTACCGTATGATCGCTCAGGATTTTGTCGAACCAAAACAGATCTCAGCGTATTTACGGAAGAAAGGGACGTCTCTTGAGCTGGTTGAGTGGTACAACAGGGTGTGTGTCAAATATGTCGTCAACGGAAATCCGAATGTGGAGACGTTTCAGAATGTGTTCCCGACAGCGGTTGAGGTAACACTTGGTCCTGAGGTTATTCCGGCGGGACGAAAATGTGCGTTTACCGCAGGGATGCTCTCATAATCATTCTTTTCTTCTCCTTCATCAGTATTTTATGGCCCTGACCCATTCGATAAAACGCAAGGTCAATACTGAAATATAACTTACGTATTGACAATCCATGAAACAAAGCTATAATGATTCCTACGGTATGTGAGATTTTACCTGAGGTTTGTTGTCCGCAACTCGCCTTTGGGCGAGTTTTTTTATTAAACTTCGGTCTCACATCATTTAAGCCTCTTAACTTCTCGCCTGCGGCGAGTAACAAGGACTTCAATTTGCACATTAATAATTGAATTTTTACTTTCGAGATCATCGCAACACTTCCCGATTTCAAATCGGGAGCAAAAATGGTCGAGAGAGACTAGTCTCGACGTAGGGTCGGGATTAGTAATCAAGAAGTGGTAGGGAATTTTTTAGAATGAGAGTTTCCCCTCCGGTTGCAAAATCGGAGTTTTACTCTTATTCGCTTTTAATGGAGATATAATTTTTTTGCACTGAAAACCCTTTGGGTTTCCAGTACTTCAAAAAATTAACTTCGTTAATTTTTTTTGAGAATTTGATCCTGGTTCAGGATGAATGCTGGCGGCGTGGCTTAGGCATGCAAGTCGAACGGGAGAGTCGCATGACAATCAAGTGGCAGACGGGTGAGTAACGCGTAGGAATCGACCCCAGAGCGGAGGATAGCTCATCGAAAGATGGGGTAATACTCCATAGTCCCGCAAGGGTAAAGGGCTTAACGGCCCGCTTCGGGAGGAGCCTGCGTCCCATCAGCTAGTTGGCGGAGTAATAGCCCACCAAGGCGATGACGGGTAGCTGGACTGAGAGGTCGGTCAGCCACAACTGCACTGAGACACGGGCAGTACACCTACGGGTGGCAGCAACTGGGAATATTCGGCAATGGACGAAAGTCTGACCGAGCGACGCCGCGTGGAG
>JAUYMJ010000077.1 GCA_030698775.1 bacterium
GAGAGGGTAGCGTTTGATAATCCCCATGCTCATCCACCAATTCTGAAGTGACCACACCCGAAGATCTGCCTGTCCCAAATACAAAAGGACCAGTATATAGATGATGTGCTCGTCAATAAGCGGATTATTTGCCGGCGGGAAAAGAGAGAGGTAAATAAGAAGCATCATGAGGCTTCCTGCATACGATGCAATTTTCATGCCGATTCCGAAGGTGAATGCAACACCGACTCCTAAAAGCCCAAGCATAAAAAGCCAGTCGACAGCGACATTACCGGAAAGCGTATGAAAAGAAGACGCAAACATCCCTTTGGTCCCAAATTGCAAAAATCCGCTTGTCGGTGAGACACCCATGAGCCAGGATTTATCCTGAGTAGTAGCAAAACCCAGTCCAAACACTTTGTCCAAAAACGCCCACAGGAACACACATCCCATACCTATCCGAAGAAGCGCCAGGAGTACCCCGTCTCGTATCATATCTCTTTTTAGCCTATTCCTCTTTTTGCAATTTTGCAAGTACAATTGCCGATGCGAGAATCATAGCCAGTGAACTCATGCTCCAGCTGACTATCATGATCAGTGAGACAGGGAACGTGCTATATGAAATGAGCATCCCCGGAATTGATGTGAGAAACCAGAAAAGTCCCCCGAACCGAAGCCCGGTCTGGACAAACCCTGCTTTGACAAACAGTTTCTTTGTTTTTGAAAACACGAATGCCAGGATAATGCCTAAAACGAAAGGATGGAGGAAATAAAGTGACATCAGAGGATCAGACCACGGCCTGAAAAGGGAGGGATTGTCATATTCAAATACCAAACCGGGAAACATACCATTCATGACATACCCCATCACAAGTGATGAGGCGAGCCCGGCGCACCCGGCAAGAATTCCTTGTAGCAATACTTTTTTCACAGGTTAATTTCCCTTACAGTACAAGAGAGAAGTAACCATTGCTGTGATATGAGTCACAAAAATTTCTCTTTATTTTTGCGTCTTTTCCGCAAAGACGCCCAAACTCTCTTGCTATGAACGGTCGAGCTTGATTCTTCACTCGCTTCCCGGGTGATAACACCCCCTCCACTCTAGCGGTGGGTTCCCCCAGGAGCGCTCACTCAGAATCAATGCTGCTGCGTTCAATGCAAGAATCTAAAGAAAAACCTATTGCGGTGAGCGTTAGAACTAAGCGCGTCTATTTGAGTAAAAATATTATTTCTGGGTTTTTGCATCGAAACAAAAGCCGTTCAATTTTGCGAAGTGAACGACTCAGGGGGAATCCAGCTCTTGTGGCTGAAGGGGGCGGACAATCCCCCGAGGAGTGAACGGAGCAAAATAGGCTGACTTTCGCAGCAAAAGAGTTTTGCCTACTTTTGCGGAAAAAGTAGGAAATAAAACATTACTCTATCTTCAAATGATATTTGAGGCTGAAAATCCAGTCTTCCTCCCCGGGCTTCGCATTTTGCCGCTTCTGCTCCAAAAGCCACTCCACATATGACCGGTCAAAAAGTACCACCTCTTCAATTTTCTTTCCTTTGTGTTTGCCGAAGGCGAAAAGCGTAAATAAAGACGGCTGCGTTGAAATCATAAGCATTTTTTCAATCGCTTCATTTTCCTTAGGATACATCGCTTGCATCTGTTTGTAATACCGTTTAAATAATGCCTCAAGGACCAACACGTCACCTACCGCATCATGCGCATCCGCTTTGACATCTAGTTCATGATAGTACCTCAGAAACTGCAGGTTATATTCGGGGATTTCATTCTCAGGATCAAGAGCCCTCGCGAGTTTGAGGGTACAGATAAACCGCGGTACCGAAACACCTTCGTGACTTAGCATCGCTATATCAAAAAGCGCATTATGCGCAATCATGATGTTGTCTTTGAGAAGTGTTGCCACTTCCTTCTTCATAGCACTTGTCTCAAACGCTCCTTTCCCCGCAACCATTTTATTTGTCACGTGGGTGATGGATTGGGATTTGATGGAGATGGGGACGGGAGGGGTGAAGTATTGACTCTTCAAATCATCATTGTGTTTGTAACAAAGCTGAAACAGCCTATCTCCCAAGATATCATTCCCCGTGGTCTCGGTATCCAAGAAAACAAATTCGTCCATACGTCGTATTATACGACTTCGCAGGACACAAGAAAACGCTTTATCCTGATTATTAACGCCTCTTTCTGAAAGGCAGGACATTTGCCGTCACGAAAGCAATAATCCGCGGATGGTTTTTGACAAATGCATAGATATAAAGCCCGATGAAAAGTACTTCAACAAGAAGCGTTACTGATCCGTCTATAAAGTGGATCAGTTTCCCCTCCGAATAACCGGAGACGAGCGATATGACGGCTGTTTCGTAAAGTCTCAGGGCGATAGGGACACTGTAGAAGGCAAAAATTCCCAAAGAGACAATTGACCCAATGACTGCGATCAACGAATAGACCTGTATGCTTCTTCTCTCATGATGCGGTAAGTGCAGAAGAGGATTGTTCAACTTTCTCTTTCTAAGTCCGGTAAAACCAATCATTCTGTTTAGCACGTATCGCGCATACGAAAGACTGTCGTGAAAGAGATTTCTACAACGGAGAAAATCCATAAGTACGAAATAGAGATCAGTCCGCATATAAAGTTCAAACTCCCCGACAATCACAAGTATATTCGTCAGCAAAGCCATTTTTAGTATCCCTGTTATAAGAGGTGAAAACGGAATATAAGAAAGCAGGATGAT
This sequence comes from bacterium, assembly GCA_030698775.1. GTDB lineage: Bacteria > Patescibacteriota > Microgenomatia > Levybacterales > UBA12049 > JACPGQ01. Next base: position 2,722 of record JAUYMJ010000077.1, read on the forward strand.
AAAAACCGATGCAAAAAGCAGATTACAGAATATTCCCGAAAGATACACAATATACCGCTTATTTTTGGGAGCACTCCAAATACCCGTGACATCGGTTTGCATCACTAAATAATGAAGCCTGGTGCCGAAACTTATCCGTCCCGGAATACCAAGAGCCCTTGCCGTGAAAAGATGTGCCAACTCATGAAGTGCAACAAACCCAAACCCGATACAGATATTGACAAGAAGCACCAGACTCGTTGAAGGCGCCCAAAAAAAATCACTCCATTGCGGAAAAAGCGGGATATGTGAAATTAACGTCCCTATCCCGGCAAAAAATACAATACCGTATAACATCAAAGCGTATTTACTCAGAAACCATCCCGCATGGGTTTTTGTGATCCACGGCAGGCTGTTTTTTTTGTACGTTTTCTCCGGTAGATCGTACCCGTCAAATGCTGATAAAAGATTTGTATTCAGTAGCGAGGTAATAAACCCGGTCAGGTCAATCTGTGCGTCATATTCTTCATCAAGAATCTTTTGTACTTTTTCAACCGGCATACCCGTCTTTAGAAGCTCTATTGCGCGTTTTCCCTCTTCGGGAAGTACGTAAAAATCATCATCCCCAATTCTCCACACAACATATTCCCCGTTCTCCAAGCGGTACTGCAAATTATAAAATGACAGAGTTGATTTAGGAGTAATAACGTGGTTTTTCTGGGGAGTTCCAGTTGTATTATCTTGCATTCTTCTTTTCACTCTTAATATTATCTTTTCCGTACATTCCGTTCCGGCCGCACATCGGACATTCCTTCCAGAATTTCGGTTTTCCGGAAAGTATATGATCAAGCTCTAACAGATTTTGTCGGTATTGCCTTCCCCAAATAAAAGGCTTTATACCGAGAAGATAATATGCAGTCTGTAGTGCAATATGGTGTCCTGCTATATTCACGGACGGTGCAATAACAGGCTGAATTTCAAGAACCCTGTTGATAACATCAGGATCAACAAACCCGGTTTTTTGTATCTCCCGCTCAAAAAAGTGATTGACGCAGATATAGCATGGCGTCTTAAACGGCACATAGAGATGGACCGCGTACTGGGGTCCGCCGCTATAGCCTTCAATCCAGGGAATTTCCGTTTTCAGCGCTGCTTCGTTCGCCCACTCACGGAGTTTTTCATAAGGGTTATCGGCACAGAGAATTATCATATGCCTATTCTTGAATAAAGACTCCATATCTTTATATGTGTCAATTCGAAGATTCTGGGAGGAGACAGTGATACTGCTGTTTCGGCTTTTTAAAGCATTTTCAACTACCGATACCTTGTTTCTCCCTATATCTTTCTCTGTGTAGAGGATCTGTCTGTTGAGATTGGACAGTTCGACATTGTCAAAATCAATAAGGTGCAAATTCCCGATGCCCAGTGCCGTCAGACTTGCGGCTGTTGATGATCCGATTCCTCCCACGCCGACTACTGTAACACATGATTTTTTTAGGATAGCCTGATATTCAAAGGGTGATTCCCGCTCTTTCCTGTCAACCCAGGCAAAATACTCGGCACTTCTGCTGTACCGTTTTGCTTCATCAGGAGTGATAGTCAGGGGAAGGGGAGCTTTTTTATCTTCAGCAAATCCCCTTCTGATCAGATTTCTAATAGCCGGTGAAACTGATTTTATATCAACCTCCGGATGCTTTTTTATGAAGTCCTGTACTATTTCCGGTATTGTTCTTGTACCGTCCATCAGAGACATCAGGCTCCAGAGGGAATTTTTTTCATCATCCTGAAGAACAACTCCGGTACCAAAAAGCATAGTTCCAAGCACAATCGTGCGGTCTTTTCTGAGGGCAGGGGATAACGCCTGTTTTATTTGGGGATGTTTCATATGCTTACAAAACCTGCCTAAAACAATACAAGAACCATGCAACATATGCATTGCTCTTGTATTTTTATATCTTCAGTCTAAAGTGTCAAATTAACTGTTTCTGCACCAACCCTTTCCTGTCGTCTCGATTTTCTCAAGTTTGCGGACTGAGATTGTTAGTTTCTTTGCTTTTTTCTTTGCTTTCATTTGCTACACCTCCTTTCTGTCCGGACAAATCATCCGGTAAGTATGCACTATAGCAAAAATTTGCAAAAAACAATAGTAAGAATCTTACAAATCAGGATATACCTTACCGTGTTTGAGAAAAACTACAGGATTTAGTATAATAGCAACCTGTTATGGTCGCCAGAGAACTCACCACATCGCGTACAACTCCCGACAATAAACTACCGCTTCCGTCATTACCTGATACGAGACAAGCGTTTCTTGCGCTTCCCGGTATAGACTACTATTTTCCAGACGGCACAACTGGACTTGGGATTGAAGCAATTGACGCGCAGCTTGAAACAGTGACCGATGACCTTTTGATGCAGCTTGATGGCGCAAATGCGACGTCATTTCTCCCTCACTACTTCGCCTGGTCCCAGGAGGAAGCGGAAGAATTTTTCTCAAGCCCTGCGCGGAGACCGTTTGCAGGTCATCTCGAATTGGCAACAGACCCTCTGGAAAAAAGGGAGCAGTTGACGGCTGTCGGTTCGTATCTTGTTCAGCGCTACAATGACACCCTGAAAAACCCGGGCGAAGCCGGGGAGACACCGGCAAAAGAAAGGCTTTGTGCATTTTATACATTTTCTGTTGACAATCTCTTTGCCGACCGGGGAAATGCACTTTCCGACCGGTTTAACGGAGTTGATCCTGAGAGCAGAACAAACGGCAACCCCCGTCCTACCCATGCATTTTTGGAGCTGATCCGTACAACAATCGGTGATGAAGGAAAGTATGAACAATTTCTTACTACAACCGAAGGAGCAAATGCCGCTGTTTTTCAACGGTTTCTTGAAAACTATCGTGGCGATCCATCACTTCGCCATAACATCGAGCAGGTGCTTGCAGCTCAGGCAGAAAGAATAGACCTTGCCATTGCAACGCTTCAGCTTACATGGGACGTTGAGAATTACCGACGGGCTATCGGACTTAGCTTTGATGACGTCTTAGCGCTCAATGGGTTTTCGGATTCCCAAACAATCATGACAAAACTTGCCGGGTTTCTTGCAGATCCTCAGATGAATGAAGAAATGCTCATCCATCTGCAACGCGAGACTCCTTCGCTTTTTGAAGACGGCACAAAACCTCTCAGCGAATGGGATATCCTCACGGCAAGAGCAGAAAAAAAGGGTCTTCCGGATGATCCCGGCAATAAAAAGGTATTTGCATCGAAAATGGCAGAGACGACTTTACTTCTTCGGGAGCGCATCCCGTTTCTTTTACTCGCTTCGGATATTTCTCCGCTGTATCTTACGACACGCTACGGTGCAAACCCGAGAGGATTAAACTACACATACCCCAACGCACACGGCGAGACAACATCCGTATCAGGTATTAATCCCCGTATTGACACGAGGAGGCTTACCATGACGACAGGCGAGGAAATGGCACATGGCCTGCATGCCACACTTCTCGCACGCATAGGCAAGGATTACGGCACAGTCCCCGGACACCTTAAAGAGGAATTGGCAGAGTTAGTCCGCGGACAGATCAGTCTCCTCTTCCAAAATGATACGGAAGAGATTGCAGAGGAGCAGAACTTTCTTTTCGAAGATCTCCTGGATGCAGTCCAGATGAAACAACTTACTTTCAAAGCGGTCAACCAAATTGCTATCAGACAGGACATGGAACAGATGACACAAGAAGGAAAAATGCATCTCTCCTCAGAGGATGCATTGAAACTTCTTAACCAAGCAGAAAGCCGAGTCACAGCCCTTACCCAACTTGGTCTGCCTATCACTTACCCTTCTGTGAGAGCCCATACGCTTCTTGATCCGCTGCAACCTCTTGACCCACTCGTCTATATGCCAAGGTTCGTAGCAGGTCTTACAAGTAAATCACCTTCTCCTTCCGATAAGACGGGGTCTATGGAGGATGACGTCACCATTGAAGAAGCGTTCGTTAAGCGGTTCGGCAATGAGTGGATAGCGGAAAGAGAAGCAAGAACAGTGTTCGCCGACACATTAATCCAAAGTGGAAGCACTCCCGATGAACCTACCCTGTCACAATTTGTCGGGGAAGTTTCCGTACGGGATGCCGCAACCCGCCTTTATGAACTCGGAATTTCCGAGGAGAGTATTTAACACTTGGCGCCCGATGCTACCCCGCAAGCCGTGCTGCAATCGTCTCCAAAACAGTCTCTATCCCGTCTCCGGTTTTTGCCGAGACAAAGACTGGCTCTAGCTGCCTGTACTCAGTCTGAAGCTCTTCTTTTTTCGAAGCATCGACCGAATCTGATTTGTTAAACACATACACCACGTCCCCCGTATCCCGCCCGATATCTTTGAGAATTGTATTGACGACTTGCACCTTGACCGAGATCTCAGGATCTCCCGCATCGACAATATGAAGCAGTAGATCCGCGTGTACCGATTCCATCAAAGTTGAGGTAAACGCCTGCACAAGCCTCGGGGGAAGGTTCCTGATAAACCCGATGGTATCCGTCACGAGTACGTCATGGTGCAGTGCAGGAAGATACAGTTTCCCGACGCTGCTGTCAAGTGTGGCAAACAGCTCATCTTTCTCAAGCTGCTTTTTCCCTGTGAGAAGATTAAAAAGCGAGCTCTTCCCCGCATTG
>JAUYMJ010000084.1 GCA_030698775.1 bacterium
AGGGTCATAAGCTTTGAGGATTTGCTCTTCAGACATGGTGAAGTATTTGTGCTCCCGTTGTAGGTAATTTCCGAGATAGACGATATGCTCATTATTATAATGTTTTTTGTCCATAAAATTGGTATGCTCAACGATTGCCATGATAGGAGATGTTTTTTCACATACACTGAGCCAATACGTATTGTCTGTGAAGAATGGTTTTGACAGACGAAGGACGAGATTGATCGCGCCGAGGCTTTTTAGTTTTGCGAGTGTTGCTGTGTATGATGTCGGAAGTTGCGGTGCTATTTTGACAAAGAGCGGTGAAGGTGTTGTCACGATCGCTTTATCAAACCGGAGTGACTCTTTTTTCTTATCCTTAGAAAATGAAATAATGACGTCGTTGCCTTTTGTAGTAAGTGACTGGATTTCCGTATTCAGGTAGATGTTGGCGTTGTTATCCTCAATTGTTTTGCTGAGAAATTTTGCAAACGACAGGTACCCTTTACTCGGGTACGCGAGTGACGGGGTTCTCTTATAGATTCTTGCCCAGAACCAAGCGAGTGACACATCGGTTGCAAAACTTCCGAATTTATTCACGAGGAGTGGCTCCCAAATCATCTCGTATGCTTTTTTTCCCATGGCTTTTGGTAATATTGTTGCTGCATTAAATTTTTCAAGCGGTTTCCAGATCGGGTCAAATTTCAGCGCTGCCAGTACGGCACTCATCCGTATACGCTCGAGAACGCTTAGTTTCGGGAAGCGCATCACAGAGATCGGAGAGTCAAGTTGATAGATTTCTCCGCCCGTGTAGACTGAAGTTTTTGGGCGGCGAATAAGCACCTCGTAATCAATTTCTTTTGCAAGTGCGAGGATACTATGGTCGTTTGTAAACCAGTGATGGTAATGCTTCTCAAGCGTCCATTCCCAATCTTTTTCTTTATAGCCTATTGCCAAGCCTCCCGGATCCTGGTCCCGCTCAAAAATACTCACATCATGGCCATCTTTGGCCAAGATAAATGAAGCTGCGAGTCCGGTGAATCCGGCTCCGATTACGGCAATTTTCATAAATTTATTCCTTCAGAATGAATCCTTCAGGATGATTCCCTCAGTATGAATCCCTTCGTGAAGAGGAGAAGTATAACACCAAGCGTTATGAATGCAAAAGAGATAAGACCGACGGTATTCAGGGAACTTGACCCTGTCGGTTGTATTGAGGGGCGGGGAGTCAGTGATGGCGTTGGTGCCTCTGTCGGAAGTAGAATAATTTCCTCCGTTGGCAATACTTCTGGAGTGGGCGTTTCCTCGACTGTCGGGCTTGGTGAAGGAGGTTCTGTTGGCGGCACGGTTGGAGGAGTTGTCAAACCGGGAGTTGGTGTAGACGATGGCTGCTTTGGTGAAACTGACGGTTCTGTAAATTGGCTTCCTTCGGCAAGCACAATAAATGACCTTGTGATTTGTCTGAGTAGTCCGTTTTTATCCTTTGTTTTTATTGTTATCGTATGCTGTCCTGGTTCAAGTGGGGTTTCGGGCCGAAAAGACCAGCTGCCATTTGTGCTTGATGTCACCGTCACTTTTTGTTCGCTTGATTGGATAGTGATTTCTACCTCCTGACTGGGGGCAGCAGTTCCTGTGAATTCGGGCTGAAGGTCTGAAAATTGCTCATCTGTTTTTGGTGTTTCGATGGTGACTGAAGTCGTCTCGACTGGATTAACGTCCAGCACGGGAAAGGAGACGGTATCAGGGGAACTGCTTGGCAAAAGAATCGTTCTCCCGAGCGTGAAGTCATAGTTTTGCGGGAGAGTTATTGTCGGAACGGACGGGTCGATTGCGAGAAACGTGGTTTTTGACGTTACTGTATTCGTTTTTGCAATCAGGTCAATTTTTGTATCGTCGGAAGGCATAAAGAAAGCGTCGAGATTTTTTGTTCTGGCATTCTGCAGTGATAGAGAATAGTTACCATTTGCATCAGTGAGCGTTGAGAGTACTTGCCCGTCTTTTCCAAGCGACAAGTAGACGAGCGTGCCGATTGCAGGGGAGCTGTCTTCTGAGAGAATCGTCCCTGTGATCGTTTTTGACGTGGGTGGGTTTTCAAGCACACTTCCTGTTGTCACATTAAAAAGTGAGCCGTTGTCAAGAAACGTACTTGCTCCCGACGTGATAGAGAATACGTAGGTTGTTTTTGCCTTAAGCGAACTCACGCTTATTTCGTGTGCTGTGTACTGTGTCGGTGCGCCATTTTTGTCCCGATCGTCAAACGCTGTCTGGGAAGGCGTTGTAGTCCCGTACGTGATGCTCCCCAAGACTGCTTTTGCAGTCGTGTAGGTAATGGTGAAGTTCGTGTCGGTAATGTTTGTGATTCGGATGTCCTGAGGTTTTTCATCAGGTGATGCAAAGCTTGTGATTTTTAGGGACGTATTTGCAAGGTACGAGGCAAATCCCAAACCTCCGACAAGGAGAAGGATAGCGAGGATAGTTGGAATTCGTCGGTTCAGAAAATGTCGTTTCATGGTGTCGGCGAGATGCTCTCGGGCGACTGAGTGATAGTAACTTCGGTTTGAGGTAGCGTTTCGATAGGCAGCACTTCAAGCGTCGGTTCTGGCTGATTTTCGATAACGGGAGACGGCGTCGGAGTCGGTGTTCCACTTACCGGGATACTTACCGCATTGAGCGGAAGTATCGGCGTTCTCTTTTTTATCCGGTCAATCGTCGTCTGGTCAAACGTTGGCGAAATTGGGATTATCTGCACCTTCAAAAGAGAATCAATGGTTGAGGTAGCATACGCATGATAGACATTCGAGACAATCCAAATCACCGTAAGAAAAAAAGATGAAATTGCAATGAGTAGAATTTCTTTGCCTTTCATAGGTTTTTACTGTTTAAAACTCGCCGATCCAGCAATGGCGAGGTTTACGGTTGCTCCTCCAACGGTTTCTTTTACAAGAGAGAGAGAATCGATAACAACAATCCTGTCAAACGTTGTCAGGCTATTGAGAAACGAATTAATTTGCGAAAATGTACCGCTTGCCTGAAGCGAGAAGGTGAATTTCCCCTCCGTAACCTTCGGGTTTGATGCAAGCGTCAGTGCCCCAAACGATATCCCGTCCACACTTATCCCCGACTGCCTCACGATTGCTTGCAACTGTCCCATAAATCTCGTTGCGCTCACCGTTTGTGGTAACGCTGCTTCTATAAGGAGTAGATCAGGTGTCAGCTGTGCGTATTTGTTTTGTAAGACCGAGAGGTTGTCTATTTTTTGCGACAGTTCTTGGTGGACTTCTTTTGCATCCGTAAGTTTTCTTTGTAATTCCGCGATCGTTGTGAGCGTGGGGTTGATTGCAAAAATTCCGAAGAAAGTCATCGTCGCAAACGTAAAAATCAACATCCCGTATTGCTTGTTGCGTTCTTTTTTCAATACCGGAAATAACCGGATGTATTCCAGGTATGTTTTTTTTGTGATTTTTTCAAAACCTTCTTTATTAATCTTCATATTCGTTTATTTCGTGAGGGTTGCACGTATTGAAACAGTAAGTGCGCCGTTTTTTGTGTTGTTGCTGATGTTATCGATTGAAACAGCGGATATGCCGGGAATACCCCGTAGATCTGCGGTAAACGACCCTATTGCCCCTGGCGAAGATACGGTTCCATCCATTGAAACTGTCTCATCCCCAATAGCAACGGAGAGAAATGACATTCTCCCTTGTGCCCTCTCAAGAATCTGATTGAGGAGCATTGTTTCTTTACCCGACGCATCTTCAAGGGTTTTTGCGCCTAGTAAGCGGTTTTGTAGGCTGCGAAACGTATACTCATTGTTCGCGGATAGCTTGACGATTGCCTGTTCCTGTTTGATTTTGTCTTTTAAGTCAATAATTTGTCTGTCGAGGATAAACCGGTACGCGAAGGCGGAAAGCGCAACGGATTCGGTAATAATAACGATTGCTCTCCCAACAGTGAAGGCCCAGTCAAGAAATTTGTCAATGACACTTTTCTCCTGGTGTCTTAGTAGGTTTATATTACGGATTTTTTTTGCCATAGACTGCTGCTCTTATCGTTTGCAACGCAACAAAAGCCCTTCCAAAAAAGGACCTACAACCAGTCTATCACTACGGTTATGTTTGTCAAAGGAAAAATTGGCTAGAATTTACGGAATACTTATGCTATACTTTCATATAGTTAAAAGTTCAAAGTTGTAAATTAAAAGTTGCAGTTTAAAATTATCGGTTTTAAGTTTTGCACTGTAATTTTGAACTTTGCCCGCTTCGCCAAAGCGATAGCGAGGCGAGCAATTTGGATTTTTAACTTTTTTTTATGGCTTCAGACGCAAAATCACGGCAAGTGCCACTTGATAAAATCCGCAATATCGGGATTATTGCGCATATTGACGCCGGGAAGACCACGACAACCGAGCGAATCCTTTTTTATACAGGACGAACATATAAGATCGGAGACATTGACGAAGGAAATACCCAGATGGACTGGATGGATCAGGAGAGGGAGAGGGGTATTACGATCGTTTCCGCCGCAACGACGACATTCTGGACCCATTCGGCTCATAGCGCGAAGGGCAAAGAAGATCCCTATCGCATAAACATTATCGATACCCCGGGACACGTCGATTTCACTGCAGAGGTTGAGCGTTCGCTTCGTGTATTAGATGGGGGTATTACCGTTCTTGATGCGGAGGAAGGCGTGCAGTCACAGTCAGAAACTGTCTGGCGGCAGGCAGATAAATATAAAGTACCGCGTATCTGTTTTGTAAATAAGATGGATAAGCTAGGTGCAAATTTTCTCGCGACTGTCAAAAGCATCGAAACACGTCTTGCCGCAAATCCGGCAATTATGGTGTTACCGATAGGCAGTGAACATACGTATAAAGGCAACGTTGACCTTTTGACACGGAAATCGATTATTTGGGGGTCAGAAGAGCTGGGTGCAAAATTTGATGTATCGGATGAAATTCCTGAGGATATGAAGGCACAGGTTGATGAGTACCGAGCAAAACTCGTTGAGAAAATCTCAGAAACCGATGACGCGCTTTTGGGGAAGTATCTGGCAGGTGAGGAGCCAAGCGTGGATGAGCTAAAAGCTGCACTCAGGCGCGCAGTCATAGGATACAAATTGGTACCGATTTACGCAGGAACATCACTTCGCAACAAAGGAGTTCAACCGCTTCTAGATGCGGTGATTGATTATCTCCCCTCACCTGTCGATCTTAAAGAAGTAAAAGGGATAAATCCAAAAACAAATGAAGAAGAAACGCGGCAGCTTGTTCCGGATGAGATACTTTGCGGTTTGGCATTTAAGATCCAGAATGATCCGCATGTCGGGAAGCTGACGTACTTCCGTGTCTATTCAGGTGTTATCCAGTCGGGATCCTATATATATAATAGTACAAAAAATATCCGTGAGCGCGTGGGACGACTTCTTCTTATGCACGCAAATCAACGGGAGGAAATAAAAGAGGCGTATGCAGGAGAAATTGTCGGAATTGTGGGACTTAAAGATACGATCACAGGAGATACGCTTTGTGACGAGAACAAGCCGATTATCCTTGAAAAAATCTCATTCCCTGAACCGGTCATCTCACTTGCTATTGAGCCGCAAACGAAATCCGATCAGGAGAAGCTTGGGTTTGCATTGAAACGCCTCATGGACGAGGATCCGACATTCCGTGTCAAGACAAATCACGAAACAGGACAGACAATTATTTCAGGAATCGGGGAACTGCAACTTGAAATCATGGTTGACCGTATGAAGCGTGAATTCAGCGTCCTCGCAAATGTCGGAGATCCACAAGTTGCGTATAAAGAAACCATCCAGAAGTCGGCAGAAGGTGAAGGGAAATATATCCGCCAGTCGGGAGGACGCGGTCAATACGGCCATTGCATGCTTCGGATTGAACCAAAACCCAGAGGAGAGGGGTTTGAGTTTGTTGATGCAATAAAAGGGGGCTCAATCCCTGCAGAATTTGTATCAGCAGTTGAAAAGGGCGTGAAGGAAGCTATCGAAAACGGGTTACTGCTTGGCTATCCGGTCGTCGATTTGTCAGTCACCTGCTATGACGGGTCGTATCACGATGTTGATTCGTCGGAAATGGCGTTTAAAATTGCCGCGTCCCAAGCAATTCAGGCAGCATCCAAAAAAGCAGACATGACGCTTCTTGAACCTATCATGAAAGTCGAGGTCACCACACCCTCTGAGTTTATGGGGGATGTGATAGGTGATCTCTCGGCAAAACGGGCACAGATTTCAGGAACAGAAGAGCGTGGAAATGCGACGATTATTCTCTCAATGGTGCCACTCGCAGAGCTTTCAGGCTACGCGACAACACTGCGAAGTATGTCAAAAGGCAGAGCTTCCTACTACATGGAGCCAAGCCATTACGAAATTGTGCCGAGGAATATTGTTGAGGCGATGCTTGCAAAATCCACCTTCACCGGCCGCATCTCAGCCCAATAACGACGAGACCATTGAGAAAAATAACTTAAAATGTTTGTATCTCCCGGATTTATTGCTATTTGAATTTAGGCTGTCCTTCTAATATACTCCAGCCTATGCTTAAATTTCTAGGAATGCGGGGAAGAGGTGTAGAACGAGGAGGAGTTCCTATTGACCCATCTCTTAGCAACGGACATCTCCCAGATGCGCTAAATGGCAAGAAAGAAATAACCGATCTTGGCAGTGCGTTCATTTATGAACCTCAGGTTCTGACACGCTTACAGACTCAGTTTTCTACAAATCAAGTGATCCTTGTTGATTCGGTAGCGTTACTTGAGGCCCCTTCGGGGGAAGAGGAAGAGCAGAAAATAAATCCTGACGCTGAAGCCCATCTTGGCATGTTGAAAAATTTAGGTTACTCCCTAATTTTTTGGACAGGGTCGGAACGGGACAAGCTGCAGCCTATCTTGCGAGAATCCGGTCTGGCAGAGCATCTTGATCTGGCAATATACCGCGAGAATTATGTCAGGACCGAGGAGACATTCCCTAAATATGTCGCTGCAATAGAGAGCACTTCATCAATTGATAAAAAGAGTAAGAGGCAATTAATAGGTAAAGCAGATGACAAACCAGCCGGTTGGGATACCAGAAGGACTGCAGAAGTCTTGTTCCAGGATGCATTCTTTCTTTTTGGTGAGGATGTTCCAGGGATGTCTGAAGAACGTTTTCCGACGCGGTTTAAAGGAATACGCGTTTATAATCAGGATACTAAAATTGACCGTATAAAACTTCCGTTCGGGCGCGGAGTCGTCGAGGAGCTGGTAAGACGGTATCCACCACGAGGTAAATCAGCAACACAGCTTGCTTCAGTTTTTAATGGTAAAACAACATATACAGAAACATCTGAGGCAGTCGAGGAAGAAACTGATTTACCTACCGAAACGATCATCATACCTGCAGAAAGGGAAAGATTTACCGTTGTCGATCCAAGGGATATCTGGAGGGAGGCGATGCCTTATTGGAGAGCGGATGCAGAGGAAGTGGTTCGTCAGATTAAACGGGGTAACGGTGTTGTAGTTTCCTCACCGCACGGAAGCGGTAAATCAGCATATCTTATACCAAATGTGCTTTCTCTTTGCGAGGAGGAAGGAATTGCATCGGATTCGTTTCTCATTAACCCGCGCATTGAAAATTTAGGCATTCCGGAATCTCGTTTCCATGATGCCAAAGCGAAAGCGATCGATGATCCTAGTGTGCCTGTTGTGTTCGTTCTTGACCATGGAGAGCTTATACATAGAGTTGGGTCAAATTATTTTGTAGAATTCATGCGGAAATTGCGCGCCAGTCAAATAACCCCGGTCGTGATGGTGTCAGGATTATCACAGGACGAAAGAGAAAACGCAGTCGGTTTGTTCCGGTATGTTGCTAACGAAATAGGTGCTTCGGCATTCGTCCATCACGAAATGCAGCAAAGGCATATACCATCAGATGTTGTAGGAAAATTTCTCGGAAAGTGCGGTGTTGATGAAGAGCTTGTAATGTTTTTTTCTGACAATAATAACAGGGCACTTCTTCATCCTCAGCTTTTTGACGGACTTAGTGCAGATTTATTACCAAACAAATATAACCCAGAAAGTCAGATTACTAAGTTAGATCAGTTAAGAAGTAACACCCGGTTCTCAAGTATTTCACATTTAATGTCATTTGCATCCGGGGGTTCAAGCGTTGACCTTCTCACAATGCTTACCAATCTCGGAGTACTTTCAGGCGATCAGGCGGTTACATTTTCACAGGTATCAAAATACAATTAGGGTGGGTAGGATTGTTATCA
>JAUYMJ010000089.1 GCA_030698775.1 bacterium
TATAGGTATCACCTTGATACGCACCCCCAGTGTCGACAATCAATGAAAGTTCTGAAAGGCGTTGGGGCGTCAGTGCTTGTTTGTCAGGACGAAGACTATTTAAGCGCTCTTGTTCTTCACGCGCGAGCTTTGCTACCATCGCTCTCTCCTCTGCCTCCCATTCTTTCTTGGTAGCTTCCTTCTTCCATACACGCAGAGCAGGTCGTTGAGTAGTCTTTGCTATATTGAGCAGAAAAAAATGGAACGGCTGACCATTAACCTCAAGAAACGCAACTACTCCCGCACCACCACCAATGAGGATAGCGCCAACAACGAACATTGCCGTACTAGCCAGCTTGTAGAGAAGAAAGATGAGTCCAAAGGAAATAAGAATGATCAAAAACTGACGCACATTCAAAAACCAGAGTATCTTATCTTCGTTTTCAATAAATTGTGGAACGGTAAACTTCTCCATGGGTACGATATTAATTGTATCACACTTGCCTACTTTCAGAAGCGCAACATTTCGTTGAGCTCCATAAGAGCATCAAATTCTGCTTCAGAAAGATTAGGCTTATTTTGAGTAGCGCGCGCTGTCATGATATCTCCAATCCTCTTTCCGGTCCCAAAACTCTCCTGACCAATCGTGGCATAGAGTCGGTGTACTTCACTTTCTTTCCACGCATTAATACCGGCAACTTTTTTTGATGCTGAATCCTTTTCAAGCAGTTTAATCTTTTGATAGACACTTTTGACTGCCATCTGCGGATCAGAGGACAAACGCCGAAAGTCTTTGAGAGTAAACGATCGAAGCTCCTCTATTCCATCCATCAAACGCGGTGCTACTTTCACATCATTGAGAGGTACTCTATATACTGAAGGTGTACCACCCTGCCGGATAGGAATCTCGCGCGTTGGACTTTGTCGGACGGGCTGTATAGGCACATTGCCAGATGAGGCAGGAGGCGTAGCAGGTTTGTTTACAGAAGGAGAAAACGAAGGCTTGACTGGAGCAACCATAGGAACAGACGAGGCGCTCTTTTCTACAATCATGGGTACCCCTTTTACTTCTTCGATCGCAAAACGAGGTTTTGATGGTACGGTAGGAGCAGGAGTTGATTGTGTACGTCCAGAAACGCCAAATTGCGGATGGGTTTGTGTACGAGAACGAGCACGAAACGGAGTGTTTGATGGTGATGCTAGTGTTGTGGATGGTATGGATTCACTGACAGCGGGCATCACGGATGTTGGTTCAGTAGTCTGTGCAATAACTGGTTTTATAATAGCGAAGTCAGGAATAGTTCCGGTCGCAATCGACAACGCATAGGTATTTGCTTCTTTTATAAGAAGCGCAACGAGCGTTGTATCAAGTGGTTTGCCTGCTTTTTGGAATATGTCATTTAATGACTCACGTGTCTCAATAGCATCGCGGATGCCTCGCAAACGAGTCAGCAAGGTCGCTCGCACTTTTGAGATCAAAGCTGGATCATCGGTAGGAAGGCTACTTACCGGAATAATCTGATCAATGATAGCGTCATAATTGATCGCAGGTTTTTCAGGTGCTGGAACGGAAGGAAGTTTTCCTTCTGATGTGTCCACCAATTCAGTCTTTGTAGGCATACTCAATGATGAGTGATCAGGAAGCAGTGGCTTAATAAGAACAATAATATCGTTATATATCGCACTCGCTGCTTCAACATCCACATCAAGTTCTTTACGAAGAGTACTGACTAATTGATCATACGAAATTTCATCTAGCACAGTACGTACAATATACGGTAATAGGGTCTGATCATACTTTGTATCAAGAATGCTGACATGTTGTTTTAATTCTTCAGACACAAGGGTTTTTCTCGCCATATCAGAAAGATGTGAGAATGATCTCAATAAACAGTACTCACGGACATGATACGCGATGGTATCGTTGTCCCAAATCTCCTTGATAAACGGCAAGATCGGCTGGTCATACAACGGCTGTTTCCCTGCGTTGATGACATTGTCAGCCAAGTTGCGATAATACCATGCCCACTCTTTTGTAATGGTGTCTGTTTGGATAGCGCCGATCCATGTATACACAATATAGTCAAGGTTTTCTGGAGAATTATTGGGAGATGGAAGAACGGATTTAAGATGTGTGGTCAGCGCCTCATTGGTCATTTGACTCTCCACCGCCTCTAACAAGCTATCAATGAACTTCCCCATCGTCATATCGTCCACAGTATAAAGATCAACTTCAGTAAAAAAATCTCGAGCAAATGATGTTAATATACTGCGCGGTTGTAACACTGCCCGAGCATTGGTTTCGCATACCTTCAAATCACCACCGACTGCAATAATATGCTCGGTGATATTACCCAAAAAATCTTGGAAGAGATAAAAATAACGACAAAGGAGTTCTTTTGCAAGCGCTTTGGTTGCTATTTCATCAAGCGAAAGTGATTTGAGTTGATCGATAATGTTGCCAACATTCTGTTTGCCGAGAAGGATATCTTCTTCGATTTCTGCAAGACGGATAAACTGTTGGTCGGTAATAGAAAAAGTCTTGAAAATGTCCTCGTGCAATACAGTGACACTATCAAAATATGTGCGGTCTTGTGTGAGCCGTGGCAATTGTATTATAGAATCATACATAGCTTATTACTTAAAAGTACTTTGAGAGGTTATTATTTTTCCTAATACTATCTAATTCAGCCACACTAGCTCCGCCAGGACCTCTCATATAATTGATCACCTCTCTAATAACATCTTTATCTGCTATCTCCTTAGCCAGTTCCCCTAGTTTAGTTGTACCAAGATTGTCAGCAAGCTGTTTCAGTACAGCTGTTTGGTCTGCACTTCCAGGGAGACCAAACTGCGTCAAACTAAGTTTCTTAAGATCTTCAGCCTTGCTTTTTTTAATAAACTCGCTCAATTCTGGGGAATTTAAATCATGATAGATATTTGTTTCCACACCTGCAACATCGTGAGTTAACTTATTTTGATTCTTAATGGCATTATCTCTCGCTCGATTTGCTGCAGGGGACATATCGCCCGCAATGTTCGCTGCAGTAATAATCTCAAGTGTGGTGTTATTCCACGCTGTCTTGCCGGCAGCACTCATTTTTTTCATATCATCTTCTTTTGGAGCTATTCTAATATCGGCATAAAGCTTTTCTACAAGTGCTTGTCCAGCGGGAGCTCGGAATGAAGATGGTAACGACTGGAGCACTTCATCTCGATTTTTTTGATTCTTTCCCGCATACTCAATTACTTTATCAGAATCAAAAATATCAAACCCCGCAACTTTTGCTTTTGTAAGCGCCAAACGCTTGTCAAAGGACAAACTTATACCGTCTGCTTTCGTTTTTGTGATAGTGCTGGCAAACATCTCTTTTACTTCTTCATTCATCGACCCGGCCATCTTTTCAAGCTGTTGAGCATCTCTCGCATTATCTGCTAACGTAGTTAAATAATCAGCATCAGCACGTTTGATACTTTTTGCATGTTCTTTAGTAAGCGAAGATAGATTAACTTTTCCATCAACTGCGTCATTTGTTAGCATGGCGGTATCAACATTCCGAGCAGCGCCAGTCCCTCTCATATATTTTGCCGCAAACGCCGCCTCAAAATTTTTCGCTTTAATATCATCATCAAGTTTCCTGCCTATCTCCGTACCTGTGAGATAATTACTAACCCTACGGATATCGTCTTCATCAGCAGCAGTAAGTCTGCCTTTAGTGGCAAGAAGCTGCTCTGCTCTGATTTGTTGAGTTTTACTCCCTGTCTTGTGTAGTACTCTTAGGTCGTCGACAGTCATGCCATCCATCTTGTCTGCCTTGCTTGTTGTATCTATTGCATCAGCCAATACTTTTTCGTCATGTACATTCGCGCGTGCACGTGCACGCTCGCCAACTAGTGGGAGCTTGCCAACCTGGCGATCCTGGAATGATGACAAGGCATCACCTGTTCGCTTCGCCTTGTCTTTACGGATACTATCCCTATTGCCCTTATATGCGTCAAACCTCTCTCTTGCAAACCGCATCGGCGATGGTCCGTTTTTGCCTGCTGCCCAGCCTGTGATAGCCCCCGTTGCCTGACCAGCAAATTTCCCTCCGCCAGCACCTAGCTCTGATGCAGCCGCCATAGTCGCAAGCAACATTCCGATACCCAGCATGTATCCAATGACACCTTGAAACGTTCCAATTTCGGTACCCGCCACATTAAGATCATCAAAACCTTCATTTGCATCTTCTGCGATGCCAAGTCCTGCCAATCCCGCTGTCTCTGCCATTCCTACATCCTCGATACCAGAATTGACTTGCGCCACAACAGCAAGAGATAGCCACAAGAAAAACGCCATGACGGGACCCAGTATGACAAGATTGGTAAAACTATCCCACCACTTACTTGCATATG
>JAUYMJ010000091.1 GCA_030698775.1 bacterium
TTCATCATTGAGCGAAGGTCGACATGGCTTTTTTCTTGGTGTTTACTGAGAATTTTTCTAAAAGGGATAAAACTTAATAGATATGGTGCGAGAAACGAGATGATGAAAGCAAACAGCGCTCCCCCCACCCGAAAGCCTTCCCAGACCAAAACAGCACCGGACACAAATTTCAAAACCGCTCCCAAGAATACAATAAGGGAAAGGAATGTAAAGCTAAGCTTTGCCTGAAGAAATCCCCTATTAACCGTCCCAATAAATCCGAAGAGAATCGTAACTGCGAGGATGAAAATCAGTCTGTTATCATGGATATTGAGAAATGAACTGATTTGAGTGGAGAAGACGACCAATGCAAACAGGACTATGCCACCAACAAAAATTGCGATCTTCGTCACTTTAAAAAAGAGCGACTTTACCTTGCCCAACTCTTTTTTTGCAAAATAAATTGCGGCATAATTAACAATAAACGGCGTCATGGAATCAGCAACCTGGGAAAAGAGAGCGAGGATTGAAATTAAACTTACCAGGATTCCATAATCCACAGGGGTAAGATTGTTTATCATGAACAGGTTATAGAGGAAATTAAAGACATTTCCGAGGTTCGTTCCGATAAAAATTATCGCGCTCCCTGAAATGAGCGGATGTTGCATTGTTTTTTTTATTTTCTCCCTCATTTGTTATAGACGAACGTGTACACATCTTGTGTAAAACGTGCTGTATCGTCCCAGGAAAACTTATGTGACTGCTCTTTTCCTTTCACCGAAAACTTCTTATAAAGATCATCATTTTCAAGAATGTTTCGAATCCCTTGCAGTATACTCTCTTCACTTTCAGGGTCGACATAGATGGTAGCATCACCTGCAACTTCAGGAAGAGAACCCCTCCTGCTTGTCACGACCGGACAACCACTTCTCATAGCCTCAAGAACCGGCAAACCGAACCCTTCGTAGAGGGAGGGCATAACAAACACTCTTGCAAGCTTGTACAACACTGCAAGGTCCTCATCGGGAACAAATCCGAGGCGTATAATATTTGTATATTTTTTCAATAATCTCTCAACCTCTACCATATCTTTGTTCCAGACGTTTTCCCTATCGAACCCGACGGCTGAAAGGGCTTTTCCAACAAGAATAAGAGGAATATCTCTACCCCCAAGCGCACGTATCAGTCGTGGAATATTTTTATTCGCCGTGACATCACCGACATAAAGCACAAACGTTTCCGGAAGATGGTACTTCTTCCTCACATTCTCAAGTTTCGAAGCATCGGTACGCTGTCCGAATACATCAGAAACAGCAAGATAGACGACTGTGATTGTTTCCCTCGGGATATTTGTTAATTTCACGATGTCTTCTTTCGAGCATTTTGAGTCTGTAATAATTTGGTCAGACCTCTCTAGCAGCTTTCGTTGTACTCTCCATTTCATACTTCCTTTAATACCGGGAGGAAAATCATTCGGGAAAAGGAGTGGAATCATATCGTGTACCGTGACGATGTATTTTTTCCTCTTTACAAAAGGTAGATTTATGAAGAAAGGGTCAAAATAGGTAAAATGAACCAAATCCGCATCTTGCGGAATTTCAGATATGTTTGAAAAGGGAAGATACTGGTGCTGCGGATATTTTGCTTGAAGACTGCTGAGAAGATGAAGCACGTAATAACCCACACCGCGGACCTTGTGTGCGTTTTTTTTGGCTGAACTTAGGGGAGAGACGTCAACTGCGACTTTCATTATGTTTTTTGTTCGTGGATACTGTGATCATAAAAAGTAAAACTGTTGAAAACACGGTTATGCTCAATGCTACCCGCCGTATAATTGTATCAGTAAACCGGACTGTAATGGAATGCTCTCCCGGAAGAAGAAACATACTCATAAGACCCCCTTCTGTTTTTGATAACGGGATTACCTTCCCGTTATCGGTTGCCTCCCAACCAGGAAAATAGAGTGTATGCAGCAAAATCCATGACGGGGAGGCAGTATTGATGTGGTAAGATTGTCGCTCGGGCAGGAGTCTTTCAGAAACTATCGTGCCTTCGCCCAACTGGAACGATGCTTTTCTCTCAGACCGACTAAGGCGGGAGTGCAAAAAAATAGTATTAAACGCGTTCCCTGGACTATTTGTACCGTCAATAAAGTTTGATCTTGTTGTGTAATACGCATCATCCCTGGGATGATAGTACGCGAAGTTTGCATAAGAAAACGTTGTCCCAATCGAGATTGCAATCAACAATCCCGCAACCAAGACCTTTCTCTTTGTGGCAGCGAGTAAACCTCCCGCCAACACTGAGCAAACAATGATAATAACACTTAAATAACGCCACGGAAACTGTACGTAATTGAAGAATGGTATTGTTCTCCATAAGAACGATGAATAAGGCAACATGAAAAACATCACGATAAAAAACCATCCGATGAAAAAAATAGGAAAGAAGAGTAGCTTTCTCTTCTTATACATTTTTATCAACGCGAGAGAAGAAATAACCGTGAGAAGATTGGCGACACCTACCTGTGTTGACATAGCGTTCCCTCCTGCTTGGCCTGCAAATCCAGTCCCCCATGAGGGGAGAAGAAGCGAAGCAGCATCTGGAAAATTGCTGGTGTAATCGTAGACCTCAAGTCCCTTTACGAAAGCTTTTTCAGAAATTGCAGGAAGCCAGAATACCGAAGCCAAACCAATGCCCAGGAGAACAGCCAAGAATGGGTTTCTTGCCGAGGAAAGAGGCTGCTCATCCTGCATACAAAGAATTGCTGCAAAAGAAAAAACTAAAGGGAAAAAAAGGATAATCAGGATGTTGTGGGAAAATATCAGTAAAGCAAAAAGCAGTGCTACGGGAGATACATATTTTACATTCCCGGTTCTTATGAGAAGGAATAATGCCCAGAGGAGTCCAGGAACGATTGCAAGCGACCATACTTCACCTACAGATCCACGGACATACACATCGACAAGATGATAAGGACCAAACGAGAAAAATACTGCTGCAACGACACCAGATGTGCTATCAAAAATCTCTTTCGTAAAGAAATACATAAATACGGCACCGATAATCGTCGCCGTGACGAGATTGTATTTAAACGCATCAGTAAAACTAAATCCGAGCGAGTGAAAAAATGCAGCTACATAATTAGGAAGCGGATAGACATAATTAAACAGAGGCGCGCCGTACCCAAAATTCAGGTCAGGTGCCCACCTGGGATAGACGACTCCGCTTGAGAGACCTCTATAAAATTCATAAAACCTAATCACGTGATACTCACCATCGTGTGTCGGGGGAAACCCTCTATGGAAAAGCGGCAAAACCGAAAGGGTTGAAAAAAGTATGACAAGAAGTAGCGGACTTACTTTTTTGACCATACATGTGATATCGCAAAATAGAATAATACGGTTAGGACCGGAATAAATGTTATGAGGCTCTTAACAAGCGCAGTCATCCCGGCAGGTGTAAGGAATATATAATACGGAAAATACCTTAGCAGAAGACTTACAGATAGTATGACCGCAAGAGTTCTTTTCTTCCTCGACCCAATAAGCGCTACAAATGGAAGAAACCAAATTGCATACCAAGGATAGATTTCCTCACGTAAAAAAGACAGCAGGAAAACGATCACCATCAGATACATACTCCAACGAAGTACTGTAGTCCTCCATACTTTTCCGGATTGAAATTTGGATTTCCTTATGAAAAGAAAGACCGCTACGACTGGTAACGTAGCATATTTAATAAATATGGAGAACACCAGAAATGTTATTCCCGGGCCATATTTCGATCGAAAAATACAGAGGAGGAAAAGAAGAAGAAACCAAACCATCACAATGTCATTATGGCCACTCAGTAGGGTTTCTATTACTACGAGTGGATTAAGCCCAAAGAATAGAACTGGAAACATATTTTTTGACATCTTAAAGAGAAGATAAAGAACGAGGAGATAAAAAACCATTACGAGTACTTTGAATAGATACATGCCGACCAAAAAATTTCCAAAGCTAAGAAGGTATGGAACAGCTGATATCAGGATCCACACAGGACCGTAAAGCGCTGTTTTGTTTGGCGCGTGCATAAAGCGTAGGATCGGATCTCCTGTAAATTCAATTGGCATAACAATATATGGGTTCTCTTTGTAGAAATAAGCGACTTTTGCGGTTGCCATGTAGTTAAAAATATCGTAGGAAAAAACTGTCGGATAGGCAGGAAGAAGGCAGAGAGCAGTAATAATAATGAGGAATATGCCTTCCCGTTTTGTCAGTTTCCTTAACTGCAGCAAATGAAGAAAATATACATAATATGAAAAAAATATTATTATTACTATGAGCAGGAGAAAAATTTTTAGGTTTCTTTGTAATTGTAAATGCTCGAATACCCACTGGAGATAAAAAAAATGGGTGTCTACGAAAAAAAAACTAAAAATCGTCACGATCAGTAAAAACACCGGGTAACTGAAAAGTACCACGCGCTTCATAATAAGATTCCTCTCATCTTTCTGGAGTTTTTGAGCTCCTCGTGAATCTTAAGCCTGACCGGATCTGCACGCTCTTCTTGCCAAACAAATTCTCTCTGCGTCGTGTCAATAAGAGACTGTAGGATCTCTTGATGTTTCTGCGCTTGTGAATGAAGCAGTAATTGAATATCCCTCATCCCATTCTTCTCTGGAGATTGTGTTAGATACACCTCACTCGCCTTCTGGAAATATATGTCTGAGGTATGTAGCGCCGAAAGAGCGAGCGGGAATTGCTGATACTCAAAAAGTATTTTTGCTTCAACAAGGTACTTATCTGATAATTCGCGGTTATAGCGTATTGAAGAAAAACCACCAAAATACCAGTATTGTAAAATTTTCTCTTCAAGAAGATGAAGCGGGTATGTTTTATTTCCCGGCATGGCTGAGGGATAAGGAAGGACATAGGATGATGCAGAAAAGAGAATGCGCGGGGATGCGAGGGCAGAAAAAAAGAAAAATAGAATGACTGCAATCAGTTTCGTTATCTTTGTTCTCTCTCCCATCTTTTCATATGCCATTTCCAGGCAGATGCAACAATCGTCTCTAAGTCTGAATATTGTGGTAGAAACCCAAGCTCCTGTTTTATCGTGTCAACATTTGCTACTAACATGGCAACATCCCCAGGCCTTCGATCCTTTATTGTAACGTTTACTTTTTTCCCCGAAACTTTTTCTACCATATCGATAATTTGTTTGTTTGAATAACCTGTACCTGTGCCCACATTGTAATAGCATATTCCGCCTTCCTCTTTCCCCAGTTTTGAGAGTGCCAAGAGATGTGCAGTTACTAAATCTGATACGTGAATATAGTCCCTCACACACGTACCATCTTCTGTCTCATAATCGGTTCCGAATAGCGGAAACTCCTCATTTCTCAAAACAGCCCGGATGACATTCGGGATAATATGCGTTTCGTGCCTGTGATCCTCACCTCTTGTCCCGTCCTGTGATGCACCGGCTGCATTGAAATACCGAAAAACGACGGAACGTATGCCAAAAATTTTTTCATACCAACCAAGTATACGTTCAACGAGATACTTACTCTCGCCATACGGATTCGTCGGACGGTTGGGATGACTCTCAGGTATGGGTACCACTGTCGGATCACCATAAACTCCGGCAGTTGACGAGAACACAAATGACTGACAATGCGATGTTGCCATAGAGTCAAGTACATTCACAGCCGCCTGAACGTTATTCTGAAAATATTTACCCGGATCCTCCATCGATTCCTTCATGGAGATATATGCTGCAAAATGAAGGACTGCATCAAACTGTCGTTCTGAAAAGATTTCCCTCACAAACTCTTTTTCGAGAAGATCTCCCTGCCGAAATGTCGCCTTCGAGTTTACCGCGTCTTTGTGTCCTTCCTCAAGGCTGTCTACGACGACAACTTCGTGGTTTTCCTCAATAAGCTTATCGGTCATAAAACTACCGATATACCCAGCCCCACCCGTCACGAGAACTCGCATTTACGGATTCCTCCTCATAAGTTTCATCCGTACATATTTTATATAGGCGACCGGAAATCGTAAAGAAGAGAAAAAGGAGAATACAAATCCCTGCCATGAATCCATAAATCCCTTATGCCGTCCGTACGTCATGACAAACCACCAGGATGGAGAGATGAGAAGATAACGGATGGCCCCTGTAAATCCTTGTTTTTCAGTTGCTATTTGGTGAGCAATTAAGTTTGTGTACCTATTAAACCGTAGTAAATAACGTGAGAATGAAGGATCGGCAAAATGGAGAAGCGGATTCTTCAAATTGCCAACATTTCCTTCTACAACCGCTTGTTCATGTACATCCTTCTGGGGTAGTGCTCCCTTCCCGCGACGGTAGAGACGTAATGTGTAATCCGGATACTGCCCCCCTTTTAGCAAAAACCTCCCGAGAAAATAGTTCTTCCTTGGGATCCAGTAGCCATTCACTTTCGGATCGTTTTCATGAAGGATTATGTTTATTTCCTTGACAAGTTCTTTTGGTACCCGCTCGTCAGCATCAAGCTGCAATATCCAGTCTTTTGTTGCTTTATCAATTGCTTTCTGCTTATTAATATGAAATAGTGGAGGGTTGTTTGTCCGGATTACTACCGCACCAAATGAGTGAGCTACCTCAACGGTTTTATCCTTTGACCCTCCGTCAACGATGACAATCTCATCTGCTATTTCCTTGACAGAAGAAAGACAGTCTGGGAGATTTTGCTGCTCATTGAAAACCGCTAAAACTACCGAGAGTTTCGCCATAACCTTTGTGTCATCAAGTATACCGCATAGCCAAGTAGCAATACAAATGTCCCAAGGCTGATAAAATCAGCTACGAGCCTCAATTTTGTTTCGGAAAACACCACCTGGACGTTACTTTCTCCCTTTGGAATAAAATAGGTGATAAGCCCTCTAAATCTTGGATCCTGAAACTCCAATGGAACATTTGTTCCATTGACAGAGACGTTCCAACCGGGAAAATAAAGCGTATTCTCAAGTATCCTTGAGGGAACATCTGCACTAATCTTGTATTGATGGCGTGTTGAGCTTCTGGTAATTTGCGCGATCTCAGCCCTGCCTTCGATCACACTACTGCTTGTTCCGGCACGATGCTCCATAAACCGTACCGACCAAATTGGCGCACTTTCCCCAGTGTCTGTTGTGCCATTATAGATTCCTGAATAAAAAATATCAGGATTCTTGATATAGCCCTTAGGATACCAAAATCCCATGTTTACAAAGAAAAGAAAAGCTACCAACACGATTATAAGCACTGAAGATATTCGGCCTTTTAGGGCATCTACTACAAGTGCAACCATAAGACCCGATAAAAATACAGATACCGATAATAATCTCCACGGAAATTGGAATTTTTGAAGAATTGTCACTACTTCCCACAGGGGAAGAGACGGCTTCGTCATAAGAAAAAGCGTTGTGAAAAAGAGCACGAAGGAACCTGCGCATAGTAGCCACAACGCATTTTTCTGTTTACGGTAGATAAAAAGACCAAGGGGGGTCAACCCAACAGCTATCCACTGAACAATTCCGATTTGCACACTGAACTGGCCGGTCCCTCCATAGTTCCATTTTCCGAAAAAGAACCTCTCAATTGTCTCAAACCTATTCATGTATTCATTCTTCGTGACAATATCTCGAAGCGTGTATTTTCCTTCGAAAAATGCTGGCCCCAAAAAAAATGCAGACAAAAAAAATCCAGACAAGAAAACAAGGACTGTTTGGAGGAGAAATTCCCGGCTTTTTTTCTTTGTCACGTACAAAAAAACGGCGTAGAGAACAAAGATTGGAAAAAACATCAAGCTTATCGCATTAT
>JAUYMJ010000068.1 GCA_030698775.1 bacterium
TACTGGTCTTATTGGCATTGGAGGGCTACTCCTCACACTTGCTGGGCTTAATCTCATTCAACTTTCCCTACCACTGATTTTATATGTAGGCCTTTTGTACTTGGCGCTCTCAGCAGCACTTTACTTTTTCCTCTAAGCTACACGATATCCAAGGAAAGATCCGCGGCTTTTGGGGAATGGGTGAGGACGCCTATAGAGATGATATCGACGCCGGTTTTCGCGAAATCCGCGACATTGTCGAGCGTAATTCCACCCGATGCTTCAAAGAAAATATCCACGTTCTCCTTGTCATGCTGAACTTGATTCAGCATCTTTCTGGATCCTGAAATAAATTCAGGATGACGTAATTGTGCAATAACTTTCTTTGCTCTCTCTGGAGTGAAATTATCAAGCATGATGATAAATGGGTTTTGTAATTTTTTCTTTTTCCATGACGTCACTGCTACAAATGCGGCATCGTCCGTTTTTACTTCGACCTCTATCGCAATTTTTTTGTCAACAATATCCGAATGTCCAATTGCATACGAGATTGCTTCCGCTTCATTTTTTAATGAGTACTCCTGCCGCAGTAGCTCGAGATGATTATCTTTGAGAAGGATACCGTCTTTTAGGTCCAGACGGTGTGTCGCTCCTCCACCAACTGCCACAGCTTTCTTATCAATATGCATCCAGGGGGTCTTTCTCGTCGCGGCGATCATGGGAGGATTTGGCAATTTGAGATGTTGTACCTTTGCAACGTATTTACCCGTCTCCGTTGCAATACCCGACATCCGCTGCAAAATATTTAAAAGTGCACGCTCGTGAGAAAGTATCTCTTTTGCAGATCCATCGAGGGAAAGTACTTTCGTCCCGGGGGAAACTATCTCTCCGTCACGCACAAATGCATGTGGTGTAAGTTTTGTGAACGTATTGCAAAGATACGTCACTTCCTCAAGACCGCTGACTACACATGCCGTTTTTGCAGCAATGACCCCGTTTTTCAAACGTTCCGCAACACTCCCCGGTAAGAAGGCTTTGACAGTACTATCCTCTTTGACGTGGTCATTCCGGACAAGAAACAAGAACAGTTCCTCAAGAATATGTTGGTAATCAGGATTTTTTATTGAGAGCTGATCACCCTTTTGAAAGTGATCGAAAAGTTTTTTATCCATACTATTTCCTGTCATTGAGAGGAATCCGCCAGCTGGCGGATGACAAAGCAATGACTTTTTAGATTAGTGACAACGCATACTCGGCGCTTCCCCATGAGAGTGTCACTCCTGCTCCGCCATGGCCGTACTGGTGGATAATCCGTTTACCCCCGATATCCTCTTTCTCAATACGGATTGTCCGTTTCCGGTAGGGCCTGATCCCCGCGTAAACCCTGAGGATTTTTCGCTTCGTGATACTTGGCACTATACGCATGTTGCCTTTTTGGATAAGGTAGGTAGCGCCTCCTTCAACCGTTTCATTCTCAACGCCCCACTCGTACGTGCCACCCACGATTGTATCATGCGTCCTGGGATAAATATAAAACCCATCGGCATTGATAGACCAACGCTGCTTCAGCTTCCCAATCACGATAATTTGCCCCTTGATAGGGACAATCAGTTCATCCCGGCAAAGCTTTTTCGCACCATAACCCGTACAGTTGATGATGCTATCTGAGGGGAGTTTAGAAAGTTGGGACATCGTCGAAAATGGATGACGCAGCTTCTCAATAGTCCCTCCGTTTGCGCTAAATAGATTGATAAGCCATGGGATGTACGCTGATGTATCGATAAAAAACGTTTTATATTTCCAGGCATGTTTATATCCTCCGACGACACGTGGATATTGTATTACTTCAACGTCCCGCATGACAGATAAATATTTTTCTTTTTTCCGTGTATTGCTGAATGCTTCCCAGAGTGTATGCATCCACACACCTGAAGACCTGCCTGTCTTTTGTATCTGAGAAAACCTTTCAAATGAAGGAAAAATAATTGCATGTGCCAATTCGTTGTAGACAACTTCGCTTGGCTTAAAACTCGCGGCTGATTTTATCGATGTTGTGTGGAGCGGATCATCGGCTGTGTAGAGCGTTACAGCATACCCTTTCTCCTGTGCCAAAATCCCGGTAGACAAACCGATCACACCC
Source organism: bacterium (assembly GCA_030698775.1). Taxonomy (GTDB): domain Bacteria; phylum Patescibacteriota; class Microgenomatia; order Levybacterales; family UBA12049; genus JACPGQ01. The sequence goes on from JAUYMJ010000068.1 coordinate 2,120, forward strand.
GCACCGATGATACTTAGCCTCTTCATAAGGAAATTTTCGGCATTGTACTACATGAGAGGGCATACTTCCTGATAAATAGATGACAAAGGGGGATTTGTGCGAATTGTCACGTTTGGTCAAAAAGGGGGGCATATCCTTCTCAGAAGCTACTCCAGAGGATCTGGTTTGTCACTTCATGATGGAACGATACTTCATGTGACTTAATGAGTCTCCCGAGATCCCTTGGGCTCCTGTTGGCAACGATTTCTTTATAGGAGACATATTTTTCTTTATTTTCCTCAGTCAGAATATTACTTATGAATTCGCTGGACTTGAAAAGTTTTATGCCGTCGTAAATATTATCGGGCAAGAACCGGATCCGTTCCCTCTTCTCCTTATCCCGCTCAAGTTTTGCCCCCTCAAACCCGGTTTTGAGGATCGTATATAGGACGAGATACGGGTTGCTGTCTGGAGCAACCGAACGGATTTCGATACGGGCTGATTTCTCATTCCCTTCCGGAATCCGTATCATCGAACCCCGGTCAATGGGTGACACTTTTATCTGGTTTGGTGCCTCAAAATTCGGGTCCAATCTCCTATATGCATTCACACTTGAATTGAACACAAGACATATTTCAGGTGCGTGGTTTAATAGTTTTGAGATAAAATCCCAAGCCATTGGGGAGAGTTTGTCCTGTCCCGCCTTTTCAAAAAACACATTCTTCCCGTTTTTACTCAGGGAGAAATTCACATGCATGCCGTTGCCATTGATACCGGCGACGGGTTTTGGGAGAAACGTCGCGGTCATTCCCATGTTATTTGCCACCTGCCGGCAGACGAGCTTATAGAGCTGGATCTGGTCTGCTGCGCGAAGCGCATGGGTGTAGGAGAAATTTAATTCAAACTGGGAGGGAGCGACCTCCGGGTGGTCTTTTTCATTTTTAAAACCCATCGCGCGCTGTGCCTCAGCTGCGGAATCGATAAACCGTTTCAACCGATCAAGCGGAAGTGCGTTGTAGTACCCCCCTGTTGATATAAGCTGAAACCCTGACCTCATATCAAAGTTTTGCTCGGCATTCACACCGTCTACCAAAAACCCTTCTATCTCGGCAGACGCGTTGGCAATAAACCCCTTCTTCGTTTTCAGATCCTTTGTCAAAATCTGGAGTTGCCCACGGAAATCGGATGGATAAAACGACCTGTCCCGGCTGAGGATGTTTGCAAACATGATTACTTTCCCGGGACCAAATACATCTGATGGAAGCCAGAGAAAACTCGTCCAATCAACACCAAGCCTAAGATCCGATTCTGCCAAACGGCTAAGCCCCCGCACCGATGACCCATCAAACGTCAAATTGTCTGCAGATTCGAGGAGAAACTTCTTATCATAATCGAGCATATGAAACCGGCCTTCTATATCACTAAAACATAGTGTCACTGCTTTAATGCGTTTCTCTTTCTTAAGATACGCTCTATATTCTGCCTCTTGTTCCCCTTGGGGTACAACGTCCCGTTTCTCTTTTGCTTTGAGGTTTACTTCTTCCAGCTCATCGTAGGGGATCTCGAGGAAATTTTTAAGATTATTCGGTGAAGAATTAGTATTAACCATCAGTGATTTATCATTATTGTCTATAAATCAACAATAAATTATCATTAAGAAAAAGCTTTGTCAAGAAGCAAAAAACGAAGCACCCTATCGTTGTTTTGGTATGCGGGTTGGGGTCGGGGTCGGACAACCGACTCCCTTTACCTCACATGCGACAAACGCATGTATTTGCGAATAATTATCACTTCCCGCAGCAGGAATTATCACCCACTGCCCTCTGTAGTCGGTACTCAGGGGAGGATTGATAAGCAGCCCCTCCCGCCCGACAGATGGGTCACCAAAATCAAGCACTGCGGAATCGATTGCGGCATCGTTCATTTTCTGGGCAAGTTTTATGAAATCATCATATTCTTCTTGCTTGATATCAGTATCAATGCTGTCTTTAATCACGTCTATAAGGTTGAGGATTTTGACCGGGTTTAAGACCGTATTGAGTGAGAAAAGCTTATCCTTAAACGCCTGAATAACTTTCTCCTGACGTTTGGATCTCGCAAAATCAGACCCTTCAAGACCAAGCGCATGACGTGACCTCACAAATTTTAACGCAGTGATCCCGTCCATGTGTGTTTGCCCCAGATCAAAATGCAAATGCTCATAGCGACACGGAAACGCTTCCGATTCGGTCGCGCTGTTTGTCGCTATTTGTGCGGTAAGATCAACAATTTCCTCATCTGTAAGGTCACACGTTTCATCCTCTTTCCCCGTGATAGGGTATGCATAATCATCAAGGATTCGATCAACAACGATATCAAGTCCTCCGAGCATATCGACCGCTTTCACAAATCCATCAAAATCAATCCTCACCGCGTAATCAACCGGCTGATTTAAAATCTTTGTGACGATCGCTTTTGCTAGTTTCAAACCCCCACCTGTCTCCCTATCCTGACCTGTCGAATAGGCACTATTGATCTTCGCATCCAAATCAGGTACCCAAAGGTCCCTTGGAATTGAGACGAGTGTTACTTTCTTTGCTTTCGGGTCGATACTTGCAAAAATGATCGTATCACTGAGATTCGGACCCTCATGTGTACCCCCGCCAATCCCAAGCAGGAGAATATTGACATGATCATCTGTTTTTTTCAGGGAAATATTTTTGTTGAGGATTGCCTGTGCGCCGACTGACCCAAGCGTCAGAAGCGTCGGAACAATCTTTAAGACAAGAAACAACACGATTCCCACAAGAACAATGGAAAAAAGCAGCGTACGCTGTTTATTTTTTTGTGGGCGCGAGAGCCTCGATCTTGTGAGCGTCGTGTCGTCAGGCATTGGCAATTATTTGGGCGAAAGAAGATGGATTCAAGCTCGCTGTTCCGACAAGGACACCTCGAATATGCTCCATCTTGGTAAACGACGAGACATTTTTCTCAGTCACACTCCCTCCATACAGTACCATTTCTACCTGAGTATTATCCGAGATACTTCTTGCGACCGATTCGGCATTTTCAGGTGAATCGGGTTCACCCGTACCGATTGCAAACACAGGCTCATAGGCGACCACTCTTACCCCTTTGGGGATAGATGTATTTGCTCCCTGCACGCAAAAAATCACGGTCAAATCGGAAGAGTGGGCAAGGTCAACTTTGTTTGCAAGCATCTGTCCGTCTTCATGAAAATACTTCCGCCTTTCCGAATGGCCGATGATACTATATGTCACAAACTCCTTGAGCAGATCGGCAGCGACCTCACCTGTGTATGCACCTCTGGGGAATGGTGATACATCCTGGCTGCCGATTTGAAACGGTAGCTTCTTCTCGGTGACATACCATTTGAGTTGATTTAACAGGGTAAACGGCGGACATATCACTATCTCTTTACTAGACGTGTGGGATTGTATTTGGGATATCGGAAACTCCTGAAGCCACTGTATAGCCTCTCCGCTTGTCATATTTGACTTCCAGTTGGCAACGATAGTGAGCTTCTTCATATGCTACAATGAATTTCCGCAGTAGTTGCAGGCGTCAGTTTACCCATTATACCTATGCAGGAAAATCTTCTCAAGGATTTAAATGGAGACCAAAAAGAGGCAGTCATCCATACGGAGGGCCCGATCATCATCCTCGCCGGAGCTGGATCTGGCAAAACCCGTGTACTGACGTATAGGGTAATGTACCTTATGCTTGAAAAAAATATCCCGGCAGATCAGATCCTCCTTATCACATTCACCAATAAAGCAGCAAAAGAAATGAAGGAACGGATTGAGAAATTCTTTTCAACAACACAGAGACAGGTTTCCGACGTGCGGCCGCTTGCGACAACGTTTCATTCCCTTTGTGCCAAAATTCTGAGAATTGACGGAAAATATATCGGGCTCTCACAAAAATTTCTCATTTATGATGCCAACGACCAGATAGACTGCGTGAAAGAAGCCATGAAGCGGCTAAACGTCTCGATCAAAGACATAAAGCCTTACTCTGTCCTTGCAACTATCTCGCAAGCGAAAAATGAACTCCTCACGCCACTTGAGTACCTAAGCGTCGCAAGAGGATATTTTCAGGAAACGGTTGCCAAAATTTACAGCATGTACCAGCAGATCCTCAAAGAAAACGACGCCGTCGATTTTGATGATTTGATAAATAAAACGATCAAACTCCTCGAAGAAAATCCCGATGTCCTCGCGAAGTACCAAGAAAAATTCCGCTATATACTCGTTGATGAATATCAGGATACCAACAAGGCGCAATACCGCTTGACTAAGCTACTCTCGGGAAAATGGAAAAATGTCTGTGTTGTCGGTGATTTCTCACAAAGCATTTATTCCTGGCGGGGGGCAGACTACAGAAACCTTATGCGGTTCCAGCAGGATTTCATCGGAACGAAGACATTCACCCTCTCGCAAAACTACCGCTCGACGCAAAAAATCTTAGACGCCGCATCAACAGTCATCGCAAATAATACGTCCCATCCCGTGTTGAAATTATGGACAAAAAATCCGACAGGTGAGGAGATTGAAATTTTTGAGGCAAATAACGAACAGGAGGAAATTGATTTTATTATCCAAACAATTATGACACTCGGCATAACAAGCCTCAAAGATGTTGCCGTACTCTACCGGACAAATGCCCAGTCCCGTGTTGTCGAGGAAGCTCTCCTGCACCACGCAATACCATACGTCTTAGTCGGCGGGACGAGGTTTTATGAACGAAAAGAGATAAAAGACGTCCTTTCTTACCTTCGTCTCCTCTCCAACCCGAAGGATATGGTTTCGTATAAAAGAATCGAGAAACTCGGTAAGGGAAGACTACAAAAATTTCTTGAGTTTCAAAACGAAGTAGAAGGAAATAATGATATCACGACAATCGATCTTCTCGACCGCGTCCTCAAAGCAACAGACTATTTAGCACTTTACGATGAAAAAGACGAGGAGGACAGGATGCGCCTTGAGAATATTAAAGAGCTTCGCTCAGTCGCCATCGAATTCCCAAATATCGCTGAATTTTTAGAAAATGTCTCACTCGTTGAACAGGAGTATACGGCAAACCTGGGGGACGCGGAGAAAAAAAATGCGATTACACTGATGACGCTCCACGGTGCAAAAGGGCTTGAATTCCCGATCGTTTTTATGATCGGTATGGAGGAGGGACTCTTCCCGCATAGCAGAGCGCTGATGGATAAACAGGAGCTTGAGGAAGAACGGAGGCTTTGCTATGTCGGCATCACAAGGGCTGAGCACCGGCTCTTTTTCACCTATGCCCGCCGCCGCCTTTATTTCGGACAGAGAACTTCAAATACGGTCTCACGTTTTATTTCCGAACTCCCCGAGGACGTCCTCAAGCAAAATTTTCAGTATATAAAAATTGGGGAGAAGAATGGAGCAAAGCCTGAGAGTTCTGACAAATCCTCAACCGATTGGTTTTAATATCCTCTGTGTCCTAACTTCCTATTTGCTAGAATACTAAAGCCATGGATATCACATCGGAAGTCAGAAAAAAAGAGTATAACCAACGCATAACACATCCGCTGCAGGCCTATGAGTGGGGGGAGTTTCGGGAGAAGACGGGGATAAAAGTTATAAGAAGGGGGTTTGCTCCTTCGGGAAAAGCCTCAGGACAAGAAAAAATTGTCGACGGATTTCAAGTGACGATCCACCCCATCCCACATACACCTTTTTTTGCCGGCTATTTGCCAAAAGGTACCATGCCGACTGATGAGATGATTGATGAGTTAAAGAAGATCGGGAAAGAAGAGCGCTGCATCTTCATCCAGCTAGAACCCAACATCATCCATTCACAAAATACTAAATACGAAATACTAAATACCCAATTCGTCCCCGCTCATCATCCGCTCTTTACCAAATATACACTTGTATTAGATCTCACCAAGTCCGAAGAAGAACTTCTCAAGAACATGCATAGTAAGACCCGTTACAACATCCGGGTCGCCGAGAAACACGGAGTCATCGTAAAAGAAGATGATTCAGAGATTGCATTTGAGCGGTACGTACAACTGACGAGAGAAACAACGACGAGGCAAGGATTTTTTGCACACAACGAGAAATACCACAGGTTGATGTGGAATACATTAAGATGGCAAATCGCAAATGGCAAACCTGCCTCGCCGGCAGGCAGGTCGCAAATCGATAGGGAAAAGTTAACTGCCCGCCTGCTCACGGCAACGTACCAGGGGAAAATCCTCGTCACGTGGATCATCTTTATTTTCCATGACACGATCTATTATCCGTACGGAGCATCCAGTAATGAGCACCGTGAGGTTATGGCAAGTACCTTGATGATGTGGGAGACAATACGTTGGGGTAAAAAAATGGGACTGAAAAAATTTGATATGTGGGG
>JAUYMJ010000011.1 GCA_030698775.1 bacterium
CAAATGCATCAGCAGGGAACTGAACAGTTAATTTTCGCAGCTTCTGGCGTTCCTCGTAGATAAAAAAACCTATCAACACCGAAGAACTTATTTCGTCCCCGAGCGCTCTTACAAGCACAACTTTACATTTATCTTTACAAATATATTTACAATAAATTAGCCTCAATGAGAATTTCCAGCCTCGGTGTTTACATATATATTGACAAATAGCTTTACATATGCTAAACTAGCCTCATATCTGCTATGTTTGAGCCTAAATTTACCTTCACCCTCCGTATCATCAACGAGCTCAGTAAGATAGAGCGTCTCTACGGCAAAATGGCCTCAGAGAAGCTCATACCCTCTCTTGCCCTGCAATTAGCCACGGAAAACCAGATCCTGGCCACGCACTACTCAACGAGTATTGAGGGCAACCCGCTCACGCCTCTGGACGTGACCAATATTATCCTTGGTGACCAGGTGGCGACAACCAAGCCTGACAGGGAGGTAAAAAACTATTTCGCCGTCCTCACAAAGCTATTTGACCTTGAGAGACAGCGTGTGCCGATCACAACTGAGCTGACGCGGGATTTGCATAAGCAGCTTATGGAAGGCTTAGAGACGAAAAACTTAGGGGAATTCCGTGACAGCGGGGTCTTTGTCGGGCATAAAGAGCGAGACCAGCTGGTCATAAAACACAACCCCCCCTTTCATACCCGGCTGGAAATAGAGAAAGCGCTCAACGAGCGGTTTGATTGGGTCATGCAAAATGATGAGATACATCCTATGGTCAAGGCGGGTATCCTGCATCATGAGTTTGTCTACGTCCATCCTTTTTTGGACGGAAACGGACGGCTCGCAAGGCTTTTGACCGCGTATTACCTTCTGCTGAAACAGTATGAAGTTGCACGGTATTTCATCCTCGATGATTATTACGACGTTGACAGGCATCTGTATTCTGATTCTCTTCATACGGCAGACAGCGGGGACGAAACGAGTTGGCTTGAGTATTTCCTGGAAGGCATTGCGTATTCTCTACAAGCTGCATCCGGCCGTATCGAGATTATGCGGAAAGCAGGCGTTGAGGAAGTCATGGGCGAAAAACGGGTACTGGTAACCCCTCGTGAAGAACAAGTGTTGGAAATTGTGATCAATAAGAAGGCGATAAAAACCCCGGATATTGAGGGTGCGTTGTCTGTGACGAGGCAACAGGCACATGCACTTCTTGCATCACTCGTTGATAAAAAAATCCTGCAAAAACACGGGAGGACTAAGATGAGTTACTATACCCTCGCAAAAAGAGAAAAAAGCCCATCTTCCTAGTGGATGTTTTCTCTTCGAATCTGTTGCAGCTCAGAGAGGATAATTTTATTTTGCTCAAGCACTCCGACAACAGTAAACTCGAGATTCATTTTTTTACAAATCTCCTTAAGAAACGGTGATATTTGGCTCAGTTTGTTACGGGGCGTACTGGGGAAGAGATGGTGTTCTATTTGGTAATTTAGTCCCATATATACAAAATCGGTAAGCCAGTTCCCCCTGATATTTCGTGATGTAATGACCTGGTGCTCGAAGAAGGAAAGCTTCACTCCTTTTTCCAATTCAGGCATACCTTTATGGTTCGGAGCAAAGACGTTCAGAAGATAAAGGCCTTCGGCGAGATGGAAGGTGACGATAATAAGTGTTGCTTTGAGGGGGTCAAAAAGAAAAAACGGCAAAATAACAAAGAAGAAGAAACCCAGACAAAATAGAACGATTTCCGGAATAATTGACTTCCCCGAATGTTTCTTAAAACTTACAAAATCATTCATCCGCATACGGAATGCAACAAGAGACCCGAGCGGAAAATATAAGTATGCCTGGTATTTCCTGATTAGCCGTATGATCCCCCTTCTCCGTTTGTATTGCTCATCAGTGAAAGAGAAGGGAATTTCTATATCAGGGTCGCCCTCGTCTTGGTTAGGGTGTGCATGGTGCCGATTGTGGTTTGTTCGCCAGTTGGTGTAGCGTTTGCCGATAAAAGCACTGCAGATATAGCCAAAGAGGTCATTAAATTTCGTTGATGAAAATATCGCACGGTGACCCGCATCATGAAGTAATCCGCCCATCTGGACATTGAAGAAAGCAAAGAGCATAGACCACCCAACGAGCGGAAGCAGGCGTGTTTCAACGTAGAGAAAATAGAGACAGAGCAAAAAGCCTCCGAACGTAAAAAAGCTTATTACCACATAGTATAGATACGATCTTTCCAGGATCCCATTATCCGATACTTTTTTTTTAAGCTTCATGTATGCTTCTGTTCCCGCTCCCACCGAGAGCTTCTGCATTGAATGGAGAGTAGAGGCTTTTAGCGTTATGGCCATAGTTATCGTATCATTGTACATTTGCGGCATGCTTTTTTGCAAGCTCTCCGATTGACTTACCAGGCGTGAGTTGCAATACTTATACTAATGCCCGAACAACAAAACGAGGAACATCTACCTGTTCAAACGCAATCTCCTCATGTGCAAGTACCAACGCAAGTGCATCATGTCTTCCTGCCGCTCTTTTTACAAAAACATGTGGTGGTATTGCTTCTTAGTCTCGTTATTGTGAGTGTTCTTGGTACAACAATTCTGGCCTATCTTTATTTTGCGAACGATGCACAAAAATCCCCGAAAAACGGAGGGCAAGACACAAGGCCTCAGGGGTCAGTGAGCATTTCCGGAACATTTGACATGAACGGACAGATCCCGCAAGGTGCAAACGTGACTGTACTTGCCAAAAGGGACGGGGATGATGCTTTTAACTCAGTCATCACGAATGCCTCGCCTGTCGATGGCGGTGCGTGGGAGTGGGTAGGGGCCAGGGCAAATACACCATATGATATTCAGGCTGTTATCAATGCAGGCGGACAAACGATTGCTACTTCAAATACCATCACAGTCGTTGCGCCTGCTGATTCGGAAGTGCTTCGGTTTAATATTGCGTCACAACAAGCAGCAACAACTCCGGTTATGACAACGATATCCGGCACAATCGGTTTGAATGGGTATGTTCCGCAAGGAGCAACTATTTCTATTTCTGCCGGACAGAACGGTTCACCGCCGGCAGTTGTTATCCCATCGCTTCCCGCAGTTGATAATGTCTCCTGGAGTTGGAATGGTGCCACAAGTGGGGTCGTCTATTCCGTGCAGGCGAATATCATCGTCAATGGAAATCTCGTCATCTCGTCACCTCTCTTAATGATTGCTGCCCCGGCGACAAATGAGATTATCAATATTAACTCAACGCTTACCCCACCTATACCGACATCTGTTCCTATATCCGGATCACTAAATCTCAACGGATACATTCCTGCGGGAAGCACCGTGAACGTTGCTGCACGTCAGACAGGAACCGGTGCTTTCACCATATTTGCCTCAAACCTTTCGGCAACGGACGGCACGACATTCACGTATACGTCTGCTCTCTCCGGGACATCGTATGACCTTCAGGCATATCTTCAAAATAACGGCAGCACACTAAGCTCATCATCTCTTCTCACGGTTCCCGCTCCCGCAAGCGGTGAGACATTAACAATCAATGCACAGCCTCAACCCGTTGCTCCACCGGCAAATAGTATGACCAATACCTGTCTTTCAAAAAATCCGTCAACGAATCTTTGGCAGGTACAAATTACGTACAATAATAATAATTCTGTTCCGGGCGTACAGCAGTATCTCCTGACTGTCGGTAACACGCAGGGTGGAAATCAGTTTGTGAATAATACTTCCTCCCCTTCAAGCCCACAAAGCCCCAATCAGACCCAGAGCTACACGACAGGGTTTGTATTTACGGAAGGGCAGACCTACTACGCTTCATGGTCATATGCGACATGCGCCAGCTGCAATACATTTTCTCAGCCCTCACAATCACTGCAGTTTTACTGCACGACACAGGTTTCTACGAGTACGCCGGTCCCTTCCCTCACCCCGTCCAATACGCCAGTTCCTTCAAATACTCCTGTCCCCACCAATACACCAGTCCCGACAAATACCCCCGTTCCGACTACGTAAGATAAAGGGTGAGTAATCTTATATAATTATCCTGGAATGTTTTTACATCTTTTACCTCTGAAAACCGTAAATGACCTGACGATATGGAGGAGAAAATAAATGCCGCGGCGTATGCAAAAGTCCCTCATAGCGCTAGGTATTACGTTTCTCATCAGCATCCTCTTGTATTCAAAGGACACGTTGACGGAATATTTTCCAGAACTCAAGATACTTGATCAGCTGGTTACTGCGCCTGTCGCTAGAGATGTAAAGGGCGACGCGACCGGAAGCAACGTTGTCAGAGTGGTTGATGGAGATACGATTGTCGTGAAAATCGAGGGGCATGACGAGAAGGTGAGATTGATCGGAATCAATTCCCCGGAAACCGTTGACCCGAGAAAGCCTGTTGAATGTTTCGGAAAAGAAGCGAAAGAGCATCTTCAACGGCTTCTGAGCGGAGCGAACGTACGGCTTGAAGACGATCCTTCCCAGCAAGACAAAGACAAATACAACAGGTTTCTTCGCTACATTTTTCTCAGCGATGGAACGTTCGTAAATCTGCTTATGGTAGGGGATGGATATGCTTATGAATATACATACGAAGTCCCTTATAAGTACCAACAAACATTTAAGGACGCCCAGCAAAAAGCGACGGAGCAAGGAATGGGACTTTGGAATAAGAAAACGTGTAACGGGGAAAAGTGACGGTTATTTTTGGGAAGGTACTTTGGGGGGGATGTTGGTTTGGTTGACGCGGGGAGATTTTTCGACAGCTGAGAGCTTTTGTTGAATAAAATCCATCGCCTTTTTTATATCGTCCAAATCTTTCTGGATGTCCTCAACCTCTTCTTCTAATTCTTCCTGTTCGATCTCTTCTTCTCTTTGCTCCTGATCTTCTTCAAGTTCGCGATATGTTTCAACAAGCGCCTGGCGGTTTTGGGAAATCATGATGAAGGTTGCGAGGAAAATCGCTTCCAGTGATACAACCATTGTCAGAAGACCATACGGGAAAGGGTCAAATATCGGGATAAACGGGCGCAGTGCACCGTCGTTTGCAAAAATCCAGAACCCAAACCAGAGAACGTGGAAGTATACAAAATACATGCTTCCTGAAAAGAAAGTGATATAGTCTGCGAGCCTTCCTTCAACCGAGTGGAGTTTTTTTATGAGGTGATCGGGTCGCTGATTATGTGGAAGTGTCGTCCCGGAGGGATTTTTCAATTTAAACATACATTCATTGTAGAAGCTCAAAGGTATTTGTCAACCCTTGGAAACTAATGAGAGGAGAAGTTTTTGGAATGAAAAAGAGAAAAAGTTTGCGATAGAGACCACATTCTTTGTAGGTGTTTGAGAAAATTACCTTGACATATCATCATATGGGTGTTTAAATACAGGGGATACTTGACAACTAGCAGTACCTATGATAGAGTGCTAATACATCATGCAGGACAGTAAAAACAAACAGCCACACGTAACCTCAGAAGAAAAACTCGTCCCGGTTATCCCAATTCGCGACGGTATCATCTTTCCAAGCACCGACTCAGTCCTCACTTTCGGCAGACCAAAAAGCCTCGCTGCTCTTGAATCATCATTTCAACATGAAAGAATTGTGTGTTTTGTTTTGCAAAAAAATGCCAGACTCAATGACCCAAATGTTGAAGACCTCTATGAGATTGGGACGCTTTCAAGGATTGAAAGAATGATTCGGGCAGATGGAGAAATAAACGCACAAGTGAGAGGCCTTTCACGGGTGAAGATTTTGTCTTTTGAGAAACACGAGACATTTTTTATGGCACGTGTTGTCGAGATTCCTGATGTCATTACGGTTACCGAAGAAATCAAAGCCCTGTGTAACCACCTTACCAATGAGTTCCGCCGGGCGATGAATTTTGGGAAGTCGGCTGATTTTCTCGTCTTCATGAATATCATGTCGTCTGAAAATACACCTGCTGAGCTTTCAGACCTCATCGCATCCGCCCTTGACCTTCGTCCCAGCGAGCGGCAGGAACTTTTGGAGATGTCAGACGTAAAACAGCGATTGCAGAAATTAACCGATCTCCTTGCGAAAGAAATTAAGGTGTTGGAGCTTGAACGAAGGATAGCCAGTAAGACACAGGAAAGATTTGAGAAAGGGGCTAGGGAGGCGATGCTTCGTGAGAGACTCAAAACGATTGAGAAAGAGCTTGGCGACGAAGAGGGCTCTGAGATAAAAGAGCTCATGCTGAAACTCAAAGAGGCAAAAATGCCGGAGGATATAGAGGAAAAGGTAAAAAAAGAGATCAAGAAACTCGGCAGCATGAACCAATTCAATCCGGAGGCAGGATATATCCGGAACTATGTCGACTGGATGCTCTCTCTCCCTTGGAGTATTGAAAGCAAAAGCACTGTCGATATCAAAACAGCAGAGCGGATCCTCAATGAGGATCATTACGGGCTTGAAAAAGTAAAAGAGCGGATTGTCGAGTACCTCGCAGTACATAAACTCGCAGGGAAGATAAAAGGGCCGATTCTGTGCTTTGTCGGACCGCCGGGGGTAGGAAAAACCTCGCTTGGAAAATCTATCGCAAGGGCACTTGGAAGGAAGTTTGTGAGAGTATCCTTGGGAGGAATCCGTGACGAAGCAGAGATCAGGGGCCATCGAAGGACATATGTCGGTGCATTGCCGGGGCGTATCATTCAGGGGATTAAAGATTCCGGGACGAGAAATCCGGTCTTTATGCTTGATGAGATTGACAAAGTCGGAGCTGATTTCCGGGGAGACCCATCATCGGCTCTTCTTGAAGCTTTGGATCCAGAGCAGAATACTGAGTTCTCAGACCATTATTTAGAAGTAGCCTTTGATCTCTCAGATGTGCTTTTTGTGACGACTGCGAATGTGCTTGATACGATCCCTCCGGCACTACGTGACAGATTGGAAATCATTCAGTTTGCAGGATATACGCATCATGAGAAATTTCACATTGCCAAGAGTTTCCTCATGAAAAAGCAGCTTGAAAGCCATGGGCTCAATGATGCTCAGTTAAAGATCTCAGATGATGCGCTTCATTTTATCATCAGCCATTACACAAGAGAGGCGGGCGTACGAAATTTTGAACGGAAAATAGCAGCGATCATGCGAAAAATTGCCAAAAAGGTTGCAGAAGGAAAAACTGCGAAGAGCCTGATTGACGAGAAGGCAGTGACAAAGTATCTTGGTCCGATCAAATTCAGGGGGACAATGGTTGAGAAGCAAAACGAAGTCGGGATGTCGACAGGGCTTGCCTGGACGGAAGCGGGAGGGGATATCCTCTTTATCGAGGTTGCGCTTATGCCGGGACGGGGAAATCTCACGCTGACCGGGCAGCTAGGGGATGTGATGAAAGAATCGGCACAAGCGGCAATGTCGTATATCAGGGCACGGGCTGAAAAATTTGGACTGTCTGAGAAGTTTTATCAAAAACTGGATGTCCATATCCATGTGCCGGAAGGCGCAGTACCAAAAGACGGCCCATCTGCAGGCTCTGCAATTACGACGGCTATCGTCTCGGCGCTCACAAAAATTCCTGTCAAACGGACAGTGGGAATGACGGGTGAGGCGACACTTCGGGGAAGGGTTCTCGAAATCGGAGGCGTGAAAGAAAAAGTTATTGCAGCCCACAGGGCAGGACTCAAGACGATTATTTTACCCAAAGACAATAAAAAAGATTTGGAGGATGTGCCAAAAGAAGTGCTCAAGGACCTCTCATTCCACTATGTCGAGCACATGGACGAGGTTTTGCCGGTTGCACTTGCGAAGCCTTTGCCTGGAGCAAAAGTTGTCAGAAAAGAACATGAGACTATCCTCCGGTCCCGTCCCATCATGCGGACGACACAGCCATATCCGGCTGACTAATTTTTCATTTATCTACTCCCAACAGTGTACGTCCCAAAAAGAAAGTATATTCATTTGTTATACTATTTTTGTGGCTTGTGATTAGCTACAAAATATGAATTCCTGGAAAAAGTACCTTCTCATCCTTCTTCTTTCATCTTTCCCCCTCGTCCACATGTTTTTGACACCCGACCTTCCCCACACAAGTGACGGTGCAATGCATACCATCAGGTTTGCTTCGTATTATAAAGAATTGGTCGCCGGACAATTTCCCGTGAGATGGGCGAGTCAGTTCGATTATGGATACGGCACCCCTATATTTAATTTTTTTGCTCCGCTTCCGTATATGCTTGGAGTTCCTTTCATCGTGTTCGGAGTTCCTCTTGTAATGGTCCTGAAGCTTAATTTTGCACTCTCTTACCTTCTCGCCGGTATATGTATGTACCTTTTTGCGAAATCCTACTTCAAAGACGAAAAAGTCGCGATATTTGTTACCCTCATGTACCAGTATGCGCCGTTCCGGCTGGTAGATATGCTCGTTCGGGGAAGCTTGGGGAGCCTTTACTCGTATACAATGCTGCCGCTTCTTTTTTATGCCATTACGAAATTTATTGAGAAAAAAACATATGCGTATTTTGTGTTGATCGCTCTTGCAACTGGCCTTCTTTCGATGAGCCACAATATTGTCGGATTTGTGTTCTTCGGGATAAGCGTCCTTTATATTCCGTTTGCGACGAGGAAAATCCGTGAGATTGTTTCGGTGTATCTGGCAATGGGACTTGGCTTAACGTTAGCCGGTTTTTTTCTCATCCCGGCGATCCTGGAGCATAAGTATGTCAACGGATATCTTTTCACCAAGGACCTTTTTTATGACCATTTCCCGCCTCTTTATAAACTGATTCTTCCAAACATCACGAATGATGTTTCACTCCGTGTCGCTGAGGTTTCTGTTCAGATCGGGATCTTTCATTTGATTGCGTTTGGTATACTTTTCTTTCTTTTTGTTAGGAGACGTCTCACGGGGAGCAGTAAACATCCGGTACTCTATCTTCTTCTTATCTCCTTTCTGACATTTCTTTTTATAGAACCTATTACGAAACCTCTTTGGGAAAATATTTCAGTGATCAGGCAGTTTCAGTATCCATGGAGGCTCCTTTCTATTATTTGCTTCACATCTGCTTTTGCGTCTGCATTTGTTATCATCAAATATCCAATTCTCCAAAAGAAAACTGTGTATTTTGTCCTCTCCGGGCTTGTCATATTCTCAACGGTTGTTTATTGGGCGCCATACCAAGGTTATCAAAAGGTTAGTCAGGAAGCGTTTTGGAATTATCCGAAGTCAACAAATTATTTTGCAGAGGTCAATACCATCTGGATGGCTGATGAGCCAAGAGCGTTTCCAAAAAACAGAATTGAAATCATTGCGGGTGATGCGAGTGTTTCAGATATTAAGATAGCACAAACAACACATTCGTTTTTGGTTAATGCAAGGGAGCCCTCAACCGTCCTTGACAGGACGTATTTTTTCCCCGGGTGGAGAGTTCTCGTTGATTCGGCAGAAGTACCTATGCAGTTCCAAGATCAGAACTACAGGGGCTTGATCACATTTGCTGTTCCTCAAGGAAATCATAAGGTCACTGTTTTTAAAGGTGAAAACAAGCTTGAGATAATTAGTGACGGCATTAGTATTGCAACAGGTATCGTTTTGATCGGTGGCTGGTTTTTCTTCCAGAAAAAACAAAAAATCGTATGATTGAGAATCTTCGTCGTTTTCTTCCCGTTTTTCTCGTAATTAGTGTTGTCACTGCCATTTTTTTCTCACCGGTTTTTTTGAAAGGAAAGATTCCTTTTCCGGGAGATCTTCTTCTCGCACAATATCAGCCTTGGCGGTCAACATCTTTTAGCGGGATTGCACCAGGTGCTGTTCCGAATAAGGCCCAGTACTTCGATACGCTGCGTCAGCTCTACCCTTGGAAGACGTTTGCTATTCAGGAGATAAAGCAGGGAAGATTCCCTCTCTGGAATCCTCATAATTTTTCAGGAACACCTCTTTTCGCAAATTTCCAATCTGCAATTCTCTATCCTCTTAACATTTTGTATCTTCTGTTGTCGCAGGTGAACGCATGGACAATCATTGTCATGCTGCAACCTTTTCTCTCGATGATTGCTGTTTTTCTTCTCTCCCGCAAATATAAGATTTCTAACTCAGGAGCAATGCTTGCATCAGTATCGTATGCATTTTGTCTCTACATGACGAGTTTTCTTGAATATAACATTATGGGCCATTTTATGTACCTTGTCCCTTTTTCAATGCTGATTGTTGAGTATGCGTTGGCAAAAAAGTCATGGGCGTATCCAATTCTTTCACTTCTTATCGCACTTTCTGGTTTTGCCGGTCACGCGCAACTCTTCGCCGGAACGGTTTTGTATCTTGTTTTGTACACTTTTCTCAGAAACTTCCAAAGTGTGACAAGATTTCGAAGCGTTCTTAGAGCATATGCCGTTTTTCTTTTCTTCCTTATTCTTGGTGTTGGTATTGCTTCGGTGCAACTCCTCCCGGGAGTTGAACTTATCAACCATGCCGCAAGGTCATCGCATCCGTCAGCGTATTTTTTTACGAACCTTCTTATCCGCCCGTCGCAATTTATCCTGTATTTAATTCCTGATCTTTTCGGAAATCCCGCAGCCAAAAACTATTTACTCCCTTTTTCCTATCCGTCTAAGGCTTTGTATGTAGGGATGAGCGCCTTTTTCCTTGCGATCCTTGCGATTGTTTCCCGTACATCAAGTCCTGTAAAAAAAACTATCCTTCTGACCACTGTCGTAGTTGGTTTGGGCGTATTCCTCAATCCAGTCTCAATGGTTTATGCATTGAACATTCCTTTTTTCTCCTCAAGTTCCCCAAGTAATTTTATCTTTTTTATTTCTTTAGGATTGTGTTTACTTGCTGGTTTTGGACTTGATAGCGTGCAGCAAAGCGTAAAAAAAACGCTCGTAGTACTTTCCGGAATATGGTCTGTGATGGTTGTGTGGATAGCAGTACTTTTCCTTTCACGAACCCCTGTCGTGAACAACAACATTATCTATTCATTCCTCATTCTCGCATTGTTGACTGGTGGTGTCTTGTTGCGTCTCAAAATAAAAAAATTCTCAATGATGACCGGTTTTTTTGTGCTTCTTTCGGTGTTTGACCTCTTGTATTTTTTCAATAAATTCAACTCCTTTGTCCCCGCGTCTTACGTATACCCCAACACTCCGATCGGTGAATATCTTTCATCACAGACTGGTATAGAAAGGAGCTGGGGATATAGCTATGCTGGCATCGAAGCGAATTTTGCGACGCAGCTTGGTATGTATTCTCCTGACGGATACGACCCTCTCTATCCGAAAGAGTACGGACAGCTTATTCAGACATCGAAAGATGGCAAAATTCCGTTAGATTTCACTGATCAGACAAGATCCGATGCGGTCATTCCGGGCGGGTTTGGAAAAACAGATATGGCTGATAATCCCTATCGTCTGCGGCTCCTCTCACTTCTTGGGGTAAAATACATTCTTGATAAAGTAGAGAATGGTTCAACGGCAGAAACATTTCCGCCTGAAATATTTGACAAGACTTCCACAATTGATGATTTTTCTGTCTTTACCTATAAGGAGGCGGCACCACGTTTTTTTCTCACCTCAAATTATGAAATATACTCCTCGGATGATGAATTAACGAAAAAACTTTATGCGAAAACGTTTGACCCGAGACAAACTGTTCTTCTTGACGAAATTCCTTCATTTCCAACACACAGAAACAAGGAGAGAAAGATAGCCAAACTTATTTCCTACAACCCCCGTTTTGTGACTATTCAAACTGAGACAAATGATTCCTCCCTTTTGTATCTATCGGATACATACTATCCGGGATGGAATGCATTTATTGATCAAAGACCGGTGAAGATATATCAGGCAAATTATGCATTCCGGGCCGTAGAAGTGCCTGCAGGACGCCATACCGTCACGTTTACCTATGAGCCAAAGTCGTTTTTATCTGGACTTTTTCTGAGTATTGTGAGTATCATAATTCCGATGTACGGATGTGTGATTATGGTTTTTTCACGTAAGAAATCACGATTACAATGAAGCCCCACACAAAAAAAATTCTTCTACTCCTGTTTATTTTTTCGGTTGCACTTATTCTGCGCTTTTACAAGCTTGGCGTCATACCGGACGGATTGCAGCAGGATGAATCATCGATTGGGTACAACGCATATAGCATCCTTTTGACCGGAAAAGACGAACATGGAGTATTTCTTCCGCAAAATTTCCAGGCATTTGGTGAATATAAATTGCCGGGTTATATCTATGCTTCGGTTGTTCCGATTGCAGTTTTCGGACTGAACCCTTTTGCAATTCGCTTCGTTTCTGCAGTGTCGGGATTTCTGTCGGTTGTTGTCGTATTTTTTCTCACAAAGACATTGATTCATTTTTTTCGTCGCGATCCAACTGTAAACGAGTCAAGGCTTGAGGAATATCTTCCCTACATCACGGCATTTTTGGTAGCAATTAATCCGTCCCACCTGCAATTCTCACGAGCAGCGTTTGAAGTAATGCTTGCCAATTTTTTGATCCTCAGCGCAGTCCTCCTTTTCCTAAAAGGAGTCAAAAAGTCGGGAAGATTCATTTTTTTCTTCTCTGCTGTTTTTTTCTCCCTGTCGATATACACCTACAACATTGCCCGCATTTTTGTTCCGCTGTTGGTCATAGCGCTTTTTATCGTTTTCTGGAAAGATTTTTTTTCGCGGAGAAAAAGTTCACTTTTCATTTTCGCTTTGGCGTTTCTCATCTGTCTTGTCCCTTTTGCTGTTGGAGTACTGACTAAGGGCGGGGCTGATTCGACCATCGGGACGCTCATTTTCTCAAGCGCTAAAGTG
This sequence comes from bacterium, assembly GCA_030698775.1. Classification (GTDB taxonomy): domain Bacteria; phylum Patescibacteriota; class Microgenomatia; order Levybacterales; family UBA12049; genus JACPGQ01. The sequence continues at coordinate 12,765 of JAUYMJ010000011.1, forward strand.
CAGGCACCTCTTCTGGAGTTTCGGAGTTATTTTATTGATGTTCCTACGATACTGAATAAATTACTTTTCAACTCCTGGATTTTGACATTTTGGCAGTATCTTCAAAATGTCGCTGCAAATCTTTCCATACCATTTTTTTTCATCAAAGGATCTGGGAACGGGATCGATGGAATCGGCACGACAGGGCAGTGGTATCTTTTCGAACTTCCTCTCGTGGTTTTTGGACTGTTCCGCCTATGGAAAGAAAAGAGTAAAGGAGCAACAATCGTCCTTTTCTGGATACTTTCACTTGTATTCATTTCCGGGTTCACGAGGGAACCTCCGCAAGCGACAAGAACGTTTTTTCTCATTTTTCCTGTCACACTTTGTTCAGGGCTTGGTCTGCTTCAGGTAGTCAGACGTATAATAGCGATGAGGAATAACTATCTGCAACGTGTAGTAACAGGAGTTTCAGTAGCCGTTGTGGTTTATTTTGTTTTTCTTTATTTTGCCTCCTACTATTATCGATTCCCGATTTACTTTGCTAAAAACTGGAGGACGGGAGACAGGGATGTCGCTTTATTTATTAAGGCTCAGCAGGGTAACTATGACAAGATTCTCATTGATGAGAAATCGGGGTTTATGTATACCTCACTGCTCACCTATCTTCCGTTGTCTCCTCTTGAGTTTCAAAAGAGCGCTTTGTGGAAGAAGGAAGATTCGGAAGGCTTTACCCACCCTGTATCGTTTGGGAAATACTTAATAAAAGATATTGACTGGACGAAAGACCTGACTCCCAAAACACTTATCGTGACGACTGTGAGCAATAAACCTGTGGAGATGGAAACAGTAGAGACGATCTCTTATCCACTGCGTCCGGTCGTCATCAATGTCGGCCAGGAAATCATGCAGTTTCCGACAAAAGATGATGCGTATGTCCTGGTCGATACGGAAAACTTACACTAGCCTGCGTGAAGAGAGTCATTTTTTCGGAAGAAGCCAAGGGTTTTTTGCAGTGTCAACAAGTATAAAAATGGGATTGTTTTTCGGGTCTTTGATCGTGTAGGTTATTTTCGTTGTTTTTGGGAATTCGGATTTAGCCCCGGCAAGAAGGATATGCGGAACAGGGATTTTATAGTCTTTTGATGTCAGGCTGATTGACGGGAGGAAATATATTTTTCCTATTCTCGTTACTCTTGTCCATCCTCCATTCTCCTGCACCTTCTCAATGTCCTCACTTTTTTGGAAGAGAGCAGGATCGTACTTCGTGTAGAATAAATAATAGACGTATTGCTTCGTGTCATTGACTGCGCTTGAAATAACAAGTTTGTCAAATTTATCGTGATTTGTTACGAGGTAGTCAATTAACTGTTTATATCCATAATGTGACGATGTCGCGAAGAATCTGGGAAAGTATGTCGTGTAGACGAGAAAAAATGCAACGACCTCAAAACAGAAGATTGCAAAAATTGGGCCGAATACGAGCATTCTTCGTTTTTTCACAAGGGTCCATATCTCGTAGATGCAAAATGCGCTTACCAGCTGGATCGCGGGGATGATGGGAAGATACCGCGAGTAGTGACCCGCACCGGTCAAGCTGTCAGGAAGCGGGGAGAGAAAAATCCACAACAGGAGAAACCAGTCCTCCCTCTGTCTTCTCCTAAGGAGTAGGATAACGCCTGCAATAAAAAGCAGATATTCGGTTGTGAGAAGAAGCCCCCTGGGAGGAAGGACAGAGTATTGTGTTGGTGTACCGTTTTTCATCAGTAAGTCGGGGGAGAAGTGGTTGAGATAATTAAACGTAAATGCTGATACATAGGCGACGAATTTATTCTCAAATATCTGGCAGATACGGGGGTTGAATCTAGTCAGGCATTCACCACGCTTGTCATTTACGATATTTACAATCCCGATATCACTGGTGAGATTGACCTGACGTGATCTTGCCCTGGCTGTTGCGTTTCCACCGGTAACGAGGGGAAGGAGTAACACGAAGAAGAAAATCAAAGCAAAAACTCCCGACTTTTTCCGTAGGGAAAACTCCCGGCGGTAAAACCAAAAGAGAAGAAGGACAAGAAGCGGGGAAAGGATAATATACGAAGGATATGTGTAGACCGTTACTGCAAAAAGGAAGATTGCAGGGAAGAGAAAATATTGTTTCGTTCGCGCTGTAAGAAACAAGGTAAGCGCTGTGGTGATGAGAAACACACCGAATGTCGACTCTATCCCGGCCCTGCTCATTCCGATATGCCAAGGATTAAATGCGACAAACCCCATAGCCACTATCCCGATTGCTGGTTTTCTCCAAAGTTGCATAGCGAGAAAATAGACAAGAAGGACTGTGAATGACCCCGCTAACGCGGCAGGCAGCCGTACTGCGAATTCATTAAGGCCGAAAAGGGCAACTGATGGAATAACCATATATGTGTACACGGGCGGGCGATAGTCTCCAAAGCCAACAAGTGCTGTGCTTGGCTGATTATGCCCCCACTGGTCTTTTCCGGTTTTGAGGATAGAATAGGCGTCATAGCCTACATTTGCTTCGTCATTGGTGAGTCCTATCGGAATTTGACCAAGATGGGAAAGCCTAATGAATGAACCTGCGAAAAAAATAAGAATCAGGAGAATGAGGTGGCGTCCTGGAAGATCCTTGAAGAACTGCATTAGAGAAAGTATAACAAATTTTTCAACGTCTGCTTTAAGTGTGAAGACTCGGGTGAGTCATTAGGTTTTTAACAATTTTTTTGCCAATGGAAGATACCCAAATGACGCAAGTTGCGGATTTGTCCTCGTACTTATTTCCCTGAGCTCTTTCCTGCTAAGTTCCCTGGCTGTTTCTATATTCGTTTTCTCATCGGCTTTTCTGATAGTTCCCCAAGGGTATACTTCGGTAAGTCGTTTCCCGTTCCAGCTGGGATAGAGGAGCGTATCGCTTTTTTGAAGCCCGGTTTGCGTCAGGAATTCATCCAGTGCGGCAATCGGACCTTTGATTATGTCTTCGTATCTGACTATAAAGAAGCGGTCAGGGTACAGTTCTTTATACCAGAGCGCATATAATTGACAGAGGATCCATCCGGTTAGATAGTGGTCCATAGACAGCGGGACGGGCCGCTTTTTGGTCTCCGCGTAAGCTGAAAAAGGGTTCCTGACAACATGAAGGATGAAAGCCTCTCCGGGGAAGTCTTGCAGGATTTTACCGGAATCAACGCCTACGATCGGACTGTAACCCATGAAGTATTTTTCTTTACCACTTCTGTTGTAATTTTCCCAGGCGTGAAACGTCGCAACGAAAAACGCCTCGACAATCCTTTTTCTCGACAACGCTCTTTGAGCCAAAAATGCGACAAATTCACTCTTTCTACCTTTTTCTGAAAAAACAAAATCTGCATCTTTGAATTTACTTACATAGGGTGTTTTGGCAAGGATTTTGCATTCCTCATCGATAATCATCTCGTACAGTTCATCTGGAGATGCGGAATTCGGAAAAATCGGCCAGCGGTATTTTTGTGGAAAGAGACTTGAGAGATGATCGTTGACGAATTTTGTCCCGATCTGTGATTCAAATGGATACACATGTATTTCGTTATGCCCATCGAAAAGCCGATGCGTCGTATTCCCGCCGTTCTCATACATTGCGGAAATCATGATGAGCTTAAAGTTGTCTTTTTTTACCATACGCCATTATACCTTATACCGATAGAAAAAATTTCTTGCCCTTTTTATATTTTTCATTCCCTTTTCATAGATGAATCCATCGGTACTATCTGATGACATAAAATCAATTGAAAATATCTGGTTTCCGTTCGGCCAGATGAGTGCTCCAAGAACTGTACCTGATTTTACATCGACTGCATGAATACCGCACTGCTGACTGGCTGAGTGAATCCCCGGTGCATATTTTTTATATCTTGGTAAAACTCTTGACGTTCCGACAAAAAGTATATTATTAACAACGCATAACCCCCTTGTCCATCCGGGAAGCCTGGTTACGCTTTGAAAACGATTGCCATCAATAACGCCGACTTCACCGTAGCCGCTATTGTCCACCCAAATAGTATTTTTTACAAGCCTTGCGGAGTGAGGTCTGGTTAATCCTCTCGCGATTACCTCACGCGTTTTTCCTGAAAAAACTACCCCCTTTTTATCAACCGGATAATTCAGATGTCCCGGTCTTCGTTTTGAGATTGTTTCACTAGATGCCGTAAAATACGAATTACGTAGTGTTTTACCTGGAGCTATTGAATTCAGCTGAATAAAATTTGCTTTCGTATTTGGTGTACCGTCTTTTCTCTCAATACACCGGGGCCACCACACGAGCCTATCTGTTCTAGGTGACTCAAACTGCACATGCACGATACCGTTTTGGCCAACCGAAACCGCGAAAAGTTTGTTTTGTATTATTGCCAAGTCATGAAAGTAGTGGGCACCACTGAAAAATTTTGTTCTTGTAGGAACAAGGTATTTTCCAGAAGCGTTTTGCGTAGCGTCGCTTCTTTCAAGAAGTGACGTGACAGGTTTCCATTCCCAAATTTGGTTCGGGTTTCGCGTGCTGACTATATATACTGTTTTGCTTTCCCTGTTTACTGTTAGACCTGATGGGTGTGGAAGGCTGATGAATGATTGGCGAAGAGCAGTCGATGTTGCGCGGAGTGCTATGACGAGATGTTCATATTCCCTTGTTACAAAAAGAGTTATTTTTGCTTTCGATAAAATATCAGCGAATGAACCGGTTAACCGAAAGCGTAAGGATTCTTTGTCTACGTCCTTCCAAGCTGTTGTATCATATACAACCTGTGAAGGGTTTCTGTATAACCGGTTTTGTGCCTCCCAAAGAATTTCGGATTTGCTTCTGACAATCATAAACGTTTCTTTAATTCCAAAAGGCCAAGATACATCCTGAATGCAGACAGTAAATTCGTCGTGCTCTTTCCTCCTTTTCGCTTTGTAAAGAGCACGGGAACTTCGAGAATCGGTATGTGGTTCCTGAAGCATTTCACCATGAGTTCTGCATCAATGAGGTCGTTTTCAGAGTCTAAGGTAATCTTTTTAAGAAGATTTTTAGGAAACACTTTTGGTGTACCGTTTACATCCCATACTGGTGTTTTCAAGAGAAAGCGGTTTTCAAGATTATACAGAATGGAGCCAAATTTTCTCATCCAGCTTTCCCTTATAATCCGAGTCGCTTTCACAACAACATCTTTGTTATTTTTCGAATAGGAGAGCATTTGGAGGAGGTCGGCTACATTTGTCCGTGCAGAATTTGTATAACATATGTATCTCCCCTTAGCTTTGGAAATGCCAAATTTTACCGCCCGTCCCCATCCCGCTCTATCAAGATAGAAGGCCCTGATAAAATCCCTAGGTTTTGCAAACTCTACTAACCGCTTATATTCGTTTGATGCCGGCCCGTTTATGATAACTAAAAGCTCGTATTGCTTTGTGATTTTTTGCAGTCCTTTAATAAATTCTTGTAGCAGCGGTACGATATGTGACTCCTGTTTGTAGACAGGGAGAATTATTGAAAAAAGCAAGCCGTTTTTTTTACGCATACCGGGTATTTTTTTGCCAATCTAAGGTCTGACGAAGGCCATTGATAAGTGATGTGCTAGGCTTCCATCCGAGTGTCGTCCGGATAGTTTGTATACGTGCGTACCAGTCATCCTTATGATCCCACGAACGGCTCGCGAATGTACTAAATTCAGGGTTTGTCTTAAGTGATGCTATCTTTCTTACAAGGTATGCCAATTCTTTAATGGTTGTTTTTACCCCGGTACCTACATTCAATGTTTTTCCGTAGAATTTTGTGTCGAGTGATGTTGCCCCGAGGATGAATGCTGATAGTACATCATTGACAAAGATAAAGTCCCTGGATATTTCAGGCGACACAAGTGGAGGATATTTTTTTTGGAGTGCGTTTCTTAAGAGAACAGGAATTAGCCTGTCAGGTTCTTCAAATGGTCCGTACACCGAATAAAGCCTGAGGTGGAGAATAGGAAGATTTTCTATTTGTCCCAGATATTGAGCAAGAAACGACATCGCAACTTTTGAAACGGCATAATGGCTATTTGGGTACAGTCTTGCTGTTTCCAGTGGTCCCGCCGAATTTTGTCCGTATTCCGAGCTTGAACCTGCCTGAAGGTATGCAGAAAACCCTTGTTTTTTAAGAAGAGAAAGAATCGTAACGGCAGCTGTGAGATTTGTTACATATATTTTTTTTGTATCGTTTTGTTTTTCATACGACCCATACGCCGCGAGATTAAAAACTGTTTGCGGTTTTAGAGACCGGATTATGTGTTCTACTTGCCGAGGTTTTGTTATGTCGCATTGAACGAGATTTTTTTTTGAGATTCCTGCAATGAGTAATCTTCGATTTTTTTCAGGGTCTTTTGAGACACCAAAGACATCATTTCTTTTGAGAAGTAAGGATTGCAGCAAATTAATCCCGATAAATCCCCCTGCACCAAAAATGAGAATAGGGCCTTTCATGAGAGCTATTTTTGATGTCATTGATGTCGGGAGTCCATGATAGCTTTTTCTCTTCATAGCATGCGTGTGATTTGTCGGGAAATTCCTTTGACGTCAAGATGATTCTCTTTTAAATGGAATGTATGGCTCCCATAAAGCCCAGAGTGATAGCCACGGGCAAATAGGTGTGAAAATGTATTGATATTCATTTTTTTTTTCATAAGTTTGGCGAGGATTTTTTCTCCCAATCCCCCTGAAAAACCATGCTCTTCTATTATCAATAATTTTTTCGTAGAACGCAGTGAATTGAGAAGGGGAGTCGAGAGTGTAAAAGGAATCTCTGTCACGCACCAGAGATCGACTGCGTTTGTTTGTCTCAAACTTTCCAATCCCTTCAAAACATTATGGACAAGGTAGCCAAGGACGATGACCGTAAGCTTCTTTCCTTCCCGAATTTTTCGAAGCTTACCATAGCGGAATTTTTTTATTCCGCTTGTTTGCAGAAGATTTAAGCGCGCATAAGAAGGTGTTTTGCTTAATGACATTATTTTTACAATACTTGGAATATCCTCTTTAAATGCAGGTGCAAAAATTTTTATGTTAGGTAGGGCAGAGAAAATCGCTACGTCTTCAAGGGCATGATGTGTTTCTCCCATAATTCCATAGCCGTATCCCCCGCCGTTTCCCAGGAATTTGACAGGAAGATTCGGGTGACAGATGTTATTTCTTACCTGCTCAAATGCTTTGAGCGTTAAGAACGGAGCGATGCTGTAAACCCACGGATGTAGACCCATTCTCGCCATACCCGCGGCAACGTCAATCATATTTTGTTCCGCAACCCCCGCATTGATGAAACGTTTCCCAAGTATCTCACGTAAATGTTCAAACGCATTGAAGCCCAGGTCTCCGGTTAAAAAAACTAACCGTTTATCCCGTTTCGCGAGGAGAATGATTTCCGTAACGATTTCAGTTCTCATATCTGGCGTCAATCTCTTTCATTGCTTTTTTATACAGCTCGTCGGTAAGGCGATGGTAATGCCACTCAAGTTTATTCTCCATAAATGAAACCCCAAATCCTTTAATCGTGTCACAGATGATGACTTTCGGCTTCATTGTGTTTCGGGAGCGAATTGTGTCGAATGTTTTTTGAAGCTCCTCTGGTTTGTGGCCGTTACAGGAATACGTTTCGAATCCGAACGACTTCCATTTCTCAACTGATGCAGAATCCCCTAATACATCAGATGTTCTACCGAAGGCTTGCAGCTTATTTTTATCAATCAGGACGATGAGGTTTCCGAGTTGTCTCTTAGTGGCATATTGTGCCGCCTCCCACACCTGTCCTTCATTACACTCACCATCAGAAATCAGGCAATATACCCTTGCCGCTTTTTTGTTTTTTGGGGTTAACAGCCTCATAGACTCTGCGATACCGCAGGAGAGAGACAATCCGTGTCCCAGGCTTCCTGAATGGAACGGAATCGACCGATCGAGATTTTGTGGGGGATGAGCCGGAAGCGTTGTCCCATCTTTATGAAACGAATAGAGTGTTGCCCGGCTCATTTTTCCCATAAAATAAAGAATGACGTATAATGAAGGTACAGCATGCCCTTTTGAAAGGATAAATTTGTCCGCTTTCCCCATCTCGGAAAAAAAGAGCACAGTGAGAATATCCAGGCAGGAGAGTGAGCTTCCAATATGTTCAGAATTTGCTTTATAAAGAAGCGTCAATAATTCTTTGTAAAGTTTTGCCCGGAATGCTGCCGAAATCAATCCTGGATAGTTGTGATTTTTTATTGATTCGTTTGCGTTGTTGTAAGAGTTGTTGTTTTTCCTCTGCATACGGCGAGATCAGAGAAATACTACTCTACGCGTTATGCTTTTGCAATAAACAGAATTGTTTGTCAAAATAAATCGTGTTATAAAGGGTGGATCAGCATTGCCCTTATTAATGAAACAGTTTATAAACTTTTTGAAGGACCGGAAATCAGCGCAACTTGTCACAATTTGCATTATAGTTCTCCTTTCTCTTTCCCAGTTGCCGAAGCTGTATTTTTCCTATGAAGATTATCACCTATTTTATATTTTGCAGTTTCCGAATGAAGCCAGAACCATGCTGCAAATACCTGAATATGCCCGGCACCTTAATTATTTTTATGTAATCGGTCCATTGTTCAGGTTATTTGGATACAGCACACTTGGTTATTATCTTGTAGCAATTTTTTTTACTTGTCTTACCGCTGTTCTCTACTATTTTTTTGTTCTCTTGCTTACAAAAAAACGTTTTCTCGCGTTTATTGCTTCATCAATTCTTGCTACATCGTATATCGGAATAGAATCGTACACATGGAACACTGTCAATGGCATTGAGTTTGCTTTATCATCGGTTCTTTCAATACTTATATTAGTATGTGTTATCTACTTTATTCAGACAAAAAAAAGTCTGTACTTTTTTATTTCTTTACTCCTTTATCCAATACTTTTATATTTTTTTAAAGCAAAAGCGTTAAATCTCCCGTTTGTTATCACGCTTATGCTTTTTATGTTTTCAAAATTTTCAAAGAAGTCCGCGATATTTCTTGCTGCGCCGTTTTTGTTTATCACAGGTTTTTTCTTTCTTGGGACGGTCTCAAGCGGGATAAGCAAGATGCATATCGGGATAGAGAGTAACAGTGTCATTCTTCATTTCCTGGGGACTGTCGGTAACCTTTTTTTTCCATCGACAGTCACTGAGAGAATATTTTTAGCTCTTAAAGATTCACCCTTGTTGAAACCAATTTTAACATCCCTCACGCTGGACGGTGTGTTTGCTGCTATAGGAATAGTATGTGTCGTGCTGTTTTTACAGTTAGTATTTTTTCTGAAAAAAAAAGAACGGTTGATATTTTTTGTTTCACTATTTTGTATTCTCCAAATTATTTTTTACATTCTCCTCGTTTTTTCAGCAGCAATAACCGAGTCAGGACTTTCGATTACGACCCTTCAGAGTGTCCATCATAATCTTTCGGGAATCGTATTTTGGTCTACCCTACTTCTCGCAATAGGGTTACATACGCTCTGCATGAGCAAACGTACGTGGAAGAAAAAGGTTGGCATTGTTCTCTTTGTGGTGTATATTCTCGGTGGGATTTTTCTCTCCCTTTTTGAAATTAACCGAATCTACCAAAGCAAGAGGCAGCTGGAATATTTTTATTCCCATCTTCTTTCTTTGGTTCCGCGAATAACAGAGCCCTCAGTTTTCTATGTGTTGTATAGCTATCCGAGGCCGTACTATCCTTTTAGTTCCGGTAATCCGAAAATTCAAGCAAGTTGTTATTTGGCTGGATTTTACCATACTCGCTGCTCAAATATATTTATTGCACAAACATTTGACCAGGCTATGCAGCTACTTCATGAGAACAAGATTCCTAAAAACCGTTTCTATTATCTCTACTTTGAAACAGACAGTCTTATTGATCTCACAAAGAGCACAATGAAGGTTTTGGGTGCGCCAAAGGAAACACCGATCAATCTTGACAGCGGGGAGAACGTAGGACTGAAAGATATTCCTGCATTCATGCCATTTTTTCTTGAATTCGATATGACGTCAGTACCTGATCTACGTACCATCCCTATCAAGAGCGATAAAAAGGAATTGTCCCCCTACTACGACCTTTTAATCGGTAACTACGAAGACGCGAAACAGTATTCCGCAACCTCTGTTCCGAGTGAATCAGCTGATGAATTCACCAAACCGGGCAATGTGTTTGATGGAAATTACAAGACAATCTGGCAGCCTAGGGGTTGGACGAGAGACGGAGTATCGATCACGCTTGATCTCGGTAAACAGAAAGATATATCACATATTGTATGGTCATCTGCCCGAATAAGTCCTTGGAAGATGCGTTCGCCTACGGAATACACGTTCCATCTCTCGGAAGATAATATGACGTGGGAGAAGGTCGTTGACGGACACCGCACTGCACCCTTGGGTACCGATGAGTATGTCGTACATAAGATTGCAGTAACAACTGCCAGATATGTCAAGATGACAATAACGAAGACCTATCTGAATTACCAGCCGGCAGTTGATGAGATAGAAGTGTTCGGAAGTGATATCCCGGGTTTTGATTACGCGAACTATTATCTTGTCAAATCGGAACCGCTCCAACATATCCCGTCAGAAGAGCTTCTTGAGAAGCTCTTTCGCGATGTGTACAGCGACAGTATTTTTATGAACGTACAGTGGAAGATCGATAAGTCAATTATATGGACAGACGAGAGGAAAAAGAGATTTGCCGTTACTAATTTTGATTATCCTACTCATTACAGCATCCCGATTCCGCCATCGGGGCGAATGCTTACCGCTCTTAAAGTCAGTCCTGACAATTTTCCGCTCCAGTTTTCTATCAGTAACCCCAAAATCCGCTTGGTGACTTGGGAAGATGTGTTGGAGGAGTAGTCGCAGCGTTTGATAATATAGCCTCAATCCTTTCTCCCTCGATTGTGTCCAGCTTCAGTTTAAGGTAAAATAAGACAGGAATTCTGAATTCATACTTCTGAATTCTTAATTCTGATCCGGCCCCATCGTCCCCGATGATCGATGTCATCGGGATCCCGATGGAAGCTACCATCGGGGCTAGTGGTATTAGGAGGCAAAATGTTTATTACGTATATACTGCAAAGCGAAAAGAATGGCAGTTATTATATAGGAAGTACGCAAGATCTCGAAGAGAGAATTAAAAAACACAATACTGGTCAGTCTAAATATACAAAAAAACTAAAGCCTTGGATTTTAGTCTACACAGAGAAGTATGGCACTCTTTCAGAGGCAAGAAGAAGAGAAATGTATTTAAAATCGCTAAAGAGTAAGGTTGCGATTGAAAAGCTATTAATCAATGGCCCCATCGTCTAGTGGTCCAGGACGTCGGGTTCTCATCCCGAAAATCGCGGGTTCGACTCCCGCTGGGGTCACCGAAGGGGACTATCCCTTTATCGCATTCACGAATAGCTTGATAACACAGGCTAATCTCGAGTTTTACAACTTAAACAGTTCAATTTTTAATTAGCCTCAATTCTGCATAACCCGACGAGGACTTCGAACCACCTAAAGATTAAAGATAATCTTCGTTTATTGGATGTTCAGTATTGTTAATGACAAACTGCAGATCGGAAGCGAGAGCTTGTAAAATGGTTGCCTTATGATGAGTGTCTATGACAGGAGTTGTTGATACAGGAACATCTAATCCAGTTTGATCAAGTTCTCCTTCATCAAACTCGACTGAATTACTTCCGTAAAATAAGCTGAAGGAATTGAGAGTTTTTACATCAGCACCATATATTTCTTTTTTACAGATAAAGCTGGAGGTATCTAGTTTTGGATCAGTGTAATGCTCGGTTTGTTCAGTCTGTGTCGCAATTCGTATAGTATCAGCAGGAGTTCGTGTGGCAACAATTCTTCCTCGAACTACTGTTTCTATCTGTGGTAACGATGGATCTCTGTCATCAGATTCTACAAGCTTGGGAGAAATATCTGTTAATAATTTCGGTCTTTCTGGTTGAATGCTGTCAAAGGTTGGCTGCAATGCTTTATAGGCTCTGACAAAATCTCGTTGAGCTTGGTCATATTCAGTCTTCACTCTTTTACGCTCTGCAGATCTTGGTCCAACTTTAGAAATAACGCTAGCTAATGCTTCATGAAGTCCTGACATTATACGTGGATTATATCACTTAGCCTGCCAGGTAAGCGTGTTTCGAGTTAACTCACTTACAGTTTAAATAGCTAGGCCTGACTATAATATTGAAAATAGTACTTGTTTGAAAATTTAATTCTCTTCAATTTCTTGATAAGCTTTTCTCAGATTTTCTAGCCATGCTAAACTTGGTTCAAATAGTGATGCCTTCGGGTCACATATGGAAGCCACGGTCAGCTTCAACATTCAGGTTGCGACGAATATTGACAAAATTTTAATTAAAACTTACAATTCATCCGAGGAGAAAATAATGTCGCTCTATTTATCGAAATTCAGCTACACGTCGGAAACTTGGGCCAGGCTGATTGGCAAGCCAGAGGATCGTCGGAAGGCCGCTCAATCGTATATCAAATCAGTTGGTGGAAAGCTCCACGGGTTTTGGTACGCCTTCGGTGAGCACGACGGATACACGCTTTGGGAGGCCCCCGACAACGTGTCCATGGCCGCGGTTGCGCTGGCGATTAGTGGAGGTGGTGCGCTCAGCTCGTTTGAAACGACAGTCCTCCTGACCGTAGATGAAACGATGGATGCCCTGCGCAAAGCCAAACGAGTTAAGTACCAAGCCCCCGGTGCATCCTCAAAAAAACGATAAGCCCTCAACTATATCATCACAAGTGACGAAGCTTCTTGCACCATTCAGCAGGCGATTCATCAGCTCATTGCTTCCTCTTATATATTGCCATTAGGTCAATAATCTAATCTAAAAGCTGTTCAAATAAACTCTCCATAGGGTCCACTTAGGATCAAGTTTACCCTCTTGCTTCCTTTATTTATTGTATAATTTGTCTGTGAAGGAAGTTTTTCTCTCAGTTGTCATACCCTCATACGATGAGATGGCGAATTTGCAAAAAGGCGTCTTGGATCATGTGAAGTCCTTTCTCGATAAGCAAAACTATACGCACGAGGTAATCGTGGTTGACGATGGATCAAAAGACGGCAGCGATACGTTCATTGAGGATTTCGTCAAAGAGAATAAGACGTTTCGTCTCATTAAAAATCTCCATACCGGCAAGGCTGGTGCAGTCTCGACCGGTGTTCTCTCGGCAAAGGGAAAATATGTCCTATTTACCGATATGGACCAGGCGACGCCGATTGAGGAAGTAAAAAAACTCTTACCATTTTTTGAGGAGCATTTTGATATTGTTATTGGCTCAAGAAACTCCAACAGGAAAGGTGCACCATGGACAAGGGTGCTTATGGCACGAAGCATGATGCTTCTTCGGAGCATCGTAGTCGGGATCCGGGGGATTTCAGATACGCAGTGTGGGTTCAAAATATTTAAAGGACAAGTGGCAAGGACGTTATTCTCAAGACTTAAAACGTTACACAATGGATTTGCAAAGGTGAGTGGTTCAAGTGTTTCAGCAGGGTTTGATGTGGAGCTTTTATTTCTCGCACAGAACATGGGGTATTCTATTAAAGAAGTCCATGTATCCTGGCTTTATGTTGAATCACGGCGCGTGAATCCGGTCGGTGATTCGGTTCGTGGAGTTGCCGACCTTCTGAGGATCAAGAGGAACTCATTGTTAGGTAAATACAACGCAGCATGACCCTTGCACATTTATTTACGGGTATTTTGCCGAAAAAACGTGAATCTCTCGCTATCTTTTTCCTTCTCATTTTTTCATTGATAGGACTGTTCCTTTACTCTTTTACGCAGGTCGACCTCTCGCTCACCATCACTCGGACCTCATTTTGGCAACCGATCCAACATGCGTTCCAATATATCGGGTATTTCAATAGGCCCCTTTCGACCCTGTTCTATCTTCTCATCATAGGGATGTTATGCCTCAGTTATCTCCTTTTTCTTCATCTTGCGAGGAGAGGTGATGTGACTGTACGGACGGTGTGGTTTGTGATCATTTTTATCGGTATCCTTTTTATATTTTCATACAGCGCATTTTCGTATGATATTTTTAATTACATTTTTGACGCAAAAATAATTACTCATTATGGTGAGAATCCATACATTCGGAAAGCACTTGACTATCCCTCAGACCCTATGCTTTCTTTTATGCACTGGACACACAGGACCTATCCGTACGGTCCAAGCTGGCTGCTTCTCACTGTTCCGGTTTCATTTATTGGTTTTTCCTATTTCGTGCCGACGTATTTTCTTTTTAAAGGGCTTATTATCCTTTGCTACATCGGCACAGCGTATTATCTTCAGAAGGTTGCCGAAAAGCTTCGCCCCGGTACGGGGCTCACGACGCTTGTCGTTTTTGCTCTTAACCCACTTGTCATCATTGAGTCGGTTGTTTCCTCACACAATGACATTGTGATGATCTTTTTTACTATCCTCAGCATCTGGTTGCTGCTGCAAAGAAAAGTTTCCATGAGTTTTCTTTCACTGATTTTTTCAATAGGAATAAAGTTTATAACAGGATTTCTTATACCGGTATTTGTCTATATGACTGTAAAGCAGAAGACGCAGAAAACTTCAGATCTGGAACGACCCCTCATCGTGATGTTTTTTTTGATGTTTCTTGCAATGCTTCTTGCAATAGCGAGGACAAATTTTCAGCCATGGTATTTCTTACATGTATTCGTTTTTGCATCGATTCTGATGAACAGGCGGTTTATTCTCATTCCCGCGGTAATTTTTTCGTTTTTTGCGCTTTTTCAGTATATCCCATACCTCTATCTCGGGAATTATGACCCACCGGTTCCGGCTATTCTCCAAACCTTATGGATTGTCCCGCTTGCTTTTTGTATCATCCTTGGAATCATTTTACTTTTTCAACAAAAGAGAGAGCAATGAATGTGAGAACCGTCTTTTTCGGAAGGCAGAGGACGCTTTTTTTGTTTTTCATACTCATCCTCGCTTACCTTTTTACCAGGTTTTACCACCTCCTCTCACTTCCGATATTTACTGATGAAGCAATTTATATAAGGTGGGCACAAATAATATCTGATCACCCCCGCAGTCTCTTTATCTCACTTGTGGACGGTAAACAACCCTTGTTTATTTGGGCAATTGTTTTTCTCCTCAAAATATTTCATGACCCGCTTTTCGCGGGAAGGTGTGCAGGAATATTTTTTGGATTACTGACACTTCTCGGAATATTTGTCTTTGTGAGGGTCTTTTTTCAAAATACAAGGTTTGGCCTTTTGAGTATGTTTCTCTACATTTTGTTCCCTATGGCATTAGTCTATGACAGGATGGCTTTGTACGAGTCAGCGACCAGTGCTTCCGTCATGTGGAGTATGGTTATTTTTTCATACTTTCTTCAGAAACCCTCATCCCGCTTTGTTCTTCTCCTCGGTCTTTCGTGGGGGATTGGCCTTCTGATTAAAACGACCGGGTTTTTCATCATATATCTCTCTTTTTTTCTGCCGTTTCTCATGCCCCCTAAAAATAAACGAAAAATTGGCTTATTTGTGAAGTATGGAATATTTCTCCTGCTCTCCTTAGGCGTTGCAGTCGCGATGTATTCAGTTTTGCGTTTGTCCCCTCATTTCTCACAGCTTGAGGCAAAAAATGCCGTGTTTGCCTACCATTTTTCTGAGCTTATTCCGTATGGTGCGTTTATTTCCTGGCCAAATAATTTGGTAAAATTGGGAAACTGGACCGTCCTGTATTTTACGGCAGCGTTTAGCCTCCTATCGTTTTTTTCATTTCTGTTTTTGAGAGAGTATAAGAGGCAGATACTTGTTTTATGGTTTCTTTTTCTTACACAATTTCTTCTACTTGGACTTTTTGGAAGACTCCTGAACCCACGCTACTTATTTAGTATCTCAATATTTCTTATCCCTCTTGCCGCAATTTCACTCGAAGGTCTGTTGCGTTTATCCCGTACTGTCCTTGCCTTAAGAATACTTGTTGTCTTTCTGCTACTTCCCGTTGCTGCAATCGATTACGGGATTTTGCGAAATTTTCAAGAGGCCCGGATTCCAAGAGAAGATCTTATGCAGTATATAAACGGATGGCCGGCAGGAGGAGGAATGAGAGAAATCATGACATATTTATCGGAAAGAAGTAAGGTAAGAAGACTCTTTGTCTACACGGAGGGAATTTATGGGAGCCTTCCGACAACGGTTTCTGAGATCTATCTGGGGAAGAACAAAAATATCCGTCTCAGCTCCTATGACCCAACTAACCCTGATGCATGGAAGGAATTTACGAGGGGTGATAGGGATTATGAGACATTCATTGTGGTAAATCAGGCCCAGGAATTACAGAGAGAATGGCCGGTGAGGCTGATTGCCTCATACAGAAAGGGAAGTAGCGACGTCTTAAGTAGCCTCTACATTCTTGTCCCATGATACAATATGTTTAGTTATGCTTGCCTATCTCCGAAATGACCGGGTTATCATGCTCATCCTTTCCGCAGTATATCTTATCACCCGTCTCTACAACCTTACCGTTCTCCCCATCTTTACCGATGAATCGATTTATATCTACTGGTCGAAATACATCCTTGATACGCACTCACATTGGTTTATTGCCTTAACCGATGGAAAACCTCCCATTTTGACCTGGATAATAGGGATACTTCTCGGTGTCCTGCCACAGTCGTGGTATTTGGTTGCCGGAAGGCTTCCTTCTGTATTTTTCGGCCTTATTTCCCTCATCGGAACATTTAAACTTTCTCAGTTGCTCTTTGGATCACGAAAAGCAGCCTTTCTTGCGTCGGTATTTCTTCTCCTTTCTCCTTTTATGTTTGTGTACGACAGGTTGGCTCTTTATGACGCACAGCTATGTGCGATGCTTGTTTGGAGTGTATATTTCTGCATCAAAACCTCAAAATCACTGAGTGTAAAGGATGCGCTCCTCTGGGCAATATTTTTAGGATTGGGATTTCTCTCGAAGCCACCGGCGGTCTTATATCTATTGATTACCCCACTCTGCTTCTTGGTGATGATGAAGGCGAAGACGATCTTTGCACATTGGAAAAGGATTACTCTTTTTTTACTGAGCGTACTCCTGATCAGTGAAGGGATGAATAATCTTCAAAGGGTTTCAGGTGCATTTCAGGCAGCACAATTGAAAAATCAACAATTTGAACAACCCCTTCAAGAGCTTATTCGTCATCCTTTTCAGCTGCTGCCAAGCAATCTCTATCAATTCACAATTTGGCTACTCGGTTACTATACTCTTCCGCTTTTTCTTGCGGTTATCGTAAGCTTCGGAGTGATTATTCTTACCAGGAGAAGGGAAGGCTTTGCGCTTTTTTTCCTTTGGGCGCTTCCGATTCTCGCGTTTGCATTTGCAGCCCGGGAAATTTTTCCCCGCTATTTACTTTTTATCACCCCGTTTGCGATGATTACGCTCTCGTGGGCATTAGTAGAGATATGGAGAAGAGGTAAAGTTCAGAGAACATTATCTCTTGGTGTAGCCTCTCTTCTTCTCGTGCTTCCCACGATCTTTTGTTTCTTCCTTCTGACCGATCCCAAACAAGCACCACTGCCGCTTGCAGACTACAATCAACTCGTCGCCGAACATCCATCAGGATACGGACTTGACCGTGTGTTCTCATATATCCGCTTACAGGAGTTGAAAGGAGATCTTACTGTAGTGACACAAGGAACGTTTGGGCTATATCCTTACGCATTTTACCTTGAGTTTTGGGGGGATCCGCATGTGCGTATTTTGCCGAAATGGCCTCTGGACAAGCTCGATGCCGAGATATATCAGGCGAGAGAAAAAGGCGAGGTTATAGTGATATTAAAAGACGTGAAAGTTATGCCCCTTCAGCTTTCTGATCTGGTTCTTATCGAGAAGATTGTAAAACCCAGAAGCATCAAATACCCTATTTTTCTTACAAGGCTGAAGTAGAATGAAATTATTGCATCCAAAAAGTACCCGAACATTAATAATCCTCATATTGCTGATTTTCTTCCTTATTCCCGTTTTAATGCCACTATTTTACAAAGGTTTTTTTGTTTCAGACGACGGGGAGTGGATGGTAATCCGGTTCAGCGCCTTTTATGAAGCAATTCGCTCAGGACAATTTCCTGTTCGGTTCCTTATGCGGTTAAACCAGGGGTATGGTTATCCTGTCGCAAATTTTCTGTATCCGGGGTTTATGTACCTGGGTGTTCCGTTACATGTTGTGGGTTTTTCTTTTGTAGATACGGTAAAAATTCTCATGGGTGCAAGTATCATTGCATCGGTTGTCTTTTGTTATCTATGGCTAAGGATGTTTTTTTCCGAAAAAGCTGCCGTTATCGGTGCGCTTTTCTATGGATATGCCCCTTACCATCTTTATGATCTTTATACGAGAGGAAATATCGGTGAATTGTTGGTACTCGCGTTTGCGCCATTTGTCCTTTGGCAGCTTGAGAGAAAGAGTTTGTTTTGGTCATGCTCAGGCTTGGGGATACTTCTTATCATGCACAACACACTTGCGGTTTTTTTCTTTTTGTTCCTGCTTTTTTATCTGTTCTTTAAAGCTATTGTGTCGAAGAAACCAAAAACGCTACTTCTTCAATTTTCGTTGCTTGTTCTCGTTGGTTTAGGACTATCGGCATTCTTTTGGATACCGGCAGTAAGTGATTTACGATACACTATTTTTTCAGAAACCGTAGTGTCGGACTGGCAAGCACATTTTAGCTCCCTTTGGCTGGTGGGACTACAAACGTATCTTATTTTTGTCATCGTCTTAATGCTTTTTTTATCAAAACGGGTTGCTCCTTCTTCTCATCATCTGACAATATTGCTTTTATTTCTCGGGCTTGTAAGCACATTTTTTGCGACAGTAGGGAGTACTTTTCTATGGCAAATATTGCCGGTATCATTCGTTCAATTTCCGTTCCGTTTCCTTTCAATCTCAATCCTTTGCGCGTCATTTCTGATCGCATTTCTTTTCTCACAGTTTTCAAAAAGAGAGACTATTGTCGGTTTTGTTATAGCACTCATTCTTACAGGTGTTAGTTACTGGCAGATGGTGATACCGGTCACGCAAATTGATAAAGGAGAGGGTTTTTATGCAACCAACCTGGATACGACAACAGTCAGAAATGAGTATATGCCACGATGGGTGAACCAGCTACCGTCGGGATACCCCCATGAAAAAGTTTCAGCAGGTGACGCGAAGGTTACGAATGTTGTGACAGATCCAAACAGTATATCTTTCATGGTACAAGGTGATAAATCTTCGCGTATCGAAGTGAAAACTATAGATTTTCCCGGATGGGAGGCTACAATCGATAGTAAGAAAACAGAAATTTCACATACAAATCCCCTCGGTGTTATCGAGCTAAGGGTTCCTCCGGGGTTTCATGACGTTCAAGTCGTTTTTAAGGAGACTTTTCTGAGACGAATAAGCAATCTCATCACTCTTGTAAGTTTTGTTACACTCGTCGTGCTCTTGCTGTTTTACAAACGGAACAGGTGGTTTTGAGATGAGAAAAGGTTTTTCGTCATTGTGGTTTTTCATAGTCGTCGCAGTTTCCTACTGGGCCGTTGCTCCCCTACTTGTTCCCGGCTTTTTCCCAATGCACGATGCCACGCAGGTGGCAAGGGTTTATGAAATGGCAAGAGGGCTTCTTGACGGGATGTTTCCCGTGCGTTGGGTCGTGGATCTTGGATACGGATACGGCTACCCGATCTTCTCGTTTTACGGGCCGTTTGCCTATTACATCGGTGCAATTCCTGTGATACTTGGAACAAATGCACTTGTTGCAACAAAAATTATGTTTGGGGTAGGCATCATCCTCAGCGGGATTGGGATGTTTTATTTAGCGAGGACTTTTTGGGGAAACGCAGCAGCAGTTGTGTCCTCGCTTCTCTACATTTATGCGCCCTATCATGCAGTTACCGTTTACGTTCGTGGTGCGGTTGGAGAGTTTTTTGGCTATGCACTCCTCCCATTTGTTTTTTATGGTGCTATCAAGATGTATAAGGTGGGGGCATTTCGTTATTTTGTCGTCTTTGTGCTTTCTTACGCCGCCCTTATTTTGTCACACAATCTTACAGCGCTCATGATAACGCCGTATCTTCTTTTCTCCCTTGTGGTGCTTGCATTTTTTTCTCTGAAAGAAAAAAAAGTAAAGAGTTTTTACTTTCTTCTTTTTGGATTGTTGCTCGGGTTGGGTGTAAGCGCGTTTTATTGGTTGCCAGCATTTTTGGAGATGCAATATACAAATGTATTCTCACAAGTTGGTGGTGGGGCAAATTTTAGAGACCATTTTGTTTGTTTAGCCCAGCTTTGGAGTAGCCAATGGGGATTTGCCGGGTCGGCGAGAGGGTGTATTGATGGGCTTTCGTTTCAGATTGGTAAGCTGCATATTTTGTTTGTGTTTTTGACAATACCGCTTTTCGTGATACTTTTCGGGACACAAAAAGAAAGGGCATTTGTTCTTGGCACGGGGATGGTTTTTTTCTTACTGTCAATTTTTTTACTGCTTCCGTACTCAAGATTCCTCTGGGAACTGGCGCCTCAGATTTGGTTTATCCAGTACCCATGGCGTTTTTTAATGTTTGTCTCCTTTTTTTCATCTTTTATCGCAGGTGGGGTTATCTGGTATATCTTCACAAGGGAGGCTGTGTGGAATAACAGGGTGTTCCGTGTTTGTGTTTTGGGATCTGTAAGTGTCGTAATACTTCTCCTGTATACAAAGCTCTTTATTCCTCAGGCAATCCTCAATAAATCGTCAAACGATTATACGAATATCAATGAGCTTCGTTGGAAAACCTCTAAGATATCGGATGAGTATTTGCCTACAGATTTTTCAAAACCGTATGCAGAAAATGAATTTCCGTTGAACACTTTTTATGTTCTATCGGGAGATGCGAAGCCATTTAACGAGATGACAAAAGCACAAGAATATTCCGTTGAATATCGCTCCTTCTTTCCGAGTACAATTGGTGCCCGAATTGCCCATTTTCCAGCGTGGGTAGCCTACCTTGACGACAATTTGATCCCGTATGAGGGAGAGGGCAATGGGTATAGCGTGGAAGTGCCTTCGGGTAGGCATCAACTGAAGTTTTCCTATCACAATACACCAATTGAAGAGGCTTCGAATATCCTATCTGTAATTAGTATCCTTATCCTTCTTACTGGTATAATACTCACTGAGCGGAAAGGCCAGCTATGACACAAAAATTGGACGAGCTGTCAATTTTCTTCCCTTTCTGGAATGAGGAAAGGAATATTGAGGAGGTTGTGACGAGAGCAATCCCCGTTGCTGAGAAGGTGGCAAAAAAGTGGGAAATCCTCATGATTGACGACGGATCATCAGATAAGACCCTCGAAATTGCGAAGAGGATTGAGGCTGGGAACAAACATGCCCACACAATAAGCCTTCATCCAAATAGGGGATATGGTGCAGCCCTCAGAGCAGGATTTGATCATGCTAAGTACAGATATGTCGTGTTTACGGATGGAGACTTGCAGTTTGATTTTTCTGAAGTCGAACGGTTCCTGGAGAAAATAGGGGAAGCAGATATTGTGATAGGCTTCCGTCAACATAGAAAAGATAATCTTATGCGCCATGTCCTTATGGTTCTTCTTAAGATTTGGGATTTTGTTTTTTTTAGATTTTACTACCGTGATATTGATTGCGGGTTTAAAATGTTTCGAAAGGAGGCACTTGAGCAGATCATGCCTCTTCGGTCAGAAGGAGCGATGATTACAACTGAGATTTTGGCAAAGGCGAAGGCAAAAAAGTTGCAAGTAGTACAGGTTGGCGTTACACATTACTCAAGAAAGTTTGGAGATCAAAGCGGTGGTAATGTTTCTGTCATCATACGGGCGATGCTTGAGACATTTATTCTCTTTTGGGATATAAAAAACCGTCGGTTTTAAGATGACCCCTCCGTTCTGCTCTATATGCACGATCTTGATATTGCCACGATTACAAAAAAATCTATACACGGTGTCGTAGCGCTGGTGTCCCGTACTTTCCTTATTCAGTTGATTGGGCAGGTAGTGACATTTCTCCTGACCGTCTATCTGTCTCCGACTGATTACGGAGTTTTTTTCCTTGTTTCGTCAGTTATTGTTTTCTATTCGTACTTTTCCGATATTGGCTTGGCTGCAGCGCTTATTCAGAAGAAAGAAGACCTGACAGATGAGGATCTGAAAACGACTTTCACCGTCCAACAGGCTTTGGTTCTGACGCTCATCATCGTTGGGGTCTCACTCACAGGATGGATAAGAACGACATATACCCTTGATGATAAGGGGATAGTGCTCTATCATGCGCTTCTTGCCGCCTTTTTTCTTTCATCACTCAAAACTATTCCATCAATCCTCCTTGAACGTCATCTCGATTTCAAACGCTTGGTTATACCCGAAATTGTGGAGACGTTGCTCTTTAATTGTACGGTTCTTGTTCTTGCGATAAAGGGTTTCGGAATTAGTAGTTTTACCTACGCGGTGTTAGCGAGGGGAATTGCAGGGACTACGACAATGTATCTTGTCAAACCGTGGAGAATCACTTTCGGTTTCTCAAGACCCGTTGCGAAACGCTTGCTTTCCTACGGAGTTCCCTTCCAGGCTAATAGCCTTCTCGCACTCGTCAAGGATCAGCTTCTCATCTTGTATCTTGGAGCAGTCCTTACAAAACCCATGCTCGGATTTGTTGGATTTGCGCAAAAATGGGCGTTCATGCCGCTTCGATTAATAATGGACAACGTCATCCGGATCACCTTCCCATCTTTTTCGCGCATGGCCGATCAAAAAGAATATCTGGGAAAAGCAATAGAAAAATCTATTTTTGCTGTGGTGTTTTTTATCTTCCCGATCACAACAGGTATGGTTATTTTAATGCCATATCTTTTCTCAATTGTTCCAAAGTATCAAAAATGGGAGCCGGCTATGTTATCCGTTCTTTTTTTTGCGGTTAACGCTGCGTTATCCTCTATATCGACTCCTTTAACCAACGCGCTTAATGCTATTGGAAAAATAAAAGTGACACTGTACCTTATGATTTTCTGGACACTTAGCACCTGGATATTGACACCGATTTTAATCTTTTCGATGGGTTTTACCGGGGTTGCATTAGCGTCTGCTATCGTTGCGTCCTCTGTTGTACTCGTTGTGTATGTCACAAATAAATATGTCCCAATAAAATTAGTTGGCCTGGTTTTCAGGCCTCTTTTTGCCACAGTTGTGATGGGACTGACAATCTGGAGCCTGAGTCCGTATATTGTGAGAAATGTGCCGTCGTTTGTTCTCATGGTTGTGATTGGTGCAATTGTTTATGCCCTCAGCATGATCATAGTGGCAAAAAAGCAGTTAGTTGCCGATTGGAAGATGGTAAGACTACAATTGAAGGGAGAAGCATGAAGAAGCTGAGCGTTGTCATATCTGCTTTCAACGAGGAAAGAAATATTGAAGAATGCCTGAAGTCTGTCAATTTCGCAGATGAAATCATAGTTATCGATAATCAGTCGATTGACACCACGGCGAAAATAGCAAAAAAGCATAAAGCAAAGGTATATGAAAAACCAAATAACCTGATGCTTAATGTGAACAAGAATTTTGGGTTTACAAAAGCAACAGGGGAGTGGGTTCTTAATCTTGACGCCGATGAGCGGGTGACGCCTCAACTCAGGGACGAAATCCTCGCACTCATTGCAGATACAAAGAACCAGACGGAAGGGTATGAAATTCCGAGGAAAAATATTATCTTCGGGAAAGTCATGATGCATACCGGGTGGTATCCGGATCTCAACCTCAGGTTATTTAAAAACGGAAAGGGAAAATTTAATGAGAGGCATGTCCATGAAAAGATAGTTGTGGAGGGAGAGACAGGAACACTTAATAATTTTCTTATTCATGAAAACTACAATTCGGTAAAGGAGTTTTTCAGAAAAACAGTGCTGATATATGCTCCGAATGAAGCTGACCAGTTGTTGGAAAACGGTTACGTATTCAGCTATGCGGATGTCATCAGGTTTCCTCTCAGAGAGTTTCTTGGGAGGTTTTTTGCAAGAGAAGGGTATAAAGACGGATACCACGGACTCGTACTGTCTTTTTTGATGGCATGTTATCACCTTGTCGTATTCGCCTATATCTGGGAGAAGAAGCGTTTTGTTGATGAACACGAATCGTCACTTCCGTTATTTAAGGAGCAAGTCAAACTGGCGAAAAAGGATCTGTCATATTGGTTGAATACGAGCGAAGTTGCACATGCCTCAAATCCTTTCGTCAGACTGTTCTACCTCATTCGAAGGAAACTCTGATGTATGTTTGGAAAAAATCATTGGTTTATGCGGTTTGTTGTATTTGCATTCTTCGGATTCACGATGGTGAATCTGATGTTTCTCAATTACATTGTGTTACAAAATTATAAAAATGCTGGACAAATGCAGGTTGTAGGATCTTTGGAGAAAACGAATGAGGGGGATACCATTTGCGATACGGAAAATTGTGTTCCAGCTCTCTATAATGCTATTTATCAGGCTACAGCATCGCAGAAATTACAGCAACCTGTGACGCAGGCTAATCAGGCCTCATCCGGTTCTACACAAGAATATTATATACAGTTGGGAACCGGTACGAATTCAACGAGTTCGTGGGCGGATGTAGGCGGAGTTTCGGCATATATTGATAGCGGCGCATATGGTGATATCCAGCAGGTTACTTTCGAAGCATCAGTTTCGGTACCTACGGGAAACCAGACAGCGTATGTACAACTTTACAATAAGACAGCGCAGCATCCGGTATGGTTCTCGCAGGTGTCTCTCCAAGGGGGTACCCCTCAGCTTCTTGTGTCGTCTCCGATTACTCTGGATTCGGGTACGAATCTGTATCAGGTGCAGATGATGACACAATTACAGTATCCGGCTAATCTTACTCAATCAAGGGTGCATATTATTTCATCAAACTGAAATGAAAAAATTTGTTTTTATCGTTCTTCACTTCCGGGATGTCAAAAACACAAAAGCCTGCATAGAATCGCTCTGCCATATGAAAAGTCCCAAAGATGTCGCAGTCGAGATCCTCGTTGTTGATAACTATTCTCCGGATCCTTTTCCGGAGAATGAAATAAAGTGCAAAATTGGTCAGGTGACGGTTGTGAAAAATGCCGAAAACCTCGGGTTTTCAGGAGGGATGAACTCGGGTATGAGAAGTGCTTTGGAAAAAGGAGCGGACTATGTTGTCATCGTCAATAATGATACAGTGTTTGACGAAGCATTTTTGCAAGCTGCGAACAAGTTCATAGCAAGTGAGAAAGGAATGGGTATTTTCGTCCCAAAAATTTATTTTTACCCCGGGAACGAATACCATTTTGACCGTTATAAAGAGAATGAACGCGGGAAAGTAATCTGGTATGCAGGGGGAAATATCGACTGGGATAACGTCATTGGTTTTCATAGAGGGGTTGATGAAGTTGATTTCGGACAACACGATAAGGAGAGGGAGACAATGTATGCTACAGGTTGTTGTATTGTATTTCCAAAAGAAGTGATCGAGCATGTAGGTTTTTTTGACGACTCATATTATCTCTATTACGAAGATATTGATTTAAGCATGCGGGTGAGAAGGAAAGGATTTAAAATATTCTTTGTACCGGAGGCCATGTTATGGCATAAGAACGCGAAATCTTCTGGAGGTTCTGGTTCTCCCCTGCAAGACTATTTTATAAGCAGGAACAGAATGCTTTTTGCTATGCGTTATGCTCCTGCCCGCACGAAACTTGCAATTCTTCGAGAGGGTCTCCGGTTATTAGTATCGGGAAGAGAATGGCAGAGGAAAGGGGTCCGTGACTACTTTTTAGGACGGTACGGAAAAGGAAGTTTTATTATCTCATGATGCACACAATCACTGCCGTGATAATAGCAAAAGATGAGGAGGAGATGATCGGTGGATGCCTCTCCTCATTAAAGTTTTGTGATGAAATTCTCCTCATCGATGGTAGGTCAACCGATAAGACACGGGAGATTGCACATAGTCATGGTGCAAAAATTATTCAATATCCCTCAGGGGATTTTTCAAAATCCCGGAATCAGGCACTCCTGCATGCAACGGGGGATTGGTTATTGTACGTTGATGCGGATGAGCGGGTTACGAAAGAGCTGGTTGTTTCGATAAAGTCAAAGCTTTCACTTCCTCATCCACATAAGGCGTACAGGATAAAGCGAAAAAATTTCTACTTTAAGAAATATGAATGGCCGGCAATAGAGAGGCTTGAGCGTTTGTTTCAAAGAGAAAGCATTAAGGAATGGTATGGGGAACTCCATGAAACAGCGGTGATAGAAGGAGATGTCGGAGATGCGGACGGGTTTCTCTTGCATTTTTCACACCGTGACCTTTCGTCAATGCTTGATAAGACACTTTTGTGGTCAACGGTTGAGGCAAAAAACCGGTTTTCGGCACACCATCCGCAGATGACTTGGTGGCGTTTTCCCCGTGTCATGCTGACTGCCTTTTTCCGTTCGTTCATTGGGGAAAGAGGATGGCAGGTGGGGACAGCCGGGTTAATTGAGAGTATATATCAGTCATATAGTGCATTTGTTACGTATGCCAAGTTGTGGGAGATGCAGCATGAACTCAAAACTCAAAATGCAAAACTCAAAGTTACAAGAAATTAAAACCTTTGTCTATAGGTCTTTGCCAGTACTCCTCATTCTTGTAGTTTGGTTTGTGTTTGCTTACCCTTTTTTTCTGCAAGCAAAAGTGCCGTTTCCCTCAACCTATCAGGTAAACCATTTTCACCCCTGGAGTCTGGATCAGAAATACTGGGGACCGGTGAAAAACGGAGCAATGCCAGATATTATTGACCAGATTTATCCTTGGAGGCATTTCTCAATCGAGCAGTTGACAAAAGGTCAGATTCCCTGGTGGAATCCGAACAGTTTTTCAGGAAATCCGCATGTCGCCAACGTTCAATCGGCCGCATTTAACCCTTTCAATGTGCTTTTTTTTGTTATGCCGTTTATCGATGCTTGGAGTCTTATCGTTTTGTTGCAGCCTTTAGTTGCAGGTATGGGGATGTATGTATTCCTCCGTTCACAAAATATCACAAAGCAAGGGGCATTTCTCGGAAGTATTGCATGGATGTTTTGCGGGTTTATTGTCGTCTGGATGGCCTACGGAACGCTCTCACTGGCAATTTCTTTCTTGCCGTTGACTCTTTTTGGATTGTATAAACTTTCCGAAACAAAACGCATCAAGTGGGGAATTTTGTCATCAGTACTTATCGCAACCTCGTTTTTTTCTGGCCATTTCCAAACAAGCCTCTATCTTGCCGGTACAACGATTCTATACATAACATTTTTGGGTTTTCGGAAAGAAACGCGTACGAAAGCCTTGCTTATTGGAGCCTTTCTACTTGGCATCCTCATCTCGCTTATTCAGATTCTTCCAGCGATACAATTTTATACACTTTCCCCAAGAAGCTCAATTTATCTTTTCTCTGGAGGAATACCAGTTCATTATCTTATTACGCTTATCGCTCCTGACTTTTATGGGAACCCTGTGACCCGAAATGACTGGTTTGGTTTTTATGCCGAGTGGGCGAGTTTTATTGGGGTGATCCCATTACTTTTTGCGTTTTTTACCCTGCGAAGAAAGCCGCGACGTGTTGTCATATTTTTCCAATTACTTTTTCTATTTTCGTTTCTTTTTGCCCTCGACTCTCCACTCCTTCGTCTCTTAGGAAGCCTTCATATACCAGTTATTTCGACAAGTACTCCGTCCCGACTGATCGTGATTACGAGTTTTGCATTAGCCACGCTTTCTGGGTTTGGGTACGATGCTGTTTTGGAAATGATCCGAAAAGTAAAGTTACGCAGTGTACTTCCGCAACTTATATTATTTTTTGTTGTGATTGCATCGATCTGGGGTGTAATACTGTTCGGAGGTATCCTCACATCGGAACAGGCAGCAATAGCTAAGAAAAATTTTCTTCTTCCGACTTCGCTTTTTTTTCTCACAGGGGTAACTCTTTTACTCGTTTTTCTGCTTAAGAAAAAACAAAAGTTTTTTATCGTCCTTCTTTTATTTCCTCTTTTCCTTATGGTGTTTGATAGTTTGAGGTTTGTGACAAAATGGATGCCGTTTGACCCGAAAAATCTCGTTTTTCCCGATGCTCCGGTTATAGCGGCTATGCAGCAAAAAATCGGTCACGGGAGGGTATTTGGGAATATCAGTGCACAAGTCGGAACATACTTCAACTTGCCTCTCATTGAAGGATACGATCCGTTGTATATCGACCGATATGGGGAGTTTATAAGAACAAGTTCAAGAGGGGTGTATACACCGTCCGAGCGGTCTCTCGTCAGAATTGACCGAAATGGCGACTACACAAAACGCATTCTTGATTTACTTGGAGTGACACTAATTTACCACCCGCTTCCCGATACGAATCAGGCATGGGCTTTTCCTGTGTGGAATGATCCAAATTATATACTCTTCTACAAGGATGACCTCTTTTCTCTTTACTCAAACACCAGAGTAATAAACCGTCCTAGTCTTTACTATCGATATCAGGTCATACCTGATGAGAAAAAACTATTAGCAACGTTTTTTACGGTGAAGTTTGATTATAGAAACACCTTGCTTCTTGAAGCAGATCCAAAGATTCCAGTTTCGGAGGGTGAACACACATCGTCTGTCCTGGTAGTAAAGGATACTCCTAATTTCCTGAAGTTTGCTGTTTCATCCGATATGCCTGCGTTGCTGTTTCTGTCCGATAACTATTACCCTGGTTGGAAGGCATATGTAAACGACAAAGAAACTACGATTTTCAGGGCAGATTATACGTTCCGGGCAGTTGTTGTTCCAGCGGGGGAGTCAAGCGTAAAATTTATCTATAGGGGATTATTTTGATGTTTTTTCCCAGAAACGAAGCTCTTCAATCGTAAATCGTTTTTTTGCAAACCGAAAAAGATAGAGTATCTCAAGTATCCCGGCAGTGTTGATAACAAGGAGTACGATAAACCAATTCCTCTGGTCCAACTTTGCTGCTCTCCACAACGCGATTCCTTTCCAAAGCAGCGACCAGGCAAACAGAAGGATGAAGACAGGTGAGTTCGGATTCAGGATATTTTCCATAGCTACGGAGAGTATAGCACATGCGAGAAACATGCTACAATAATTCAGTGAGAATTGGTGTGTATGATCCCTACCTTGACACGCTTGGAGGCGGTGAGAGGTACATGCTTACGCTTGCCTCCGCACTAAGCACGGAGCATACGGTTTCCCTTTTCTGGGGTAATGATGAGATTCTTCAGGCTGCAGGCGAGAAATTTGGTCTCCCTTTGGGGAATGTATGGGTGTATCAAAATATCTTCTCTTCTTCATATAGCAAGCTGAGGAGGATACGGCAGATGCGGAGGTTTGATCTACTTTTTTTTCTCAGCGACGGAAGCGTGCCGCTCCTTCTGGCAAAGAAAAATATCTTACTTTTTCAGTTTCCTCTTCCATGGAGAAAAAGTCTTACTCTGTATGATCATATGAAGTTACAATTCGTTTCAAGAATTATTTATAATTCAGAGTTTGTCATGCAAAGTAATTCTAAGCTTTTTAAGATGCCAAGTGAAGTGCTTTACCCACCTGTTTCTCCTGTTCCTACGTCGACGCGAAAGAAAGAAAAACTCATACTTGGTGTCGGGCGTTTTACAAAAGGGATGAACATGAAAAAACAGGATTTTCTCATTACGACTTTTAAATCGCTTAGTCGAAACCTGCGTGACTGGGAGCTTATATTAATAGGTTCTGTTTTAGATTCCGATATGGATTTTTTAGAAAAACTCAAGGTAATGGCGAAAGGTTGCCGGGTCAAAATTATTCTCAATCCCCCACATAAAACATTAGTTGCATATCTAGAGAGGGCGAGTATTTTTTGGCATGCTGCAGGATTTGGCGAAGATCTGTCAGTCTATCCTGAAAGGGCAGAACATTTTGGTATTGCAACGGTTGAAGCCATGTCGGCAGGTTGTGTCCCCGTAGTTTTTAACGGGGGAGGCCTTCGCGAGATAGTTGATGACGGGGTAAACGGTTTTCTTTACACCTCAGCAGATCAGCTTGAAAGTCGTACGACTGAGCTGACGGCAGATGCAGCATTATGGAGAACCCTTTCAAAAAAAGCAATTGATAAAGCAGCTGATTTTTCCCCCGAGAGATTTCGAAAACGCCTCATGACGTTCTTATGAAAGGCTGGCTCTTCGCTTTCACGTTACTACCCTTCGCAGCGGCACTGTTTTTTTATCCTGTTTTACTCAGCGGAAAACTTCCGATTCCTTCAGATACAATCGTCGGCTTGTATCATCCGTATCGTGATTTTTATCGTCAGTCATTCCCTAATGGAATTCCCTTTAAAAACTTTCTCATCACCGATCCGGTGAGGCAGCAGTATCCCTGGAGAGAATTGAGTGTTGAAATATTTTCGCAAGGAAGATTGCCTCTATGGAATCCCTATAGTGGTTCCGGTTCACCGCTGTCTGCAAATTTTCAGTCCGGTGCATTCTACCCTCTCAATATTTTATATTTATTCTTCCCGTTTACCTATTCATGGACGCTGCAAGTAATGCTGCAATGCGTCCTTTCGGCACTATTCATGTTTATCTATCTTCGTTTTCTTAAGCTACGTTTCTTTTCCTGCATACTTGGATCATTGACATTTGCTTTCTCCGGTTTCTCAGTAGCGTGGCTCGAGTGGAATACAATGGTTCAGACGGTAATGTGGGTTCCCTTGCTTCTTTTTGCAAAAGAAAAGTTTTTAACACAAAGACGGTTGAAATGGGCAGTCTTGCTCATCTTTTCTGAGAGCTCACTTCTTTTAGCCGGTCATCTGCAAATTGCGTTTTACTCCTTACTTGTTATCAACCTTTACCTTCTTGTGAGAGTGCTGCAGATGGTAAACAAACGGTCCTCGGGTGGCGCCTTGACTGAGTTTTTTCGCATCTATACACCATTTTTTTTCATTGGTGTACTGGTTGCAGTTATCACGAGCATACAATGGATCCCGACACTGCAACTCATCCTCCATTCTGCACGCGATATTGATCAATCAAATTGGCAAAAGGAGGGCTGGTTTCTTCCATGGCAGAATCTCGTCCAGTTCGTAGCTCCTGATTTTTTTGGAAACCCTTCGACCCTTAATTATTCGGGAGTTTGGAACTATGCGGAGTTTATCGGATATGTGGGGGTAATTCCATTATTGATGTCACTGTTGGCACTAGGGTTCCGAAGAGATAGAAAGACGGCATTTTTCGGATCGCTGTTTTTCTTTTCTCTCCTTTTTAGCCTACCAACGTTTTTTGCAAAAATTCCATTTTTTCTTTCAATACCATTTCTCTCATCAGCGCAACCGACACGTCTTCTTTCAGTAACCGATTTTTCACTGGCAGTACTTACGGCACTAGGTGCTGATATGTTTCTTGTTCGAAAAAAATACCTGCTGTATCCTCTCGTTTTCCTGGGTGTGACGTTATGTTGTCTATGGGTCGTGTCATTTTTATCATACCTGACATTTGGAATGACAGCCGACCAGCTTGCCATAGCGCGAAATAATCTTAAGCTTCCGACGATTCTTTTCGTCTCGGTAACGTTTGTCTATATCCTGTTTCTATTATTCCGACAGAAAAAACTACAGATTTTATTGCTGGCGGTTTTTGTTGGAATTACACTCTTTGATTTGTACAGGTTTGGATGGAAATTTACTCCTTTTGTAGAAGCATCGTATGTATTCCCGGTAACAAAAACGCTTTCGTTTTTACAAAAAGACCCTTCCAAGTTTCGTGTGATGACAACAGATAGCAGGATATTGCCTCCTAATTTTTCCTCTGTGTATCGTGTGGAGTCGATAGACATTTATGATCCTCTGTACTTGCTCCGCTATGGAGAATTTGTTGCCGCCTCCGAAAGGGGCGTACCAAATATCGATCCACCGTTTGGTTTTAATCGTATCTTAACTCCCCACAATAGTATATCTCCCCTCGTCAATCTTATGAATGTGAAGTACGTTTTGTCTTTTTCAGATATCGGGTCTAAGCGCTTTGAGAAGGTATTCCAGGAAGGAAGCACTATGGTATTTAAAAACAATAACTATCTCCCGCGCTACTTTTTTGCACGGGAGCTGATGACTGCTCGTGACAAAAAGGATGCAATGCAAAAAATATTTACTCACGCTGACCTTCTCGAATCGCTTGCAGTGGTTGAGGATTTACCAAACAATTCAGTGATATCCGGGTTATCGGATGGAGTGATTGATTTGGTCACGTATTCGGCAAACCAAGTCGACTTTAAGGTTCAAAACGACAGGGAGGCATTCTTCGTATTGCTTGATGTGAATTATCCGACCTGGCATGCGTACCTGTCATCGCCGGGAGGGTTTATTGAGACAAAAATCTTCCAAACGGATTTTCTCTTTAGGGGTGTGTTTATCCCAAGGGGTGAGCATATCCTCAGTTTCCGAAGTCATTTATTATAATAACCATATGAAAGTGAGTTTTATTGTCCCGAATTTTAACGGAGAGGAAATTCTTCATAAAAATCTTCCTAGGGTTCTTGAGGCTGCCGAGCTCTATGGAGAAGCCATACAACACTTTACAGAGGTAATTGTCATTGACGACTGCTCAACAGATCGGTCGGTGACGGTTATTGAGAGTATTTTTTCCAAAAAAATGAGTAAGCATGTCAAATGCCTCCTGTTAAAGAATTCTGTTAATAAAGGATTTTCTTCAACCGTTAACAAAGGTGCACGTCAGGCAACGGGGGAGATCCTTGTTCTTCTCAATACTGATGCGTATCCTGAGGATACGAAAAATTTTCTCGTTTCACCGCTTGGATATTTTTCTGACCCTAATTGTTTTGCAGTCGGGTTTATGGATAAAAGCGTCGAGCAGGACGGAAGTATTGTGATGCGCGGAAGGGGAGTGGGATGCTGGAAGAGAGGAGTGCTCGTTCATATAAAAGGTAATGTCTCAAAACAAAATACCCTTTGGGTCAGTGGGGGGAGCAGTGCGTATCGAAAAACGACATGGGATACACTCGGGGGCATGAATGAGATATATAATCCGTTTTATTGGGAGGATATCGATCTCTCGTACCGTGCTCTTAAATCCGGATACTCGATTATTTTTGACCCAAAGTGTGTCGTCGTTCATGAGCATGAGAGAGGAGCGATTAAAAGAAGCAGGTCCCGTTTTACGGTACAAACAATCGCACACAGGAATCAACTTTTCTTCGTATGGCTTAACTTGACCGACCCTGCCCTACTGATTGCACATATTTTGTGGCTTCCCTACCATATCCTCAATACCCTCCGACAAGGAGATTGTACCTTTCTCATCGGATTTTTTCAGGCGGTAATGAGACTTCCGGAAATCCTTCGTCTGAAGGGACACAATAGTGCCCAATTTGTCCTATCAGACGGTCAGGTTGTGAGTGAATTTACATCAGAGGTCCGCTAGCATGTTTTTGTCTTTACGAAAAAGTATTTCACTATGCACACTGTTGTCTATCGTACTTTGTGTTCTGTTTGCTGTTGTTGGGTCGCTTATTTCGCTCAATAGGTATTGGCAATATGACGTTTACTATTATGATTTTGGAATTTTTGACCAAGCTATCTGGAGCGTTTCACGCTTGCAACCTCCGATCATTGACCATTTAGCTGCAGGTCATACCTTCATATTTGCCGATCATTTCAGTCCGGGGATTTTCCTCCTTTCGCCGTTGTACTGGGTTACGCAAAAGCAAGAAGTCATCCTGATTGCCCAGGCAACTGCAGTTGCCGTGAGCGGCCTCTTTCTTTACCTGAGCGGGAGAATAATCGTAAAAGACGAATGGTGTTCGGCAGGGGTGATGCTCTGTTATTTTCTTTTTATAGGTGTCCAGAATGCGGTTATTACCGATTTTCATGAAGTAACCGTTATGGTTCTTCCGCTTGCGGTACTATTTTGGTCAATTGCATCGGGGAGAAAGAGAGCATTTTTAATTTCTTTTATCGTCATGCTTCTATTTAAAGAATCAAATTTCCTTATCGGATTGGGTGTGAGCTTTTTTGTGTTTATCACCTATCCTTCATGGAGAAAACTGGCGGGAGTGACCGCTTTCGTTTCTGTGCTTTGGGCAATCCTGGCAATTCTCATTGTTATTCCCTTCTTCTCACATGGAATTTATTCTTACAAACCTGAATTACCCCAGGGCGTTTCACTTCTTACTGCTTTTTTTGACGACCAGAGAAAACGTGATACGTTATGGTTCAGTTTTTTATCGTTCGGATTTTTACCTCTCCTCACACCTGCATTTTGGCCGTTACTTCTTGAGGAGTTTGCTGTCAGGTTTCTTCCCCGTTTTTCCGAAACGAGGTGGGGACTTGGGCTTCATTACAATATTGTGACTGCGGTTTTTCTCTCTGTCTCTTCGATGTACGCACTTACGAAATTACGGAATCGTTTTTCGAGTCGTATAGTACGCGTTTTGATAATTCTCATCATTTTCGTCTCATTAGTCCTTTATCGGTTTGTTCTTCGTGGCCCGTTTGCACTCGGATATAATAGTGCCTTTTATTCACACACGAAGGATTTTCATTTTTTAAACAACATGCTTTCGATGATTCCAAACGATGCTTCTGTCATGACCCAGAATAACCTTGGTGCCCATGTTACCCACCAACCGGTGTATATGCTTACAGGAGAGTATAAAACAGTAAAACCCGACTATATTATGCTTGATTTACGGGATGGGCAGAATCCAAACGATTTTTTTCCGACAAGAAAAGTCCCGGATGTCGTGAAAGCAATCAAGTCGGATGCTGAGTATGACGAAATCTATCATGCCGGTGACCAGTACATCTTCAAACGGAAGAGATAAATAGTATATACTAAGAGCCGATTATGCTCGTGTCGATCATTGTCCCTGTGTTTAATGAAGAGAAGACTATAGCAACAGTGCTTCATGAACTTTCCGTCCTCCGAATTCCGGAAACTGAGTTTGAGATTATCGTTGTCAATGACGGTTCGTCTGATGCGACTCAGTCCGAGATTAATTCAGTGAAGTCCAAGATAAAGCGGTTGAAGGTTAT
Source organism: bacterium (assembly GCA_030698775.1). Taxonomy (GTDB): domain Bacteria; phylum Patescibacteriota; class Microgenomatia; order Levybacterales; family UBA12049; genus JACPGQ01. The sequence continues at coordinate 47,864 of JAUYMJ010000011.1, forward strand.
CGAACATAAAGAGAACATGGGGAAGGGCGCCGCGATACAGACCGCTCTTAAATCTGCAAAGGGTGAGTATGTGCTGATTCAGGATGCTGATCTTGAGTATAACCCTTCGGATATTTCAGTCCTGCTTAAGCCAATTGTCACAAAGCAGGCAGAAGTCGTTTTCGGAACGCGTCTGCGACGGTTTCCAAATTTCTCGCGCGATGAGAGGACCCCTACCTTCTTTTTGCATTATTTGGGAAATAGGCTTCTCAGTTTTGCAACAAGCGTTCTCTACGGCCAATGGGTCACAGACATGGAAACGGGATATAAGCTTCTGCCGAGACCTTTTTTGACAAAGATTAGGCTAAATGCAAAAAGTTTTGATTTTGAGCCTGAAATCACCGCAAAAATACTAAAAAGAGGATATCGGATTTGCGAAATTCCAATTACAACGAATCCCAGGGACCACACGGCGGGAAAAAAACTTGTTGCGAGTAAGGATGGACCCGTAGCGCTTCTGACGCTTTTAAAATATCGTTTTACAGATTAGTATGGTATTACGTTCCTTTTTTCGGAAGCATTGGTACGAAATTTCGCTTTTTGCTATTCTTTTGCTCTCGGTGGCCCTTCGTTTTTATGATTTTTCAAACAGATTTGGTCTCGCATACGACCAGGCGAGGGATGTGATCGTTGCGAGAGAGGCTCTTCGGGCGTTTACCATTCCGATGATCGGACCCTTCGCCTCTGCCGGTCCCTTCGTGTATGGCCCTCAGTGGTACTGGTTACTCATGCTGTTTGTTGCTGTTTCCCCCGGCGCATTAATAACTCCTTGGATTGTTCAGGATCTCTTGTATGTGCTTTCGGTTTTTGTCATGGTTCTGATCGGGAAAGAAATTTCCGGAAAAACTTTTGGTTTGCTTCTTGGGCTTTTGTTTTCCGTCTCAGTAGGGCAGGTTGCCCAATCGGTAAACCTATCGTCTCCTTCGATGGTCGGTATTGTTGCAGTTTATTGTGTCTATGTAGCGGTATTGTTTCTAAAAAAGGAAAATCCCATCTTCGCAGGTTTATTAGGGTTTCTTATAGGCAACGCAATTAATATCCATTTTCAGGCAATCGGCCTGATCTTCCTTGGCATTTCTTCATTACTTATCATCCGGAAAAATCGATTCAGGTCGGTTGGTTATTTCCTGATAGGTTTTCTGATACCGTTTATTCCGCTTTTTCTTTTCGATATCAACAACAATTTTTTTGAGAGTAAAAATATCCTTGAATACTATCTCCATGGGCAATACGTAACAGCCTTGCCTAAGCGGTGGTTGACATATGCGTTCGTTTTCTGGCCTGACGCATGGGCAAGGATAGTTGGGGGATACCTGTATTTTTCATACCCGCTCATTGTTTTTTTGGGAATTATTACGATATATCACCTATGGAAACGGTCCATTAGTCGAGTTATCGTGTCTTTGTTGTTGTTTTTTGCAGTCGAGATCGTTTTGCTTCGTTATTATACTGGACCTCTCTATCACAGCTACCTCTCTACCCTCCATCCAGTTATTGTTCTTTTTTCGGGATGGGCACTGTATCAACTCATAAAAATGAGAAAGCGTATAGGAATGCTCGTTACACTCATACTCATTTGTGGAAGTTTGCTCCTCAATATTAATGAGATACGCAATTCGAGCAACAACACAGCCCGCCAGGCGGAGGCAAAAAGAAAGCTTCTTCTTGCAGTATATCCTGAAAGGAAATTTGCCGTCTATGATTACGGGTATAATTCGACGGCAAATAGCCTTCCGCTTGTACTATATTTGCAAGTCAATGGAGAAATATCAGATGATGGATATAAGATAGGATTTGGATCTACAACGGGTGTGAAAAAACAGATACATAATGAGATCTCTGGAAATTTATCAGGATTTCGACTAAGGGATCTAAACAGTAGCTCGTCCGCAGAATTATCAAAAGAAGGGTGGGCATTCGTGAATCCGAGTATTGTCTATCATTCCACTGTGAGGTGGTATGAAGATAAAAATAGTGAATAATCTCAAATTTGACTCAGTCTTGCTCTTCGCTCTTGTTGTTCCTTTCATCATGGGATATCGGATCGGGAGCGATGAGACGCCTTATCTGCTATTCGGGTTTATCTTTTTGCTTCTCATAGGTTATGCCGGTCTTGATCTCGTAAATCTACCACGATTAATTTTTGAAAAATTGAAACTTGTCATCCTTTGGCTGACGATCGTTACCGTAATTGGGAGCGGTTTTGTTTCAGCGATCATTGTCCGTCACCAGACAGCACCTATTTATATGATCCACGACATTATTATCCAACAGGAAGTGGCGATTCGATACGTGTTGCACGGAAAAAATCCGTATAAAGAGACGTATTTTGGTACCCCTCTTGAGCAGTGGCACTACGATGAGAAAGAGGTGAATCCTGCTCTCTATCATTTCGTGATGGAGCCGTTCTACCTTCTCTTTGCCATTCCGTTCTATTTTGTATCAAATATACTTTTTGGATATTTTGATGCCCGAATGCCTCTTCTTTTTCTCTTCTTTATCGTCTTAAGCACAGCATCCCTGCTTGTGAAAGAGCAAGAGAAAAAGCGGCTTTTTTTACTGCTTCTTGCCTTCCACCCATCGATGCTTCCTTATACGCTTGAGGGCAGATCTGATATGTTCATGTATGCATTTTTGCTTGTGGGATGGGCGTTATTATTCTGGAAAAAAGAATTTCTCTCTGGCATCTCACTTGGTCTGGCATGTGCGGTGAAGCAGTCGGCATGGCCGTTCATTCCATTCTACGCTGCGTATGTATTCTATAAGAAAAGGTCTTTAAGAAAGACGATCATATCCTTAGCGCCGTTTCTCATCACGTTTGTGATTGTTACTTTGCCATTTTTACTTTGGGATCCAAAAAACTTCTATGAGAGCACCATAGCGTACCTATCCGGGAGTACTGCGCATAGTTATCCTATTTCAGGATATGGTTTGGGAAGCGTGTTGCTGCAACTTGGGGTCATCAAGGATAAATTTGCATACTATCCCTTTGTAATCTGGCAGATAGTAGTCTGTCTTCCGCTGCTGGTCGTTTTTCTCTGGTTTTTGAGAAGCCATCTTACCGTGAGAAACATGATAGTATCGTATGCGCTGTTTCTCTTTATTTTCTGGTATATGTCCCGATATTTTAACAATAGCCATATTGCATTTGTCTCCTATATCCTCATCGCCGCATATTT
>JAUYMJ010000014.1 GCA_030698775.1 bacterium
GTTATAAATTTCAATGAGGTCCGGGTCGACTGCGAGTCCTTCTTTTTCAGCTAATTCCAGAGCCCTAACTTTCATCACGTGCCCCAGGAATTTATCGGGGAGGACGAGAATTTTTTTGCCGGGATTTTTCTTAAGTGCCTCAAGGATAATTTTGTCGGTATTGCGGGATGTTGAGACGTAATCGCAAAGTGATTTGGTATACGCATCGGAATTGATGTATGTGATCATAATACCGTCTGGATATTTTTTCTTCCAGTCCGAAAGATATTCATAACTTGTCCCGAATACAAGTGAACAGCCCAAAACTTGTGGCGTGTCCTGGACAAAGACGCGGGTTTTATTGCCATTAATAATTTTCGCCGTTGCACCCATAAAAAAAACACTTTCAAAATCAACACGGGTAGCATTGCTGTTTTTGACATTGAGACTAAGCCCCAGTGAATCACCGATAAAATCGGCAATTTCATGAAATTCAGGATAGAGGTAATTATGTGCGACAATGACTGAGCCTTTCTGCTTCGCTAATTTTTTAATCTCAAATGCTTTTTCGGCAAGATCGAGACAGAGTTCTTTTGTGTAGCGTCCGGGGTAAAGATCCTCGGCGTATTTGGAAAACTGTTCGTACCAGGTATCGGCAAGGCTTTGCGGAGTCATAGGAGTAAGAAACTATAGCAGAAGTGTGATCGGGAAGCAATTAGAACACCTGGTAGAGACGGGTATTTCCGTTTTGGTAGATTTGTTTGGCGATTTGTTTAAACTTTCCCTCCGAAAGCTTCGGGTATTTCTGCCGTTCTAAATCTCCGATAACAATATACTTGACATCATATTGTGTGAGCAAATCTTTTGCCTTGCGGGGATCATCTGTTTCATAAAGCGTCGTCACGTCGCCGATTCGGGGAGAGGGTATATCGTAACTTCCCCTCCAGAGCCATTCGTGTACAGTCCATCCAAGCACTGTCGGAAGCCCGGTATTTGTCGAGATCCTCGCATAGTCGGTATAGGAATCGCCCTGCGCCTCCAAAATGACAGGTTGTCCCTTTATGTTTTCATTCATCCACAGGACTAGTTCATAGTCTTCAGGGTAAAGCGTCTTCAGGTAGGCAAGCCCGTCGAAAGTGAGCGTTTTTGCGGGTTGTCCATCCGTATTGTTCCAGACGCCGTAGTAAGAGTTAAATGCGAGGTAGGGATAGATCATGACGAGTGTGATAAGTCCGATACTTATCCCGCCGTAGAGGAACACGAGGATTTTCTTTATTACGCTAAAGGTATAAAAATTCCGTTTCAAGAAACTCATCACACGAACAAGGATATAACCACAGCTTAGCCCAAGCATCATAAATGCCTGGAAGGCGAGTTTGAACATGGTATTTGCTCTATAGTGTGCAGGGTAGATGTCTTTGACATAAATAAACTCGGGGATGAGGAGAAGGAGTGTGGACATGAGGATGAGGATAAGGACGAAATAATCGCTCCGTTTTGCAAGTGACCGTTTTATCAAAAGTGCAAAAAATGAGAAAACGAAGAAGTAGAAGAATCCGTAAAGGATTAGTAATTGCCACCAGGGTGAATGCTGACAATGGTCCGTCTCGAACAGAAGCGGCCCGAAATGACCAATATCGGTAAGAAATTTGGGGGCACAAAGCACCCCTACTCCTGAAACGAACGGCTTAAAAAACCTCGCGAACGGTTGCGAGAAGAGGAAAAAACTGAGCGCAATCCCCAACACCGAAAAGAAGAGATGACGAAGAAACGGAACGCTTTTAACAACAGCCTTCAAAACTTGCCTCATAGATGATGTTTTTTTGTGCAGGGTAATTTCGGTTCTGAGAGCAAAAAGAATAACGAAGAAACTCAAAAGAAAATAGATAATCCCGTCCCATGCGTTTGTCATGTACATCACGGCAAGGAGAAACCCGATCACGAGTGAGTAGAGTGAGAGTACAGATGTCTTCGTCAATCCGAAAACCGATATGGACAGTGAGGTAAGTTTTGCCTGATAAGATCTTTGAAAAAGCGAGAAGAGTATTGCAAGTGTCAGGAGTACGATCGGGATATCAAGGACATGTCCGTGCAGATCGGCAACTGTCCATGAATAGATCGGGAATTCATGGATTGTGTTGTGGATGTATCTGGTTGCGTTGGGGTACCAGTAGGAATTTGGGAACGTATTTGGCGAGAAAGCAAGCGTCCACACAGGAACCGGACTCTCGTTCTCGTAGGGCGTAAAAAGCGTATAGATGGTGTGAAGGTTTCCGCCGAGTGTCACAAGAAGTGCTGCTATGACGGATACGATAAGAATACGTTTCTTAATAAATTCCTTGGATTGAATGAGAAAGCCGTAGAGATTTCCGGCAAGTGAAAACGTGCTCGTCAGGCAAAGTGCAAAAATTGTCGCGAGCATGAGATTATAGCCGATTGAGGACGGGATATTGGTCAGTTTCACCAAAACCGCTGTCATTAAGTGACCGAAGTAATAGTAGTTAATAGGCAGAGGGGGAAACCACATATCTTTAGGAGGGAAAAAAGTTGCCCGTCCGATACTGTTTATAAATCCATAGTCCATAAATTTCTCAAGTCCGTGAATATCAGGCGAGAACGAACGGACATGCAAGAGAAAAAAGAGTCCTGAAAGAAACAGGAGTTCTTCGACCAGAAAAATAAGGCGGAAAGGGGATAGTTCCTTCCTATATTTTTGCAGCCGTTTTATCATATTTCCTTTTCTCATCAGGAAAAGGAAATACAAGACGAGTGGCAACAACAGAAGGAAAAAAAGGGAAAGTCTGTCGAATACAATTATTTTGAGAGTTCCTAGGAAAAAGATTGCGTATGAGAAAAGAATAAGGCCCAGTGTTTTTGCAAAAATGTACCCTTTGTCGGTAAAGCCACGGAAAAGCGTTGAGACTATCGGGAAGAAGAGCCATCCCAGGAGAAGGATCCAAAACCACCATGTGAGCACAATAAAGATTTCACTTCCACTCATAGAGATGCAATATATCAGAGAGTGTCGGGATGGCAGTAATGTTTCTTGTCAGTTTTTCAGGCTTTTTGCGTTTACTGAGCCAGAAAAAATGTGTGTCTTTGTTTTGCTTTGCGACGTGTTTGAGGAGTGGGAAATCGTCATCGATGTAGAAATGAAGTTTTAATTTTTTGATGATGTCACTTTTAAATTCATGCGGTTGCCGATTTTCAAAATTGAAATACATCTCTGTAAAAATCTTGTCAAACCCTAATTGCTTCATCAGCCTTTCCGTTTCAGGTTTTAAGAAGCGGAACCTACTGGATATGAGAAATAACCGGTGTTTGTTACGATCGATGCTTTTCAGAAACGAGACATTTTTTTTGATTTTTGGCCTCAGAAACGGGAGATGTGAAAGTTTTCGAAGCAGCTGTTCCGGTTTTGAGGGAATACGGTAAATAAGCTCTCCTTTCGTTTTTTTCTTATACAATCTGTCAATGACTTTGTCAGGGACAAGCGGGGGATAATTCACAAGTACTTTATCTAGATCAAAGCCAATATTCATATCCATTATAGGCGGGAAATAAGGTTGAGTAGTTTAAAATTCCAGCCGACCCGATGTGTTTTTCCGATTTTATGCATTACTTCTCTTCGGTGTTCTTTATACCATGTATAGCTCTCGATGAGAAGCTCTTTATTTGATTTTTCTGCTTTCCAACCCAAAAGCTTTTCCGCTTTTCTTGTAGAAACGTAAGACGGTACGGGCATTGTTTTGTAGTGCCACGCTGAGAGAGGTGAAAGGTTGAGCCATTCAAGAAGTGTGAGTGCCGCTTGCGCGGGAAGCGTCGGGATAGATGAAATGCTCGAGTGCGATTTTGCTTCTCGTATGACGTATCCTAAGTCCTGTCTCCACGTCCCAAACTCTTTTGCACCGATATTGAATATCTCACCTGAGACTGTGCTTTCCAGGGCTTTTTGCACGGCGTTTGTAACATCTGAGACGGCGAGGAGTTGGTACGCATTGTTTCCGTTGCCCAGGATAAATACCCGCCTTCCGGAAAATATCGCTTCAAACCAGAGCTCAAAAACTCCGAGACGTTCCGGGCCAAGAAACGATTTTGGGCGGATGATGTTGACTTCCAAGCCTTTCTCTCCGTACGCAAAGCACAGGTTTTCTGCCTCGACTTTTGACTGCCCATAATAACCGATCGGATCAAGAGGAGCCTCTTCTGTTTCGGGGAGATGTTTGGGTACACCGTATACCGCAGTTGTTGAGATAAAAACGACCCGTTTGACTTTGTTTTGTAAACTTACATCAAGCACATTTTGTGTACCGGTAACGTTGACGCTAAAAATTTTCTCTTTTGTCCGTTGGATTGGGAGTGCGGCTGCTGCATGGACAACATATGTCTGATTATGAAAGGAAGATTGGATGGCTTTTTTATTTCTGATATCTGCTTTGACGACGTGGACGTTTCCGATAAGATCCTTTGCGTCAAGATTTGCTATA
>JAUYMJ010000016.1 GCA_030698775.1 bacterium
GTACGCTGAATTTGCGGGACAGTATACTGATCTAGACCTACTAATAAATGATCATGATCGGCCGGATGGCGTTGACCGAGCGATGAGAAGAGTAGCCTCACTTGGCACAAGCACTCGTGTTATTCCGGGAGTTGAGGAAAACACGAGGCAGAACGGCCATGATGTGCACTTGTTAATTATTGGACTCAACAATCATAGAGGAATAGGTGGGTCACCTGAAGAAGCTACTCGCTTTTATAAAAATGATGGTGCATATGTAGCGATAGGGCACCCAAATTTTGCAACATACTCGATGATGATTCCAGATATTCGTGCCTCCTACGGTAAGGAAGTTGATCCTGAAACTACACCTCATGGGTTGGAGATCTTTAATGCATCATCGTATATCGCACACCAATACTATTTAGCTCACGCAGCCCGGAGGTTATCTCGATGGTTTATGCACCATTTTCCTGAATTATCTCAAGTAGATACAAACAGGGAAGCTCAAGAATTTTTTTACGAAGAAGGTGTTAACGAAGTATTTTCCGCAGTTGTCGGCAATGATGACCACGACGGAAAACCTTTGCGGACACTCATTGCATATCCCGAGGAGCAAGATCCGGTAGTGGCGATGAAACAAGGAAATGTCGATTTGTATGTAAGTAATGCAATACCCAAGGTACGGGAGATATGGTATGTAGAAAAAAAAGTACGAGATGCAGTAAAAAAAGTTACAAAACGAGATTGAATGGTATAATACACATATGGCAGACAGTAAAGATTATTACGAAATACTCGGCGTTTCCAAGACCGCGTCAGGCGAGGAGATTAAACGCGCGTACCGCAAGCTCGCGCTGCAGTACCATCCCGACCGGAATAAAACAAAAGAGGGGGAAGAAAAATTTAAGGAAGTTACCAAAGCCTACGAAGTACTCTCCGACCAGCAGAAGCGGCAGGCGTATGACCAATTCGGGGCAGCAGCGTTTGACCCTTCGGCAGGCTCAGGGCCCTTCGGGCAGGGAAGTCCATTCGGAGGTGGACAGCAAAGCGGACAGTACGGTCCGTTTACCTATTCCTACTCAAGTGGCGGCCAAGGGGATTTCGGAGGATTCTCTGACCCGTTTGAAATTTTTGAGCAGTTTTTTGGCGGTGCGTCGCCTTTCGGGGCTCGGCAGAGACGGCCGACGTATTCTATCCGAATAAATTTCTCCGATGCGGTGCATGGTACGGAGAAAGAGGTCACGATTGATAGAAAAACACAGAAAATTAAAATCCCGGCCGGTGTTGACAACGGATCCCGTGTGCGGTTTGGCGAGTATGATATCGTTATCGATGTGGCTGGAGACCCTTACTTTCAGCGTGAGGGATATGACCTTGTGACCGAGCAGGAAATCCCATTTTCGCTCGCTGCGATTGGGGGAGAAATAAAGGTCAGGACTATTGATGGAGAAATAACGCTTCGTATACCGTCCGGTACTCAGCCGAATGCCGTATTTCGCCTGCAGGGACGGGGTGTTCCCCACGTGCGCGGAACAGGAAGGGGAGACCAGTATGCCAGAATGAAAGTGACCGTGCCAAAAAGCCTCACGAAACGGCAAAAAGAATTGTTACAGGAATTTGATAATGAAAGTCAGAAGAAAAAGAGCTGGCTGTAATCGCTCAAGAATTCCCCTCCCTTCTTAAATAATTATTGTATTACCTCCCATTCTCTGCTACTTTGGTAGTATGGTTAGTTGCGCCCCAAACGAGGCGACGATTAGTGGTGCTTTCTGTGTCCCGACCGATCCGGTGGGATTTGTCACCCGTTTTTATGGTGTCGGTTTAAGTCTCGTGGGTGCTGTTGCCCTCCTTTTCCTCATGTACGGAGGGTATCTGATCATGGTTTCGAGGGGGAATCCTGATGAGCTAAACAAAGGTAGAAGTTATATCTATTACTCACTGGCCGGATTATTGCTTGCGATTTTCGGTTTTATCTTTATCCAGATTGTCTTTGTTGATGTGTTGCATATACCCGGGTTCTCGTAGAAATGTCAAATATTACCAATATCAAGTGTCCATATACAATAATTTTGATTTGGCATTTGTCATTTGATATTTGACATTGGATATTTTTTTATGAAACGGTTCCTGCCCACAATGATTCGTTTTTTTATTGCTGTACTGACGATACAGTTTGTTTTTTCTTCTTTTGGCTCTTTTTTCTTTCAGGCGAGTGCGCAAACTGCGACACCAACGATCACCCCTTCGTTTACACCTACGCCGACAACGCCTTCATCTATCCAGCAAAACCCTGCATCCCCCGCCGATTTACCCTCAGACTGGATTATTGACCCTGAGGTGACCAGTATCGGGAAAAACGCTGCGAGGGCAGGGCTGGTTCTGGACTGGGCGATTCAAAATTATGACTGGTCGTATGTCCAACCCGGACGGTCAAATCCCCTGATCCCTTTTTGGATTACGCTTCGCAATATCGTCTACTCGCTTCTCATTCTTGTTGTTATTGTCGGAGCATTTGTACTGATAATCACGCGTGGAAGAAGCGTCACGCTTCGCAAGTTTATCCCGAGGTTTTTGGGAATTGTCATCCTGGTCACGTTCTCGTTTGCGTTTGTCGAATTGCTGTTTCAGGTCGTTGATGTCTTCCAGGGATTTTTTATCCGTCCGGGTGGTGTCCCGATCTCACAAAAAGACCTTCTCTACGTCGGGTGGCAATATCAGCCGTTTGTCGGATTACGCGCAGTTGGTGAGCAAAATGTAGAATCGGCAACGATCTCCCTCATCCTTGTCAAAATGACATCGTTTACCTACTACGCGATGGTCACCATTCTCCTTATCCGAAAAATCATACTTTGGTTTTTCATCATGATCTCACCTTTTTTCCCGCTCCTCCTTTTCTTCTACCCGCTCAGAAACACGGCAAAGATATGGTTGGGGGAATTTTTCCGTTGGCTTCTCTATGCTCCCCTCTTTGCTATTTTCCTCGCAGGTCTTGTCTCATTATGGAAGGCAGGGATTCCTCTGCTGTTTAATTTCAATGACGCAGGAAAAGGGGTAATTTTCCCGACAGCTGTGAGTATTCTTCTCGGAGGCCCGCTTCAGAAAGTAGGTGTTGCCAATACGGTCAATCTACCGGACACATTCGGGCTCTATATGGTAGCACTTCTGATGCTGTGGATGGTTATTTTGTTTCCGTTTGTATTGCTTCAGATTTTCTTAGATTACCTGTCAAATGTAAATGTCAACCAGAACGCATTTGCCAAGCAGTTGATGAATTTTATTTCCCGCCCGCCCGCACCAAGTGGCGGAACGCCTCCCCCGTCCCCTATCTCAACAGGAGTTGCACGGGCTCTCCCCTTCCTTCGTGATTTTGCCATCCCCAGAGCACCCACGACGACAGGTCTTGCAAAAGAAATCCCCAGAGTGACTCAGATTCAGACTCAGAAGCAGCAGCAAACACTCATTGCCCGTCCCCTCTCCCTGGCACAGAAGGAGGTCGTTGAGAAAACGACAAATATTGCTATCCCGACAATGCGTGACATTGCACGGTTCGATGCAACCAGGGTAAGAACCGATACGGAGAAGCAGAAAGAAATCGAGCGGATTAAGGAGTCTCTCAGGAATATTGCAACGCCCCAAACGGTGCAAGTCCTCACAGACCGGCAACGTTACTCAGAAATCCGGGAGAAGCTGACGCAGGAAAGTCTCAAGGGCAATCAGCTTGCGACGAATATGCTTAAAGCCGCACAGTCGATTGCAAATCAGACTGTTTCGACGGTCCAAAATATCACTAATATCCAGAACGTGATGAATAACTTAGCAAACCCGGTGCAGGTACAGTCGACAAAAGAGCGTGAGAAGTACGTTGAGATTCGTGAGCGGCTCATTAAAGAGACAGAGAAGGAGAAAGAGAGCAGCGTCGCTACAACACTCCTCTCATCACTTACGAAGTTATCAGCCACAACTTCAAGTGAAGAAGCGACGAAGGTGCTTTCGTCTATGAGGGAGGCAGTGGCTACACAGAAAGAGAGTGTTCTTTCGACAACACTGCTTTCGCAAATTGAGAAATATTCAAGCGCAACTTCGACACAGGAAAAAACACAGCTGCTTGAGGCGATGAGAGAAACGCTCACTAAAGAAAGCAAACAAACGAGCACAACACTTGCGACGACGATGCTTTCGATGATTGATTCGGTCATTCAGTCTTCAAGGGCATCGCTGCAGTCACTCGCCCAGGCTGTTGCAAATCCACAACAGATTCCTGAGCGGGTAAAGGAATCAGTTACGGATCTGAAGGAGACGCTTAAGAAAGAGAGTGAAAAAGGTAACACACTCGCCCAGACCGTCCTCTCGATGCTTGAGAAGCTTGAGAACGTTGAACGGACGAGCGTGAGCCTTAGTAACATCCTCCACCCCGAAAGAGTCGAAAAGACGACAGAGAGGGAACGCTTTGAGAAGATAAGAGAAACGCTCCTTAAAGAGGAAAAGACGCAAAATACATTTGCCGCATACCTCACCTCTGGTATCGAGAAGCTGTCTTCGGCGACATCAACTGAGGAAAAAAGCGAAATTCTCCAGACAATAAAAGAGCAGGTCTTGAACGAGAAGCAGCGCAACAATCCGCTCGCAGCAGATATTGCATCCTTACTTCCTGGCCTTCTCAGCCTTGAGAGTACAAAAGAAGTGGGACAGGTGCAATCGGAACTTGAGAAAGCACGTGATACGGGAAATCCCCTTGCCACAAAGCTTCTCGCAATCGCAAAAGAAACCTCAGCTGAGAGGCAAAAGCAGCAGCTCGCCTCGCTGCAGACGGAAATCGCAGCCGAAAAAGAAAAAGGTAATCCGCTTGCGACCATTCTTGCTGACATGCTCGTTCCAAAAACAGCAGAAACCGGAATATCCGCATCGCTTCCAGCAACCAACAGAATTCAGGAGGTAAGTCTTGACGACTATGAGGCAGTGAAGAAGATGTGGACGGAAAACTACCAGAGCAAAGATGTACAAAGCGCAAACGATCTTTCGGGAAAGAAGCAAATGATACAAAGCGATATTGATGAAATCACAAAAACTATCGATCTGTTGACCTCACAAGACGAAGAAAAAATTGAGGAAGGGATGCAAAAAGTCTCCGATATTCTCCCCTTCCTTTTGATCGGAGGCTTCTCAACATCCGAAATCGTCGCGTACCTGAAGGCAAAACAGGAAGCAGGGAAAGAAGTGTTATCTCAGATAGAAAAACAAACCACCGAAGAGGATACAACACTTTCGGTCACGCAGAAAGCGGCGACGACACAGACAATGAAAAACCAAACAGTACAATCAACCGCCGTACCACTTCCCACCGTCTCGCTTGAAGAACCGGAGCAGCCAGAGGTTGTCGCCACTGTTGCCCCAAAGCTGCGAGTGAGTAAGGGCCAGGCAAACGAACAAATGCTTCGGCTGGCAAATATCAGTATTCCAAGCATACGAACGGTAGCTTCATTTGACGAGGCGCTTTTATCCCATGATACGAAACGGTCACAAGAAGTTCAGAAAATACAGGATACGCTCAAGATGATCGGTAATCCATCTACTGTCGGAGATACAACGGAAAAAGCACGATATGCGGATATTCACAAAGCACTGATCACTGAGGGAGAAAAAGGAAACGATGTCGCCTCGGCGATCGTTTCCGCAGGGTCGATTGTTGACCGGTTATCAGTTGAGGAGTCGTTTGCAGGTGCTTTGCGCCTCTCCTCAATTCTTACGAAGCTGAAGAACCCGGCTGCCCTCACAGACAAAAGGGAGAGGGAACTTTTTGAGAAACTCTCGGAGACAATGCATTTTCTGAGTGGTAATGGCGACTCGTTTGCAAAAGTGGTGCTTGAGACGTTGGAAAAAGGGGCGATTCAGTCAGTGAGTACCGGCCTTACGCTTCATAACAAGCTTCTTGCCGCAAGCTCTGATGGGAATCAGCTCGCAACATCTCTTCTTGCACAAGTTCAAAAAATTCCTGAATCCGAGATCAAAAAATCCCGTGACGGACTCGTCGGACTTTACTTACTTACTTCGGCGCAGTCCGGGAAGAAAACCTCGTTGTCACAAAGTATCCTTTCACTGCAAAATGAGGTTCAGAAGAAGGCAGAGGAAGGGAATACACTTGCGAAAGAAATAGTCGGGCTCAAAGCGACACAAGACCTGACAAACATTGCATCGTTTATGGAGTCTTTGGTAAAGTCACAAGATCCGTTCGCAGCCTCACTGCAGACGTCACTTCCGGCACTTGCGACGTCATTCGCACAACCGGAAAAAGAAAATACCCGGGAGAGACTGTCACACCTTTTCTCGATTCTTTCCCGGCCGTTTTCTACAAAAGAGCAAGCGGAAATAGTCACGCTTCGTAACGAGTTGGAGGTCGCGAGAAATGAAGGCAATAATCTTGCCGCGCTTGTGTTGCAAAAAGCTGATGAGACGACCCGTCATGAGATAAGGTCGTTAAGCCAGATATTATCCTACATCGATAATCCAAGTACACTGGCTGTCGTCAGCGACCAGGAAGGGTACAAGAATATTCGAAACCGTCTGGAGAAAGAAGAAGCCAGCGGAAATACTCTTGCCCATGAAATTCTCTCTGTCTCCCATGCCCTCTCGACAAAGAATCTGACGAGGGTAGATAAAGTTTCACTCAGTGTCATGGCGTGGGAAAAATTGATGGCTTCGCAGGAAAACGGTGACCGTCTTGCAAATGAGATTATCCGTATCGCAGAAAACCAGGCAACGAAAGAGACATTTTTCCTTCACATCTACGATGCAATACGACATCTGGCCAATCCTGAAAGGATAAAAGATGAAGATACGAGAAACGCCTTCCTTTCGCTAAGAAAAGTGATAGAGACAGAGAAGGAAAAAGGTGATCCTCTCGCCTCGCTCCTTTCCGATGCGATTAAAGACCCCGGAAAGCAGACAGACGGGAAAGTATTTGAAGCATTTGAGGAAAATCTCAATAAAGAGGAAGAGAAAGGCTCAGCTGTTGCGAAAGCATTCCTTGGTGTGTTACGGGATGATTCGGAGACAATGTTTGCCATAATGCAGTTCCTGAGGAATATTTCAGATCCTGAGAAGATCCCTTTGGTGCAGGAGAAAGAAATCTATCTGAAGGTCCGCAAAAAACTCGAAGAGGAGGCAAAGAAGGATAGTGCTGTTGCCATGTCGCTTTTGACTGCAGCGGAGAGGTCAAAGACACAGGGAGACGACCTTTCGGAGGCGAGGAAAATCAAGGATCTTCTGGAGCATGATGAATCAGACACTGCGAAGTGGGTAAGGACATTTATAGAAAAAGAAGCGGTACAATTTGGGGAGACACTGATTCTTCGGAGTATACTGCACGATATGATCAACCCTTCTTTCCTTACAGACGAGAAGGAGCGCGCGATGTATGAAACGCTGGCGAAAGATATAGCACTTGAGAGCCAACATGCAAACCCTATTGCGAAAACAATTGAGAAGACGACCCGGGATATTTCAGGCCAGAATATTTCGGTAGATCAGGAAAATCAAACAGTCTTCTCACTTTACTCACTTCTTAAGAGGGAGAGGGAGAATGGGAATGTACGTGCAAGTGACATGATGGAGCTTGTAAAGGCGCAAAGCCTGCGGATGAGGGCGGGGAAGCTCGTTGAAGTCCTTTCGGCAGTGTCAGATCCAAGTTCGATTTCGCCCGGACCGGAACAGGTGACATTCCAGAAACTTAGCCAAGAATTGATGACTGCAAAAAATCATGGAGACCAGACAGCTATCCTGCTCCTTTCCCTCTCGCAAGGATTTGCAACAAAACAGTTGGGAGAGGGCGATCTTGCGGCAATTGTCTCGATTCTGCTTGAAAAATTAACTGAGGAGAAGGAGAAGGTGAATACGTTCGCCCAAAGTATTTTTGCACTTATGAAACCAAGCACGCTCGCTGAGAACATTGAGGCAATCGAGAAGGAATTATCGAAAGCTGAAAAAAACAAAGATCCGGCAGCAGCGAGACTCCTTGCAATTATCCAGAAGAACGAAAGGTCAGGCCGTGGTGGAGATTCGCTCGTCTTGCCTACTGAAAACAGGATTCAGGAAGTAAGCCTGGATGATTATGAGGCTGTTCGTTCGATGTGGACAGAAAGTTTCAGACAGCTTCCTGTCCCGATGTCACTTACTGGCGAGAAAATCACGCGAAACGATTGGCTCGCAGAAGAAATTGAAGCTATTCAGGAGACAATTGATCTCCTCTTGTCACAAGATGTCGCAAAGCGGAATGAGGGCATGCTCCATGTTGCAAATATCCTGCCATTTCTTATGATTGGAGGATTTTCGCTGTCTGAAATCGTTTCGTACTTGAAAGCGAAGATGGAGGCAGCAAAAACTGTTGCAGAGAGTATGGATGATGGCGGGGAGAAGGTATTTCTAACAAACCAGAAAGATGATAAAGCGTCCAAGTCTGCGACTGCGGAAGAGATGATGACGAGAGATTGAAGAATGTTTCGGGAATGGGTTGCTGGTTTACTTTTTTTCTAAGGTATGAAATAGTAATAAGAGCATCAATCTGCCAGTATGTTAGGTAATTTATTTAATCAAAAACGGGGTAGTACTAATCAGGCTTCCGGCGCACAGCAGACAACGCCGAAACCGGTTCAGGATACTCCTTCTTCTTCCTCACCAACACAGCAGGCGGAAGTTGTCGGATCAAAGATGGACCCGGCACTTCGCCAAGATTTGTCAGCGCTATCACATCTTGACAGTCGTGCAAGCCAAGTCCTCCGTCACGCAACAGATGAAGCCAAACGTACAAAACAGCAAGCTGTTGCTGCAGACCTTCTTCTCTTCGGCCTTTTGTACGATGAAGAAATTTTTAAACTCTTTGAGCAGTTGTCTGTAGATCCTGCAAAACTCTCCCGGGAGATCCAGAAAAACGAACCCTTGGGTTCTGTTGCGTTTTCAGGGCAACCGACCTTAAGCCAGGAGGCGAAAGAAATTTTTGAGGCAAGCTTCGCCCACGCGAAAGGAAGAGGGGTCAGTTTTGTCACTCCGGAAGACCTGCTACTTACTATCGCATCATCACACACAAAAGCTGCCCAAATGCTCAAAGACAGCGGGATCCAAAGAGAACAGCTTGAGGAGAAACTCGCCAAAGACCCGCAGTTTATGATGGCGAAGAAATCAATTGTTGAGAGGTATGGCGTCGATTTGACAGAGATGGCGAAGAAAGGAGAGCTTGACCCGATTGCCGGGAGGGATGCTGAGATTGAAAGGCTTATCCATATCCTCCTCCGAAGGACAAAAAATAATCCGATCATTATAGGGGAAGCGGGGGTTGGAAAAACGGCGATCGTTGAGGGGTTGGCGCAGAAAATAGCAGACGGTTCTATCCCCTCAGCATTAAAAGATAGGCGTATCATTCAGCTTGATCTGGCAGCACTTGTTGCAGGAGCAAGTCACAGGGGAGAATTTGAGGAGCGCCTCAAAGGAGTTATCCAGGAATGTACTGCGTCAAACGGGAAAATTATTCTTTTTATCGATGAGATTCATACAGTTATAGGTGCAGGCGAGATGGAAGGGACGATGGATGCATCAAATATCATAAAACCCTACCTTGCAAGAGGACAACTGCAGATTATCGGTACGACAACAACAGCAGAGTACCGAAAACATTTTGAGAAAGACAAAGCATTCCAAAGGCGTTTCCAGCAGATCGTCGCCGAAGAGCCGGATGAGGAGAAAGCATTTGCGATGCTGCAGGTGCTACGCCCGAAGTACGAGAAATTCCACAAGGTGACGTACTCGGACGATACCCTCAAGGATGCGGTAAAACTTTCCAAAAAATATATTGGCGAGCGATATTTGCCAGACAAGGCTGTTGACTTGTTGGATGAAGCCGCGGCTGAGGTAAAACTTGAGCATGAGGCAGGGAAGCGGGCTGATACTGAAGTCAAGAAATCAGACATTGAGAGGGTCGTGAGCAGCTGGACAGGGATCCCAATTACCAAACTCACAGAAGATGAGGGACAGAAACTCCTCAAATTAGAAGAGCGTATCCATCAGCGGCTGGTTGATCAGGAGGAAGCAGTTGCTTCTGTTGCAGAGGCAGTACGGAGAGGCCGCATCGGTTTGGCCCCTGCAAACCGTCCAATCGCATCATTTGTGTTCTTGGGTCCGACAGGTGTTGGAAAAACAGAACTTGCCAAAACCTTGGCCGAGATCCTCTTCGGCAGGGAGGATGCGTTGATACGCCTGGATATGAGCGAGTATATGGAGAAGCATGAGGTTGCCAAGCTCATTGGTGCACCCCCGGGATACGTCGGGTATGAGGAGGGCGGCCAGCTCACGGAAGCGGTGAGGATAAAACCTTACTCAATTGTGCTTTTAGACGAGGTCGAGAAAGCACATCCCGATGTCTTTAATATTCTTCTTCAGCTTCTTGAAGACGGAAGGCTTACGGATAATAAAGGAAATACTATTTCATTTAAGAATACGATTATTATCGCAACCTCAAATATCGGCAGCACACTCATCCAGCAAAAATTGAGCAGCCAGACGGCAACTACCCCCGAGCAGCAGGCTGCACAGTTTGCAGAGCTCACCGGCATGCTTTCTGATGAGCTGCACAAGTTCTTCCGTCCCGAACTCCTCAACCGCTTTGATGAAATAGTTGTGTTCAAGCCGCTTCTCCCCCAGTATATGCAGGAAATTGCAAAACTTGGCGTTGGCAAGACGGGGAAGCTTTTGAAAGAGCAGGGATTCACACTTCAGGTTTCGGATAAAGCAGTTGCCGAACTGGCAAAAGACGGATATGACCCCGTCTACGGAGCAAGGCCATTAAGACGGCTCATTCAGACAGCCATTGAGAACCCTATCGCACTGCATATCATCGGCAAAACATTTGTTTCAGGGGATACGATTCTTGTCGATTATGATGATGCCAAACAGGACTTTACTTTTACAAAAGGAGGACAAAAGGCCGAGGTGAGTGAGGAGCAAAAGCCAACACAGGCCACCCCTTCGGAGCCACAGGGAAATGATGATGACTTTTCCCACATCGCTACCCCCTCAGGCGATCAAACGACAGGGGCGAGCTTCTCAACCAATAACCCTGATAGTTTTGGAACTGTAGCGCCGACACAAATGCCTTCAACTCCGCCGGCGCCTTCGGGTTCCCCGGCACCGTCGGTTCCTCCGGCCCCACAGGGATCTTCGATGCCTCCAGCACCTTCGGCCCTTCCAGGATCTTCGACCGGCATCGGGATGCCTCTGCCCACAGACAATCAGATGCAAAACCAAAATCAAGTTGCATCACCGACATTTGCGACGTCTACCCAAACCCAGCAGCCTGGCGTTGTTGACGGGATGAATTCCACAGTGCCGAATGCTCAGGACCAGGCAGCAGCATAAATTCCGCATGGATCCGTCAATACAAAACCTCAGCAAACAAACCGAAGTCCCCGTTTCTGAAGTTCCACATGAACAGCCTTTTTCGAAAAAGCGACATAGAATACCGTTTGTTTTCCTGGCACTCTTTATCCTCATCGTCGTAGGGGCATTTTTCGGAGGTATATATTATCAGGGGTTGAGCCAGAACAAAAAGCTGGCAGAAAATACTTCATCCTCTCCAACGCCACAATCTCCTTCTCAGAAAGTTGCCCCGAATGCAAAATGGGAAACATACACGGATGGTAAAAAAAGCTTTATGTTTCGTTATCCAGTCAATCGATTTAAGTATTCTACCGAACAAGATTACGATACGGGAAACTATCAGGAAAATATTACGCTCTATGAGCAAGAAGAAGAAAAAAACAAGGATGGTGTCATTCGAGTTCCAATTCCTAGAGGTGTATCGATTAACATTATCGTTTCAAGCGACGGTGCAGAAGAAAATTTTTACACCTCGCTTGCACAGGGCGAGGCGATAGGAACAATACTGCTTGGAGAAACCAAAGTGTATCTCTATCAACGATTTCCTCCTACCATAGCCCCAACGGTAACACTTGCACCTACAGGTCCGGATCTCTGGACATATGAAGGATGGATTAAGAAAGATGCTGTCATCTACAAGTTTGTACTGGAGACCATTGAGAAACCGTTAAGCATGGAGGATATTGATATGTTTCAACAAATCCTCAAAACGTTCACATTTGTGGATCAAAATCAAATGACGATTTCACCATCAGCCGTTGATATCGGTTCGAAGAATAGGAACCTTATTCGTAGGACATATGCAAGGTCAATCTTAACGGCAATAAAAGGATATGCTGCCGATAATGATGAAATACTGCCGCCTGTTATAACGGGTACAAGGCAATATATTAGTTCATCAGGAGCAAATATCTGCTCCTATGTAGTTCCCAAATATGAAGCGACTCTAACAATAGACCCATCTAGGGATGCAGGATCAGGAATAAAAGATTGCTCTAAAGCATATAATACCTACTACGAAATAGTTAAGAATTCCGATGGGACACTGACGGTTTCTGCACCTCTTGCAGAACTTGGAGAGACAATCTCTTTCACTCAATAAGCTTCTCGACTCGCGTGGCTCGCTCGAAGAGTAAACAATAGAACAATTTAGCAATCTAACAATGTCTTGGTCATTTGTATTTTTCCCAAAAAACCTTCTATACTGGACATAGATCGTGCTGATTTGTTTCAGCGTGTTTGTTGTGGAATCGATGTGCTTTCCATTTGACATTGGACATTTGATATTGGACATTGGAAATTGAGTATATGCAATACCTTTCCCTGCCTGGGGTATTTTTGAGATTTTGGTTTATTGATGCACTATTGGGGTTGACGCATTTTTTTGCATCGGTCAATCATGCGTTTTTCCAGCTTGTCTCACTTCCTCTTCTGGTGAAAACCTTTTTTCGTCCGCTGAAAAATGAGTACCGCGAAGGGCTTGTTGGATTCTCAATCGGAATGGGCATCGTCGTGAAGACGTGTATTATCGCTGTCGACCTGTTCGTTTTTCTGGTACTACTCCTTCTTGAGGTGATGTTTATGCTCGCGTTTCTCAGCCTGCCGTTTATAACGATTTTGATTCTTTTTGTCTGAGTATATGATAGCGCTTGCACATCTTGACCTTCTTTACAAAAGTGCCCTGCTCCGAACTATTCGCTTGCTCATATTTGCGCTGTTGTTGCTTCTTTGCATTGCTGATTTGAGAGTCGGAAACTTTCCGAAGTTTCCTCTTTTCTTTCTCGGTTTCTTCGTGATGAGTGAAATTTTTTACCATTTTCATATCGCTTCTTTCAGGCCTGCAAAGAAAATAAAAGAAAATAGCACGGATGCCAAACTTTCCTGTACAAAAACAGCACTTGAGAAATATCTTACTGCGCCTACTACTGGCCACATGATTCGTTTATTGCTTCGGGAGAACGATGTCTTGACATTTTTGGCACGACTCGGCGCAGTGACAAAGAATATAAATATTCTTTCAGTTGAGAAAGAGCAGGTGTTGATGAATGCCAAGGAGGTTGCTTCACAAACAGGAGGCGTGTACATAACCAGGCTTGACCTTCTTTGCTCGTATCTTCTCCTCACCGAAGGAGAAACAAAGATGCTTTTTGCAAAAGAAGTGAAACCGGAAGAACTCTTGACATATTTGCGGTTTGTCAGAACCCACAATGATGAGAAAGAGTATCCTCACAGTTTTACCCTTCAGTTTGACGGAGAGGGGTTTGGGGAGGCACTTGTGACAGGGTGGACGCCTCTGACAAAACTATTCACCACGGACTGGACGTGGAGTGCACTTTCACGGCCAAGACTGCTTTTTGGTAGGGAGGGAGAGTATAAGCAGCTTGTTGAGGCACTCTCAAAACAGGAAAATAATAATGTGCTCCTCATCGGTGAGTCGGGAGTCGGGAGGGAGACGCTTTTGACTGCACTCGTTCATGATAGTTTTCGGGGAGTATTGCCAACTGGTTTAAACCATAAACGATTGCTTGAACTTCTGACAAGTAATCTTTTGGCAGGTGCTAGCGACCAGGGGACGCTTCAGGCACGCTTGGGTTCGATTATTGATGAGGTTTCACACGCTGGTGACGTATTTTTGTATATACCGGAATTTCAGCACGTTGTCGGATCAAGTGATTTGCATCTTGATATCTCGGGAGTGATCCTTCCCCATCTTCGTTCGGGCAGACTACCAATCATTGCGACGATGTCGGTGGGGAACTTTAAAACGTATCTTGAGAAAAATCCCATTGTCGGATCGTTTAATGTGCTGACTATTGAACCGCCGGATAATAAAACCCTTGTGGGAATGCTTCTTGAAAAAGCGCCTGAAATAGAAAGTAAGTATCGGTGTATCCTTTCGTACAAAGCGTTATCGGAAGCAGCTACATTAGCACATGTGTATTTACCCGATGAATCAGTGCCCGGAAGTGCAATTACGCTGCTTTCTGATACGGCGAATGCCGTTTTGAGTGTGCGCGGGAGAAACCAACTCATCATTTCCTCCGATATCACAACGCAAATCCAGCAAAAGACACATATAAGCGTTGGGGTACCAGGTTCCGTAGAAAAAGAATTACTTCTGCATCTTGAGGAGAGCCTGCATAAAAGGGTCGTTAACCAGGTTACAGCAGTTGGTGCGATTGCAGAGGCGATGCGGAGGGTTCGGAGCGGTTTGTCCGAAGGTAACAAGCCGATTTCTTTCCTTTTCTTAGGACCGACAGGTGTTGGAAAAACAGAAACAGCGAAAGCACTGGCCGATATTTACTTTCGTGGAGAGGCCCATATGGTACGCCTTGATATGAGTGAGTATGCAGATGAAGAGGGAATAAAACGTCTCCTCGGTGCAGCACCCGGTGAAGGTTCGGAGCGGGGTGAGTTGACCGATAAAATCCACGACAACCCGTATTCGCTGGTTCTCCTTGACGAGTTTGAAAAGGCAAATCCGCGTATTCTGGACCTGTTTCTTCAAGTGCTTGAGGAAGGAAGGCTTACCGATAACAAGGGGAGGACCGTGTCGTTTGATAATACTATTATTATCGCCACCTCAAACGCAGCATCAGAGTACATTCGTGAGAGCGTCGCTTCGGGAAAAAAAGTTGACAAATCCTTCCACCAGGAACTTATCGAATATCTCCAGGAACAACACATTTTCAAACCAGAACTGCTCAACAGGTTCGATGAGGTTATTACCTTTACGCCTTTAGGGAGAGATGAAGTCGGTCAGATCGTGAAGCTGTTATTACAAAAGCTTGTGGAAACAATGAGGGAACAAGATATCAATTTAGTGTATTCTGAAGATGTGGTAAAAAAAATTGCCGATGAAGGGTATGATCCGCAGTTTGGCGCTCGGCCACTCAAACGGTATATCCAAAACAGGGTTGAAGACGTGATTGCAAAAATGAAGTTAGAGGATAAACTCGTGAGAGGATCGAAAGCATCACTGACAGTTGGAGAGACAGGTGACCTTTTGGTAACAGTTGGTACATGAAACGAAAATACAGACAGTTGATTGAGAAAAAAACGAAGAAGCTTCTGCAGAGAAACTTTGCCGGGACCGGTGGGCTTTACGTCCTCGGCATTATCGGGCTTGTTGCTGGTGCGAGTTATTTCATCTCGGGAGGATTATTCCCGACCCTTGATCCAAATCCAGAGGACGCACAGCATGTGCAGATTGATGATGCGAATGTCACAACGGATAAAGATACACTGCAGCTTGTCAATATCGGCATTAAATTGACAGAAACTCCAACACCCTTTCCAGGCGAAGAAACACCGACGCCAGGAGGCCCGACGCCAACTGAGACACCAACACCCACTGAGGAGCCACCACCACCAACGACAGGTCCCGGAACGCCAACTCTGACACCAAGGCCGACCAGGACCCCTACACCTTCGAGGACGCTTACACCAACCCCGACACCAGTTAACGCATGTATAAATACTACCTCAATTGATCTTCTCGTTGATCTTTCTCATTCAATGGTAAATAACGGAAAAGCAAAGGCCTTACGGGATGCGCTTCAGGCATTTCGGCAGTCACTGTTTGGGAATGTACGAATCGCTATTCATGTCTTTGGCAGCCCAGCAAGTTTTTCAGACGGTGCGGACGAGAGGTTGCCATTTGTTCGATATGTCTCAGACCCGACCCGAGTTGTGAATGCGATTAACAACCTTACTCCTGGAGATTATGGTGGTACTTATATGCGATCGGGATTTGAGCTTGCGCTTGACAAAATTCGGGCTGAAAAGCAGAAACGTCCCGGATATCAATATGTGACTATTCTTTTCTCAGATGGTGTGCCTGAGGTGAGTGGTGCGAGTGGAAGTGATTGCGTTGCAGACGCTGGTGATCCAGGGACAACCTATTATAAATGTTTCGCCAAAGCTCAAGACCCAAGAAGGTACGGTTTGGACACAGACATGAAAGAGTTAGTTGATAAGGTTTACTCGGTTGCCATCTATG
>JAUYMJ010000037.1 GCA_030698775.1 bacterium
CGATGCTATAAAGATGGCAAAACATGTAAAGTACCAAGGCCTAGGAACATGGGAGTTTCTCTACGACAGTAAAACCAATAAGCACTATTTCCTTGAGGTAAATCCTCGTATCCAAGTTGAGCATCCTGTTACTGAAGAACGAACGGGTCTTGACCTCATCGAACTCCAGTTTGCTATTGAGGAAGGAAGATCGCTCCCGACAGTGAAAGAAAGAGAAAATCATGTTATTGAAGCAAGAATATATGCAGAACTACCCGAGAAAGATTTTGCTCAGGACTCAGGAAAAATTCAGGTGCTTGCAATCGGCGAAGACGTACCCGGGGTCCGATTTGATCTTGCATACCAGCAGGGAGATACTATTCCAGCCACATATGACAAAACGCTCCTAAAACTTATCGCAAGTGGCGATAACCGTGAGCAAGCAATTGCAAATATAGGAAACGCATTAAAACAATTAACCATAACGGGTGTCTCAACGAACCGAGAATTTCTTTTATGGTTAATCAGTACCAATGAGTTTCGCGAAGGAAAAATTACAACAACATTTATTGAATCTGCTTGGAAAAAACATCAACGCGAACGCCTGAGCAAGGTCGAGAGCTTTCTTGGTAATGGTGTATTTGCTGAATACACAAAACCTGTTGACTTAGTTCCAGACGAACTCCCCCAAAACCTTACATATGAAAAAGATGGCATTCAAAGAAACTATCGCGAAGATATTACAAAATTCCAAGAAGAAAATCCTGACGCATCTGTATTTCGCTTTGGAATCTTTGAGGATCGTGGTGTACGATTTGCGCTCGGTTTTTGGGATTTTAGCAAACAAAAAGGGTCAATGGGCGTTGAAGAAGGCCATAGCGTCGTGAAGTTTTTCGAAATCGCCGCACGTGATCACTTACCTGCTGTAATGATCAGTAATTCAAGTGGTGCAAGACAACATGAAGGAATGCTGGCTTTGATACAGATGGACTTTGCAGCATCTGCGTATGCAGAAAATAAACACAATATCCCAACATTCGTCAATATCGACTACGGACCTAATCTCGGCGGAGTAAAAGCAAGCATATCAGAGTTTAGTGATGTAAAAGGTGCTGTAAACGGAAGCTTGATTGGATTGACAGGTCCTGATATGGTAGCTGAAACAGTCGGTCTTGAAGATAGAACACAACTACCAGAGGGAACCCTTGGTGTTATGGAGCATCTTATTGAGGGAAGAACCATTGATATTGTATTCGATAATCTTGATGAGGCTCGTGAACACACCATGCATCTACTTTACCGACTGCCTGGGTCAAATGCGGTAAAAGACCCTTCGCTATTTGTCCCTACAGATCACACAGGCTCCTTCACGTCTCTTGTTCCAAGTATCAGGTACGATAGACCACCAGAGCATAAATATAGAACTGTAGTTCGTCAACTATTCAGCAAATCTATCTCTCCTTTACGTAGATCGTCACAAGAGGTAAGTACACAAAGAACCTTAACGAATGAAGAACGGTTAGCAATTCTTTATCATCCGTATCGACCTACCGCCACTGAATATATGAGCCCAGATGCTGGTATTTTTATCGATGCAGTACCATTATCAAATAAAAATACCGTAGATTCCGTTGATCAAGTTCCGCCAATTGTGGCTGCAATTTGTACCATAAAAATTCCTGAGTATGAAGACCCAACATCAATTATGGTCATCGCTCAAGAAACACAAAGAGTAAGAGACGACGACGGGATTATCACAAAAAAATATGTTGCTCAACGACCACAAGACCTTCGTTGGACACTGCGCATGATGCGATACGCTAATAAACGTGACATGCCTATCCTCTTTATTGCTGACTCAACTGGCGCTGACGGTAGTATCGAGGCACATAAAGGCGGTATTACTGAAGAACTTGCAAACGTACTCCTTCTTGCACATGAACTCGACGTCCCAATTGCTAGCCTAAATATTGGGCAAAACGGAAGTGGAGGCGGCTTAATATTTAGTAGGCCTATGAACTGGGCAGCAGACTTACAATATGCACTCTCTTACGTGGCGCACTTTAAAGTACAGTCACGTATTCTCAAAAGTCGACAAGTAACTGACGAGGAGGCACGAGATTTACTTAACAAGCTAAATGATGCAAGAGCCGAACGAAGAAGATCTATGCGTCAAATTGATAGAGTTATCCCAGAACCACCGGGAGGCGCACAGAACGATCCCGAATTTGTTGCACGTGGAATACATGGATTCGTAGGAGAGTGGCTTGTAAAAACTCTGCCCTTATCGGCCTCAGAGCGCAAAGATGACCGTAGAGAAAGAACAAGAATCGCAGCATCATTCGCAACACGCCCTCACCAAGCGCATGCTTAAAGGTCTAATCTTTTGAGGAATTCGCGGAATTTGTCTTTGATCTCAGGATGCTTTAGCGCCATATCAACAACTGTTTCCATGTAGCGAAGCTTGTTGCCGGTATCATAGTACTTCCCGTCTTTGATCTCAACGGCATAGACCGGGACCCCGTCTTCTTTGAGCTTATTGATCGCATCGACTAACCACAATTCCCCGCCACGCCCGGGCTTTATTGCCCGAAGCGCATCAAAGATCGCAGGTGGCAGGATATATGCTCCATGCGTCGCGAGATTGGAGGGTGCTAAATGCGGTTCAGGTTTCTCAACAATTTCTTTTACCCGAAAGACATTGCCTTCGACAAGCTCTACATCAGCGATACCATACCGGACGAGCTCTTCTTTCTCGTGGATTCTGACGCCTGAAATGATAATGCCGCCATACTTTTCGTAGACCGGGATCATCTGAGAAAGCCTTGGCGGTGTAGCGTAAATAAACTCGTCCCCCCACAGGACGGCAAACGGCTCTTTTTCAATAACAGGCTCTGCTGCCAAAACAGGTGTCCCGTTACCGTATGGTCCTTTTTGGCGGACGTAGATAAAATTCGCAAGCTCTGAGATGCGCCTTGTCTCCTCAAGAAGTTCCTTCTTTCCGCCTGCCTCAAGATTCTTGATAAGGTCGGCATTGGGGACGTCAAAATGGTCCTCAATCGCCCGTTTCAGGGCTCCTGTAACGATCACAATATCTTCAATACCTGATGCTGCAGCCTCCTCAATGACGTACTGGATGACAGGCTTGTCGACAATCGGCAGCATCTCCTTGGGCATCGCCTTGGTTTGGGGCAAAAACCTCGTCCCAAACCCGGCTGCGGGGACCACCACTTTTCTGATTTTTTGGTTTCCGTTTGCCATAGTAAAAAAAGCGTATAGCGACTAGCGTTAAGCGTTTAGTTAAAAGATCTCTTCAGAAATGCAACTAGACGCTAGACGCTAACCTCTAGACGCTCCCATGTATTGTACCCCTCCCCTTCTTTACATGTCAAATCAGCTTTGGTATAATAACATGATCTCAAATCGTAAACCTCATATCTCAAATGTTTTTCCTTTATTTCAAGATTGCTCAGATTTAATTTTTGAGATGTAGTTTTGAGATTTGCCTGCCTGGCGGCAGACAGGCGCTTTGAGTTTTGATTTTATGTTGTCACCGATTACCTTCATCCAACAGACGCGCGAGGAGCTTCGCCAAGTCAAGTGGCCAAGTAAGGATGAAGTGGTACGGTTGACATCAATTGTTATAATAGTCAGCGTACTTGTCGGGTTATATATAGGAGGACTCGACTTTCTCTTCACAAAGACAATGGAATTTATACTAAAATAAAAAGATATGGATAATCAAAATACACCTACAGACCAATCGGAACAAAGAGAAGAAAAAAATACTGAAGAAACAGTCGTTCCTGTTGCAAAAACGGAGGATATCCTTGCCGAACCTAAAGTCTCAGATGCAATCAAAAGCGCATCTGAAAATGGTAAATGGTACATTGTGCATACCTACGCAGGGCATGAGAACAAAGTAGCACGTTCCCTCAAACAGCGTGTTGAGTCCATGGGTTTTGAGGAACGGATATTTGACATAATCGTTCCGACAAGAAATACCATCAAAGTCTCACAAGGAAAAAAAGAAACAGTCCAGGAAAAAATCTTCCCCGGCTACGTCATTATCAAGATGATCCTTGATGATGAATCGTGGCTTCTCGTCAGGACGACACAAGGAGTCACCGCTTTCATAGGTGCAGGCAATAAACCAACCCCGATCTCAGAAAAAGAAGTCGAAGCCATCCAGAAATTTATGCAGCAGGAAGAACCTCTCTACAAAGCGGCATTCACAGTCGGCGAAGCAATCAAGATTACCGATGGCCCTTTTGCAGATTTTCTTGGCACAATTGATGCAATCGATGAGGCGCGTGGCAAAATCAAGGTATTGGTAAGTATCTTCGGCCGAGAGACTCCAGTCGAATTAGATTTTTTACAAGTTAAGAAATTATAAAAATCTAATGAGATCCAGCGTTGCAAGAACGATGGATAAGAACTTGATTTGCCTTCGGCAAGTCAAAAAGCTATAATACTGTAAATCATACGGGAGCTTAGGCGTTTGTACCTGTGATTGATTCTACTTTCCTCAACTGAGGTTGTATTTTCAATCTGCGCAACCTTAAACTCCCAAAACTAACCGCTAGACGCTAAACGCTAGCCGCTCGAACAAAATGGCGAAAAAAATTAAGACATTAGTGAAAGTAAATATCAAAGGCGCAGAGGCAACCCCTGCACCACCTGTTGGTACGGCTCTTGGTCCCCACGGAATTCCGATTATGGAGTTTGTGAAGGCGTTTAATGATAAAACTGCAGACCAAAAAGGTACTGTCATTCCAGTTGTTATCACCATTTATGAGGACAGAACGTTCTCATTCATCATCAAGAAGCCCCCAGTTGCCGAAATGATCAAAAAAGCCATGAACCGCGACAAAGGGTCCAATAATCCCGGCAAAGAATCGGCAGGATCCATCACCCAGGCACAGGCAGAAGAAATCGCTACAGCAAAAATGGACGACCTCAACACAACTGATGTAAAACAGGCTGCAAAGATTGTCGCCGGCACTGCAAGAAGTATGGGAGTGGAGGTAACGGACTAGCTTCTAGCGGCTAGCGTTTAGTTCTTACTAGACGCTACTTTCTAGACGCTAAACGCTAAATAATATGGGAAAAATACGTGTCATGACCATAGGCGATGAAGGCGCTGAGGAAAAACAAAAAAAAGAACTTCGCAAAAAACGCGAATCGAAAAAATTCGAGAAGAAAGAAGAAGCATCTTTAAAAGAAGCCTCGACTGCTGCAATTACTGCTGGGGAGAAATTTTCTAAAAAAACAACATCCCAAGAAACAAACAATCAACAAATTTCAAACGAAGCAAACGAGGAAGAAAAATTGAGTGAAGCCTCACCAAAGGCGGGCGAAGCGAAATCCGCCGATGGCGGAAAGAAACAAAAGAAAGAAAAATTTCTCAAAAAAAGGGCATCTCCCCGTTCGTCAAAATACACCGCAGTCGCGGGTCTTGTCGACAAGAAAAAAATATATTCTCTTAAAGAAGCATTGGAAATCTTACCAAAACTAAAAACAGCGAAATTTGACGAGACGGTAGAACTCCATATCAACACAACAGAGCCAGGAATCCAGGGAGGGTTCACACTTCCACATGGCACAGGCAAGAAAACCCGCGTGGTGATTGTCTCAGCAACGAAAGACCCGAAAGCGCTTGATGACCTCATCCAGCAGGTAGAGGCAGGAAAAATTGACTTTGATATTCTCATAGCAACACCCGACTCGATGCCGCGCCTCGCAAAAGTAGCAAGATTCTTAGGTCCGAAAGGCCTCATGCCAAATCCAAAAAACGGTACGGTGACAACAAAACCGGAAGACGTCGCAAAAAAATTTGAAGCCGGCCAGATAAACTTCAAAACCGAGGCAAAATCCCCGATCATCCATATGACGGTCGGAAAAATGTCTTTCTCAGGTGAGCAGCTTTCCCAAAATATCACGACAGCGCTTTCGGCAATACAAAGCGGGAAAATGCGAAGCGTCACCCTAAAATCTACAATGTCCCCTGGAATAAGAGTTGATTTCTCCGCCGCACTCGCTTGACCACCAGAATAGCCCATGAGACCATAGAGAGGTGAAGACTGTTCTTCTTATACTTGTTGTTGTTTTTGTGATGATCAAGCCAAAAAGGTCTCAGCAGATTTCAGTGACGATGGCAATGTCAATGGT
Source organism: bacterium (assembly GCA_030698775.1). Lineage (GTDB taxonomy): Bacteria > Patescibacteriota > Microgenomatia > Levybacterales > UBA12049 > JACPGQ01. The sequence goes on from JAUYMJ010000037.1 coordinate 6,151, forward strand.
TTTGATATTAATCTCTACATAAGAAATATCACAAATAGAATTGGCGACTAAAAATACTAAGCATATTCACGAAACGTGTTTTCCTCTCCCCATCAAAGCAGAATCTTGACACCATGTTTCAATAAACATATGCTGGATAAAGCTTCCGATTGGAAGATCGCTACATGTTATATAGGCTGTACTCAGAAAGAAAACGATTGCTATTATTACTCGTCGTTCTTCTAGGAATTGGTATAACGATATTCCTTATTCTCCGCCCGACTCGTTTTTTTACCAAAGCACAAGAATCTGATCGCGTTGAGACAGAAAATGGCGTAATCTCTGGAAATGTAACAGTTATTGATGACCAAACTGCCTCTGGAGGGAAATTTGCCAGACTGAAAAGTAGCGAAACGATCGCAGGAACAACATACTATATTGACTGTTTATCTGGAAGCGACACCGACTCTGGAACATCAGAAACGACAGCGTGGAAAACGCTTTCGAAAGCATCACAGGCATCATTAAGCCCAGGAGATGGCCTTCTTCTCAAACGTGGGACAACGTGCACAGGAAGTCTCGCCCTCCCATGGAATGGCTCTGACACAACACCCATTCGTATTGATGCGTACGGCACAGGAGACTTACCCACTATTGAAAGCAACGTCAATAACGCAAGACTCGTCAATGTCACGGGATCATATATTACGATTGAAAATCTTTTCGCAAAAGGCATTGCCCCGTCAACTGAAGCAGCGTGTGATAACAACCCCAAGGGATACATTATTGGCTTTCAGCTTGACGATACGTCTCATCATATAACACTGCGTAACTCCCAAGCATCTGGAAGCTACGCAGGCGTATATATAAAATCAGGATCAAACAATAATAAAATTCTCAATAATACAATAAATAACAATAACATGATGAACCCTCTTGATGTAGGAGGCGACGGTGATGCTGGTGCTTTTGGCGTCTTAATTCATGGAGCAGATAATGAAATTGCCTACAATACCCTAAGCGGACATGACGCATGTTCTTACGACTATGATAGAGATGGGTCAGATGTTGAAATCTATGGCGGTTCACGAAATGTAATTCACCATAATAAAGCAAGTCAGAGCGATCATTTTTCAGAGCTGGGCAAAAATTCATCGCAATCAAGTAGTGACAATACATATGCATACAACTCATTCACTTCAACGCTTACGGACTCAGTCTTTCTCAATACTCGTGGCGAGGGACATACCTATGGCCCCATCTACAATACTAAAGTTTTTAATAACTCAACTTACCTCACGGGATCACAAAGCCAAGGCATTGTTTGCTCAAATTGTGGGAGCACTATCTTAACACTACGAAATAATATTCTCTGGGCTAATTGGAAATCCATCTATTCGAGCACATCATTTACCGAATTCAATAACATCTATTGGAAAATAGGTGGCAATCCGCTGATTCAAGGTTTTACCATAAGCAGTACGTCTCAAATTGCTGATCCCCGCTATGTCAACCCCCAGACAGGTGACCTTCATATCCAGTCCGATAGTCCAGCAGTCGATGCAGGGTCAAACGAAAGTGTCAGTGCGGGCTTCAGCGTCGATCTTGACGGAAAGGCGGTTCCGAGTGGCCTATTACCTGATGTCGGTGCGTATGAACTCTAATAAGCTATGAAAAAAATCTTGTGCGTTACTATCAGTATTCTCGCTCTCTCACCCTTTCTGCTTGGCGCCCCGCAAGCAGATGCAGCAACACTCAATGTCCCTGGAAGCTACGCAACTATCCAAGCTGCGATTAACGCCGCAGCTGCTGGTGATACAGTCATCGTCCAACCGGGCACCTATACAAGCGCCATTACACTGAACAAAGCGATAACACTCCAGGCAGCAACCTACGACACAGCAAATCCCCGAAACAACACGACTATTATTGACGGTAATAACGCAGGTGCAGTTGTAACTATCCCTTCAGGGGTAAGCAACACTCCGAAGATCGTAGGATTTGTCTTGCGAAACGCCGGAAGCGGTGTTTTAGCCAACAGTATCTTCACGATTGAATACTCCCATCTGACAGATGGCGATGATTTGGCAGAGTATGAGACTGGCAGCGGAGGGGTCAATCGGAATAACGTCTATACACTTGCAGGTGATGATTGTATCGATCTTGATAATCAAAATAAAGATGTTCTAATCGAAAACAATCTCTGCATAAACCCTCCTGATGATAGTATCGAGATGAGGTTTCAGGATGATAGCCTTCCAAACACAATTACTGTTACAGTCAGAGGAAATCGCTTGGAAGGATCAGGCGGAGATGGCTTTCAATTCATCGACTACAACACCGATACAAAACGCCGTGTGATCTTAGAGAGAAATCTTTTCTTGAACAACAAAAAAGCAGGTATTGGTTTTCTCTGCTGTACCAAAACCTCAAATGACCTGTCAGCCCATCCTATGCGTGAAGAGGCAAGGATATTGAACAATACATTCGTCGGAAATGCCAATGGGGTTACGGGTGGTGGAAACGCGCTCGTTCTGAATAATATCTTTCTCAATACGACAGGTATTGCACTTAAAAACGTTACCGGGGCATCCTACATCTCCCACAACCTCTTCTCTGGCAATGGCATAAATTCCTCAGGCACGACGAATAACAGTCCTATCCTTGGGAGTCCTCTTCTTAACACAAGTTATGTTCCCCAAGCAGGAAGCCCAGCAATTGATGCAGGTCTTGCAAGCTTCACCTGGAATAGTCTTTTTGGGACATTCAGCTTCTCAATTCCAAGTACTGAGTATAGCGGCAATGGACCGGACATTGGGTGGAAAGAAACAGGACTCACAGCACCCACACCAACTGCTGGTCCCAGTCCGACACCGCTTCTAACTAATACACCTGCACCACCTACACCTACCCCGCTTGGCGGCAATCAAGTCACCCTCGTCGTCGCTGCTAATAGCGATGATGCTGAAGAGGATCTCACAACCGGAGCAGTCGATCTGGTGAGTACTGATCTTGAATTCATAAGCGATGGTTCAGCTGTCCAGACTGTTGGTATGCGCTTTGACTCAGTTGCAATTCCAAAAGGGGCAACCATTACGAGTGCTTACCTTGAATTTACTGCTGATGAAGCGCACTCTGAGACGACAAACCTTACGCTCTTTGGAGAAGCAATAGACAACGCAACGACGTTTACTACCGGAGTTAACAACATCAGCAACCGACCAAAAACCACTGCCTCAGTTGCCTGGAGTAGCCTCCCTTCCTGGAGTATTGGGAACAAATATCAAACACCAGACCTCAAATCAATCATCCAAGAAGTCATCAATCGCTCTGGCTGGCAAAGTGGTTATGCTTTAAGCATCATCGTGACAGGAACGGGACATCGAACAGCTGAAGCATTTGATGGTGACAGCGCTAATGCAGCAAAACTCGTTGTGACGTACAGCACCTCCTCAGAACCTCCTCCTGAGACGTGCACCTTTGAACCTACGAGTAACACATTTATCACAACAACTGTTGATATCCCAACGACTGGAACGTATCGAGTCTGGAGCCGCCTTAGGTCAGCTGATGGCCAAAGTAATTCCTATTTTCTTCGTATCGATGATACCTGCGCCATATTCGATGGTGGTACACCTCTAGAACAAAATATCTGGACGTGGGTTGATTATCAAGATGGTAATCCAAATCAAAAAATCGACCTTCCTCTTACTGCGGGACCACATGTTGTCACACTCATTGCGAAAGAAAACGAAATTGATATAGATCGATTGATCTTCGCTGCTGATACTTCTTGCATGCCGTCTGACACTGGGGATAACTGTGGCCAAGCTACTACGAATACACCAATTCCTCCAAGTGTTACTCCTTCTCTCACACAATCACCGCCATCACCGACAATATCGAACCCAACCTCAACCCCCAAACCAACACCACCAGGACAAGGAAGAGGAAAAAAAAAGAATAACACTTAATGTGCTTCTTCATGCCATTGGCAATGGTGGAGACAGTCAAACTCCAAATGCACCTGGAAACTTCTCTCCTCTGACACCAACACGTGAGGTTACCGCCTCTTTCGTCGATGCGAGTGACCAACAAGTAGGAACCAGCGTAGGTAGTTTGTTATTTGACGAAGTCTCTGGTTCCTTTTCT
>JAUYMJ010000040.1 GCA_030698775.1 bacterium
GCAGAAGCGATAAAAGAAATAAAACAGTCACCAAAGCAGAAAAAGGAATTTATTTTTGCTGTCGGGAGAAGGAAAGAATCGGTCGCAAGGGTTAGGCTCTATGAGGCGGTTAGGGAAGATTTGATGTGGGGTACAGTGGCAGTGAAAAAAGGAGATATTCTTGTCAACCAAAAACCAATCACCGAGTATTTCAACACGGAAACGATGCGGCATATTTACTCAGAACCCCTAAGGGTTGCGAATGTGCAAAACAAATTTACCTTTACTATTGCCGTTTCGGGTGGTGGAAAAGCTGGCCAACTTGGCGCAGCGGTCCATGGCATCGCCAGGGTACTTTCCATACTCGATAGTAAAAACCATCGCCCGGTACTGAAGAAAAAAGGGTTCTTGACCCGTGATCCCCGTACGCGTGAACGGCGTATGGTCGGCACAGGCGGAAAAGCCCGGCGCGCAAAGCAATCACCAAAGAGGTAGTTTTTAAACTCTGCCCAATCATTATGGCAGACGCAGAAACAGGAAAACCATTATTACAGGCAACTAACCCTGAGCTCCTTCCCCAAATTACATCTCATCCTGTAACAGCAGTTCTTGACGCACATGCAGAGCAGATTCGCGCTATAAACGGTGCAGTTTCAATAATTCCTGAAAGTGGTGTAAGACAGCAATATCTTGGTGAAAACTTAGGTTTTCTTGCCGACGCAATAGAGGGAATTGAAAGTTTTTCGTTAACACAGGAAGCGATAGAAGAGATTTGGAGAAAAGCGGATGAGCTGGAAGGAGGTCGTTATTTCAAATATAGCTTAGTGGGAATGATTGGCTTCTCCTATTTGTTGCAGGGGCTTCCCGATAGGGACGAGCTTAAGGGAAGTACCGCTGAGTTTGTAAGGACTTGGGATATTCCTGATGAAAGAGATGAAGACGGTAGAGACAGAAGGATTCTTCGTGAACGTTATGGTGGAATACACAGTATCTTTCTTGGACTTACTCCGTCGATGAAGGATGAACTTAATGTAAAAGCGGTGAAATTTCATTTGCGCAAGTATGATGGGGATACTCCAACAGAGGAGGAGAGAGTGTTTGAGGAAGAATGCGCACGTTTTGATGCTGAGCGAGAGTTTCTAGGTGATATACTGGAGAATTTCGCAAATGGCTTTAACATGCCAATAAATTTTGCGCTAGGTGGATCTGGAGAATCATCTCGTACGACTGAGGGTCAACTCGAGTAACTGATGAAGTTGTTGTGTAGATCCTTCTTCAATCTCTAATCTATTTATCTCCTGAATAATTTGCTTTTGGTGTTTATTTTTTTTCTCCTCAATCATCTTTTTTACTCCAGTTTTTTTTATGCACTCTTGAACGTATGCAATATCTGATGTAGAGAGTGCTGGATTACCAAATATGTTATTTAGGCGATGTGTCATTTCCTTATCTGCTTTTTGGAAGAGATAATGATAGAAAAGCGTCTTTTTCCCTTCTCTAATATCTGATCCTATGGGTTTTCCTGTTATCTTCTCGTCGCCAAAGATATTGAGCTCGTCATCTCTGATTTGGAATATGAGCCCTACTGTTTCTCCGAGGTTTGTTAGCAGTGAAATATTTTTTTTGGATGCTCCGGCGAGAGTTGCTCCCAACATCAAAGGAAGTGAAAATGTGTAACGTGCCGTTTTATATCGATATACTTGCATGATTTCTTCTTCTGTTGGTGTCGTATTTCCGGCACCTAATGCAACGTCCTGCATCTGCCCCAGTCCAACAAGCGTCAGTTCGCTACTGATTGTTTGGAGTATATGCATTTTTCTCTTTGTGTCCGAAACTTCATTCAAAAGCGCAAACCCTAGAAAGAATCCTACATCACCTACACATGTTGCAAGGCTCTCACCAGTGTGTTTTGCATCCTGGAGTTTTTGTTTATTTGCCAACACTGCATACTGAGCAAAAAATGTCGGTTTTCCCCTTCTTTCACTGTCTTGGTCCATGATGTCATCGTGGATGAGAAATGATGAATGAAACAATTCAATTGCAGCTGCTAATGTTATTGCATCTGTTTCGTTTTTTCCGCCATACATCTCGTGTGCGAGGAGGATGAGGCACCCTCTAAGCAATTTCCCCCCGTTGACGAACGCAAGAAGTCGTTTTTTTACGTCCTCTCCCCAGGGGGATACCTCAGACAGAGGTGCATACTCACTGATAAATGCCTGTAGGCGCTTCTCAATTACTGGGCGTTTCTTTTTTGCAGACTCCTGGAATGTCATAGTCTCTGTATCATTATAGCGCATGTAGTATACTTCTCCTCATGAAAGACAAAAAGCTCACCGATGGCATCTCATTCTTGGTACATGATGCCATTGCAAACCATGTTTTTCCGGGATGCGTTGTCGGCGTTATTCTCAGGGGAGGTAAAAAGACTATTTTGCCGTTTGGCAAGTACACGTATGACCCAGGGGCAAAGCGTGTTTTGGAAGAGACCATCTATGATGTTGCATCGGTGACAAAAGCAATTCCGACAAGCTTACTTGCCTTCGCTCTTATCGAGGAAAAAAAGATCTCGCTTACAACACCACTTGTCAATTTTGTTCCGGAGTACAGAGGCATGTACCGTGAGAAGATAACGGTTTTTCATTTACTAACGCAGACGCTTGCTTTCCCCTTCTCACTTTCATCATTTGCACATGGAACCGCAGAAGAGATCATCAAGAGAATTTTGCATGCAACACTTTCCGATCCTCCCGGTTTCGCGTATCAATACACGAATACAACAAGTATCCTTCTGGGGATTTTTTTGGAGAGAGTGAGTGGGAAAAAACTTGATGTGCTCGCGAAGGAATATTTTTTTGACCCACTTTTTATGACCAAGACAACATTTTCTCCTGATGTTTTTTCTGTCGAACACATTACGCCAACAGAAATAGTCAATGGTGATAGTATGCAAGGCGTTGTCCATGATGAAAGCGCGAGAAAACTCTCATCTCTCATACGAGTTGGTTCAGCAGGACTTTTCTCAACAGCGGGAGATTTATTGCTATTTCTTCAGATGCTTCTTTCCGGAGGAATTGCGAATAACCATCATTTTTTCCATCCCTCAACAATTGCCCAAATGTATACACCAATAACGTTGCAAAGTGGAGACAGGGTTGGTCTAGGGTGGGAAGTAAATGCTTTATGGATGGGAGAAACACACTCTCAAAAATCCGTAGGAAAAACAGGGTTTACCGGATGTTTTGTATTTTGTGATTTTGAGTGGGGAATTGGTATTGTTCATCTCTCAAATAGAACATTCCCGAAAAGACCTGACAACGGGGAAGCAATAACGTCATTCCGCAGGAGTCTTATTAATCTGATGATTTCTTCGGTTACTTCTTAGGCTCTGGTATAATACCCCCATATGAGAAAGGTTGCCATTTTTGGCGGGAGATTCGACCCTCCTCATCTTGGGCATTACTGGGTTGTTCGACAGATCCTAGATTTTCGACCAGATATTGGACGTGTGATTCTTGTTCCTGCATTTCAACACCAGTGGAAACCCGCTGTTGCAACCCCAGAGCAGAGAATGGCAATGCTTTCTTTTCACACGCAGAAGGATATCGCTGTCTCCGACATTGAATTACAAAGAGAAGGAGTGAGTTACACGATTGACACGATAAGAGCACTCAAACAGGAGGAGAAGGCAGAAATTTTTTGGATAGTCGGGTCTGATATCCTCTTGGAATTTGACCGCTGGGAGAAAAAAGACGAGTTGGTCAAGGAGGCAACCTTCCTTATTTTTCCCCGTGATCCCTACCATCTTCCGGAAAAAATTCCACAGGGATTTGAAGTTCTCTCAGACCATAGATTGATTACTTCAAATCTCTCATCAACAGTCATTAAACAGAGGCGAAAGGCAGGACTTTCTTTAAAAGGATTTGTTCTTCCCGAAGTTGAACAGTATATAGTGGAACATGGACTTTATACATAATGTCATTTCTGTCATTGCGATCCGCCAACTGGCGGAGAAGCAATCTCTTACAAATGAAATGTTCACAAAAGATCGCTTCGGTCACTACGCTCCCTCGCGATGACAAATGTATTTAGTGAGGTGAGGGTTGTGCTATGAATCTAATAATTGATCCAGTACAGGAGGAGAAACGCATCACAAGATTTATTCGTGAAACGCTTGCGAAGACAAAGCTTGATGGAATTGTTGTAGCTGTTTCAGGAGGCGTTGATTCTGCGATCGTTTTAACACTTGTCGTGAAGGCAATTGGCCCACAGGAAACATATGCTCTGCTTCTTCCATATGGAAATTTAAGTAGCGAACCAATGGTAAGAGCAAAAGCATATATTGAGATGCTCGGATTGCCTGCGGAAAATGTTAGGACGATTGATATTACTCCAATTGTTCATACTATTGTAGAGACGCTAAAAATTCCTGAAAGTGAAGTAGTACGAATAGGAAATATTATGGCACGATCGAGAATGATTGTGCTGTATGATTATGCCAAAAAGCACGGTCTTTTGGTATGTGGGACCGAGAACCGATCGGAATTTTATCTTGGTTACTATACGCGGTTTGGGGATGAAGCATCGGACATCGAACCAATCCGCCATCTCTATAAAACGCAGATCTATCAGTTTGCCCGTTTCCTCGGGGTTTCAGAAGAGATCACTCGCGCTGTCCCGACAGCTGGGCTCTGGACGGGACAAACCGACGAGGAACAGCTCGGATTCTCGTATAAAGAGGCAGATGAAGTGTTTTCCGCATACTATGATCAAAAAAAGACCGTTGATGAGATAGAAAAAACAATTCCTACTGCCCGAAAGATCATTGCGTATGCAAAGCGCAATTCATTTAAACATGCTGTTCCATATCTGTTAAAACAGGAATTGACTAAGGGTGAAATGTGATGTAGCGTAAAGGTATGAACATTCTCATACAGATATTGGTAAATGGGCTTGCGGTTTTTATCACCGCGTATCTTCTCCCAGGCGTTCATGTCAATAATTTCATAACGGCAATTATTGTTGGGATAGTCCTTGGGATAGTAAATGCATTTGTTAAACCGGTTCTTGTCCTACTTACACTCCCGATAACTATTGTTACCCTCGGGCTTTTTTATCTTGTACTTAATGCTTTACTAATCTTGCTCGTTGCGCAGATTGTTCCAGGATTTATTATCGCGAGTTTCTGGTGGGCACTGCTTTTTGGGCTTGTGATGTCTGTTGTATCGTGGTTTCTTAATAACCTCTCAGGAAAATAGTTCTACCTCTTTCGAAGAATCAGTAACCCCAGAAGAATCAGGAGAAACGGCCAAAATTTCCCAAAGTCGAGATTATAGATACCGAAATTTTGAAGTACAAAAACGACACCAACAAGTATGAGGACAATTGCCCACCAGGATCTGTTCTTACTTTGATTTTCGATTTTCATTGACATAGCAATGCCTTTCGCTTTCCCTTTCATCTCCGCAATATTCTCTTTAATTTGGTCATTTGTGGTGCTTATCGAAGATTCGGTTGGGACAACAAGCCAGAGGACTAAATAAAGAAGGATCCCTGACCCGCCAAAAATCGTCAGGAGGACAAAGACCAGCCGTATGATTGTCGGGTCGATCCCTGCATATTCACCGATTCCTCCCGCTACTCCTGCGAGAACCCTATTTTTCTCAGAACGGTAGAGGCGTGAAGGGAGAGAGTGAAACGGTAGTTCCTCTTTTTCGGTAGACTCTTTTTTTGCTGCCATGGGATTTTTTATAGTATAGACAAAAAGGATTGCAAAATAAAGAGTATCTTGACACGGCCCTACACCCATATGCTACGCTTTTCCTATGCCGAAAAAAATAAAGCATAAAACCTCAAGACGCGCAGCATCCCCATCCAAAAAGAAGCCTGTAGGATTTTTTTATTTCAGGCGACTCGTTATCGTCTCAGTTATTGCGGCGTTTTTCCTGACTGCGCTTTTTGCCGTAACGCAAACAAGAGCGTGGTTTTTTTTCACGACAGGAAAAGAACAGTTCATACCCTACGATCCATCCCAAACCGTAGGCTATTATAACGGGAAATCGTTTCAGGTTCCGCCAGTACAAATCGCCTATAATACTCCCCAAGAAAACCAGTCAGACGTTCTTGGCGATACAACTAATAAGAGGATTGAGGTTGATCTGACGAATCAGCACGTCTATGCGTATGAGGGGGATCAGAGGATTTATGATTTTGTTGTTTCGACCGGCTTGTGGGGAAGGACGCCGACGGGAGAATTTACGGTCCAGAGGCGGGTTCCCGTACAGACGATGGCTGGAGGAAGCAAGGCGCTTCGCACGTACTATTATTTGCCTGGGGTCAAAAACGTGCAGTATTTCGGAAATGCTGCAGTACCCTGGTGGAAGGGTTTCAGTTTCCATGCTACCTATTGGCATAATAATTTCGGCCATCCGATGAGCCATGGATGCATAAACATGAAAACAGAAGACGCGTTGACTTTGTGGAACTGGACCGGGGACGTGGGAACGAGGGTTGTTATCTATGGTACTACCCCAGCCTCTTAGTAGTCATCTATTTTTCAAAGCGTGAGCTATTTGAAAAGATTTAACCCCGTTTCTTTATCAAAATCCCGCTCTATTTTTTTCTGCAAAATGGTGAGATGCACTTCACAGGTGGCCGAGACGACAAGCTCCTTTATGTGGCCGCCAAAGACTTTATAATCTTTTCCCGCAAAGCTCCCGTGCGCATGGACAATATGCTTCCCGGCCATCTGTGAGACATTCCCAGTTATGCCGATTATTTCAAGATCTTCTTCTGTTGTTTGATCAAGGTATTTCTTATTTTCTAAATCATAGTAGGCAATGGTTACCTTGAGGCAGGCGCCAAGGGCAGTAAAAAATCCCGACAAAACCTTTTCCTTCTTACAATATGAGGAAAGTTGCGAGATAATTTCTTCCCCTTTATCGAACCGAAGAACGTGGACGGACGTTTCTTTCATCAGGCATTTCACGCTGTCATTATACCATCCCTATGTTAGAATAACTCTTATGCTTGTTGACGATGTTATCGTTTCGGTGAAAGCGGGAAACGGCGGAAACGGCGCGGTTTCTTTCAGGCGCAATGCGCAAACTGCACGTGGAGGACCGGATGGCGGAAACGGTGGTAAGGGTGGCGATATCTTTGTAAGAGGGGTTACCGATATCACAGCGCTCCAGGAGTTTCAGTTTAAAAAGTCCATCAAAGCAGAGGACGGTATCAAGGGTGATCGAAATAACCTTTTCGGAAGAAAAGGAAAAGACCTTGTGATTGACGTCCCGGTCGGTACTCGAATTACAGACGTCGATACCGGCTGGAAAACGGATATTGACGCTGAAAAATCCGTACTCATCGCAAGGGGTGGAAACGGCGGGAGAGGAAATAACGAGTTTAAATCCGCTACCAATCAGACCCCCAGAACAGCGGAAAAAGGAGAAGAGGGACAGGCCAGAAGGCTTCGGCTTGAACTGCGGTTGATTGCCGATATCGGGCTTATCGGTTTGCCAAATGCCGGCAAGAGCAGTCTTCTTGAGGCACTCACCAACGCGCGCCCAAAAATTGCGAATTACCCGTTCACGACGCTTGAACCAAATCTCGGAGTGATGTTTACTTCTTCAAAAGGCGGGGATGGAAAAATAATCGCCGATATCCCGGGGCTTATTGAGGGGGCTTCCGGAGGAAAGGGACTGGGGATTAAATTCCTTAAACATATAGAGAAAACGAGGTTACTCCTGCATTGTATCGATGCAACTTCAGTGGATGTACTTCATGATTATCATATCGTTCATAAAGAAATGCTTGCGTACAATAAGGAGATAGGACAAAAGAAAGAAATCGTGCTTCTCACGAAACGCGACGTAGTGACCGCCACGGAATACAAAGAGAAAGAAAAGATTCTGAAGAATATCTCACAAAGAGTACTGTCTGTTTCAATTTACGATGAAGAAAGTCTTGGAAAATTGAAAACCTTACTGAAGAAAACCGCGTAGATCCTCTATAACAACACCGGCATGGCCGAGTGGAAGAACATGCTTATACTCTTTCGCTATCTTCCCGTCCGGTCCGATCAGGAACGTTTTTCGTAAAATCCCCTCGTATGTTTTTCCTATGAATTTTTTCTCACCCCATGCATTGTATGCTTTTATTGTTTGAAGCGTCTCATCACTTAAGAGTGGAAAAGGGAGATTGTATTTTTTTGCAAATTTTCCGTGCGACACAATTGAGTCTTTTGAGATGCCAAGAACGATGACATTCAGGTTTGTGAGGGTTTTATACGTGTCACGGAACTCACACGCCTCCCTCGTACATCCGGGCGTATCGTCTTTTGGGTAAAAATAGAGAATAATCCATTTGCCTTGATAGTCTGAGAGTGAATGGATTTTTCCGCTCTGGTCGGGGAGTGAAAATGAAGGAGCTTTCATGAGGATCTATCCTATCACATTTCTATGCTTGCATTCCTGAGGTCTTTTTGGATTATGTTCAGTCGCAGTTTGATAAAGCTGGATTGTTGTGGGGATTTGTTGATCTTCCACATATCTTTTGATATTTAGAGTCGTATACAAGAAAAGCATTTGTCCCATCACCATATTTTTGTTTATAACTTTTCGACTTAAATGAAGTGAGATAATTATAGACAACAAAACGTACGCAATTCTCACTACCACTAGTGCACATTGAGCCATCAAGTGCAGTGGAATTCATGTTGTCAAAAGAGTAGAAAAACAGCGTATAGCCATTTTCTTGGGATGGTATAGCTGTTTTCAGACTTCCGCTAGCTACGAGTGCTTGACTTGCACAATTAAATCCTCCGACTCCTCCTGAACAAGTTACAATATAATAGTCACCGTTGGTGATAGCATATTCCTCCATCGCCTTAGCAAAAGCTCTCAGTCGATGCTCTTCAGCGAGATCCCTTCCTTGGTCTATCCTTTCTACAGGGTCAATAAGTGCGATTGTCGTACCAGCCAAGACGCCAATAACAGCAATCACGACGAGGAGCTCGATTAAGGTAAACCCCTTAATTTTCATTAGACTTATTAAGTCTAATCACAAAGCTCTCTAAAATGCAATTCTGCGGATCTATCCTGGGGTTTTTTCCATTTTTCAAAACGTATTGTTATAATCCATCTATGCAGATTCTTACGACAAAAGGATGGGATGGTTATGAGCTTGTTGATTCCGGTGACGGGATGCGTCTTGAGCGATTTGGGAAGTATTTACTTGTTCGTCCAGATCCTGAGGCGATATGGAAGAAGCAAAATGAAGAAGAGTGGGCAAAGGCAGACGCAGTTTTTGTAGAAGAAGGAGGAAAGCCACACTGGGAGCACAGGTCTGAAATGCCTGCCTCGTGGCTTGTGAAATATAACGCGTTGACATTTCAGGCGCGTCTTTCCCCGTTTAAGCATACGGGGATTTTTCCTGAACAGGTTGTAAACTGGGAATTCCTAGCGGGTGTCATTGCGAGCGAAGCGAAGCAATCTCATGAGATTGCCGCGTCGACTCCGTCTCCTCGCAATGACAGCTCACCCAACATTTTAAATTTATTCGGTTATACAGGTGCAGCAACACTGGTCTGCGCTGCTGTCGGAGCAAAGGTGACACATGTTGATGCATCAAAGCCTGCGACTAGTTGGGCGAGAGAGAATCAGAAGCTATCAGGTTTAGAAGAGAAACCGATTCGTTGGATTATGGATGATGCAACAAAGTTTGTTGCTCGGGAAATAAGGCGTGGCGTGAAATATGATGGCATTATTATGGATCCACCGGTTTATGGTCACGGGCCGGGTGGTGAGGTCTGGGATTTCCATAGAAGTTTTCCGGAACTCGTCTCACTTTGTCGGCAGGTCCTTTCCCCCCATCCGATTTTTTTCCTCGTCAATGCCTATGCTATCTCATCCTCTGCAATAATGTTGAAAAATGTCCTGTCGGATTATTTGTTAGATCTTGGAGGAGAGTGTGAGTACGGAGAAATAGCACTTGAGGAAAAAATTGGCAAACGGCTTTTATCTACCGGCATTTTTGCCCGTTGGAGTTGGTAAATGTAGTCGGGGATCGGGGAATTGTCCTCCTAATTTTAGTACTCGCCTTACCTATTATTCATAGCGCGGCTCGTGCTGCAATTTATGGAGGATCCGCCTCTGGCGGAAACCCCAGCCTTCCTTCCAGGATCTACGGTTCTTTCAGAACCTCCGACACGCATCCCTATCTGCCTGCAGGCAGGTTTATCCCGTAAAATTTTGTGTCGGGGTGCTGCGAATCGGACGCAGACTACCGCACCCCCAGCGCGGCGTACTACCACTATACTACACCCCGTTTGACTACTTGCATTTTATCACATTGATGTTACAATCTGGGTGAATATGGCGAGACCTTCAGCATCCCCTCCCAAAAACATTCCCAACGGAAAAACAGAAACGTCTCAAAAATTAGAATCCATCAAAATGGCGATGGAGCAAATCGAGAAACAGTATGGCAGGGGATCCATCATGCGTTTTGGTGATACGGCAAATAAATTTGATATCTCAGTAATCTCCACGGGTTGCTTGCCGCTCGACTTGGCACTTGGTGTTGGAGGAGTGCCAAGAGGGCGGATTGTTGAAATCTATGGACCGGAAGCATCAGGAAAAACGACAATCTGTTTGTCAATTATTGCACAAGCACAGAAGCATGGAGGAATTGCAGCGTTTATCGACGCAGAGCATGCGCTTGATCCATTGTGGGCACAGCAGATTGGTGTCAAACTTGATGACCTACTTATCTCACAACCCGATACAGGTGAGCAGGCGCTTGAGATTACAGAAAGCTTGGTCAGGAGCGGCGGCATCGATGTGTTGGTTGTTGATTCAGTTGCCGCTTTGGTGCCGAGGGCTGAGATAGAGGGGGAGATGGGAGATGCGATGATGGGGCTTCAGGCGCGGCTTATGTCACAAGCACTCCGCAAATTGACCGGCGTCATTTCAAAATCAAAAACAGTTGTCATTTTTACTAATCAACTAAGACAAAAAATCGGTGTGATGTTTGGGAACCCCGAGACGACGACGGGAGGTCTTGCTTTGAAGTTTTACGCATCAATGCGTATGGATGTGAGGAAAATCGAGACGATTAAAGAAGGGGACAAAGCCGTCGGGTCCCGCCACAGGGTGAAAGTCGTAAAAAATAAAGTGTCAACACCTTTCCGTATCGCTGAATTTGATGTGATGGCGGATGGTATTTCACGGGAGGGTGGAATTGTAGATGTTGGCGTAGAGATGGGGGTCATCCAGAAATCAGGGGCGTTTTACCGCTACAATGATGAGATGCTGGGTCAGGGAAAGGTTGCAACGATGGCAAAACTGAAAGAAGACGCAGAGATGCAAAAAAAGATTGTTGCTGAAATTATGGCAAAAAGTAAAACAAGTGCACAGCCGGTAGCCGTAGGGATTGAAGAAGGAGAAGAAATAGAAGCATCGGCTGCAACATAATCCCTCTTAGATTACAAAGAGTTAAGAATGGATCTTTTCGAGAAATACTATACTCTCTCCCTGAAATACCTTCAAATGCGCCAGCGGTCTGAGAAAGAGATCGTTGCATACCTTATGAAAAAGTCCGCCAAAGGCGGATCCGCCTCTGGCGGAAAAAAAACTCCCGATGATACTATTTTGCGTGTCCTTGCCAAACTGAAAGAAAATAAGTTTCTCGATGACGGGTTATTTGCAAAGATGTGGATCGAGGGTAGGACGCGTGCTAAGCCCCGGAGTAAATGGTTACTCACGAGGGAGCTGAAGGAAAAAGGGGTCTCAGAGGAGATTATAGAAAATATTTTTTTAGCGACTACTGAGATGAAGTCCGATCTTTCCTTGGCTAAGGAAGCGATTGGGAAACGGATTCTGAAACATAGAGAGCATCCCAGGACTGAAATCTATCAGAAAATAGGGGGATTTTTGGCTCGACGCGGGTTTGATTGGGAAACGAGTAAGCGTGCAATTGACGATCTTCTAAAAGAGAGGTATAATAACAGTGAGTGACAAAAGGGGAATGTCTAATTCATTCATGAAGACATCTTTGCAATCACAGAGAAGAGAAAGCAAGTAACCGCTGAATCGGTTTTCCTCTCGTGTCCTCATTTGACTAATTACTAAGAACTATTATATGGCACAATCACAGCAAAACGACCTTCTTGAACTTGAGAAAAAACTGCTTGAGAAGCAGGAGAAACTTGAGAAGAAACAGGAAGAACTGGAAGACGAAAAAGAAGATCTTCGCGAAGAGAAAGAAGACTACGCGAAGAAGCTTGAGAAAGTTTCCGGCATGACGAAGGACGAAGCGAAAGCGGAACTTCTTGCAGAGACCGAAAAAGATCAGGCTGTGATGATAGCTAGGCTCATAAAAGAAGGCGAAGAAGAAGCCAAAAGGACGGCTGATAAGAAAGCACAGGAGATTCTTCTCGATAGCCTCAAGCACGGAGCCCTCAACTACGTAGCGGAATATACCGTCTCCATTATTAAAATTCCTGACGAAGAAATGAAGGGGCGTATCATCGGGAAAGAAGGCCGCAACATCAGGGCATTTGAGCAGGTAACGGGTGTTGACGTGGATCTTGATGAGGAAGGCATCATCAGGCTCTCATCGTTTGATTCAGTCAGGCGTGAAATTGCGAGACGAGCTCTGGAGACGTTGTTGAAAGATACGAGAGTGCAACCCGTCCGCATAGAAGAAGTTGTTGAGCAAACAAAAAAAGAGGTAGAGAAGATAATGACCGAAGAGGGTGAGAAGATGGCGGCGGAAGTCGGCGTCTATAACCTACCTCCTGATTTGTATCAGTACCTCGGCAGATTTAAATTTAGGACTTCGTATGGACAGAATCTTGTTGTACACACACTGGAAGAGACAAAGATAGGTATCCACATCGCAGAGGAGATCGGAGCTGATACAAATATTGTGCGTTTAGGTTGTCTCTTCCATGATATCGGAAAAGTAGTAGAGGGAGAAGGTTCACACGTCAAGTTAGGCGTTGAACTCCTTAAGCGTTACAACCTTCCTGAAGCGGTGATCAATGCGGTGGCCGAACATCACGAGGATAAACCCTTCTCCTCGATGGAGTCAGTGATTGTCCATATTGCAGATTCAATATCCGGCGCACGTCCCGGGGCACGCTATGACGATTTCGAGAATTATGTCAAACGGCTTAAAGACATGGAACAGATCGCCAAGCGCTATGAGGGAATAGACGATGCGTATGCGTTTGAAGCAGGTAGGGAGCTTCGGGTGATCATTAATCCGAGAAAACTTGATGACGCGCAGACAACAATTGTGGCAAAAAAAATCCAGGAAGAAGTCAGCCGCTCACTTGCCGTTCCCGGTGTGGTAAAAGTGACAGCGATCAGAGAGTTTCGTTCCTCTTTCCCCGAACACATTGTAGAATAGTTTTTCGTTTTTCCTCTTTTAGCAAACTAATCACTTGACAACTTCTTTTTTTCATTGTACTGTAAATCTAATCAGTAATTATTATGCAGTTTAGATTGTTATCTTCAACCAGACGTAGTTCGCAATTCTTTTTATACTATCAATACAACCTAAGTGACCGACTTAATCTGAAAAACATTGCTAAAACAAGT
Source organism: bacterium (assembly GCA_030698775.1). Lineage (GTDB taxonomy): Bacteria > Patescibacteriota > Microgenomatia > Levybacterales > UBA12049 > JACPGQ01. The sequence continues at coordinate 13,584 of JAUYMJ010000040.1, forward strand.
TATTCTGCCCGTACGGAGAGGGGGGGTGAATGCACATGACAAAGAAAGATCTTATTGAGATTGTTGCAAAAAAAGCGAATTTAACAAATAAAGCAGCACGAGATTCGGTGCAGGTTTTCCTGAATACGATTCGTGATTCACTCAAAAGGGGTGAAAAAGTAGTTATTACCGGATTTGGTACGTTTAGTGTCAGAAAGAGAGCTGAACGTGTCGGGAGGAATCCAAAAACCGGTGAAAAAATTACGCTTGCCGCACGAAAGACCCCAGGGTTTACACCGGGGAAAACGTTTAAGAAAGCGGTCCGGTAAGTTTAGATTGAAGTGCATAAAAAAGAGATTTTCTGCCATCTATCGGTCAGGGAATCTCTTTTTTTGTGAGGAAAAAGTACTAGGAAGTGAGTAAGCCAGATTCTGTTATTACGTCGCAATCTATCTCGTAGTGATGTTTAGTCACCCGGCTCGCCTGTTAAGGCGGCTGCCCTCAATCTTTCGTACTCCCATCATGCAGGTAGTAACGTACGGTTCGGAGGTTACGGAAGGTAGGATTAGCCGTTTCAATCTCACCCGTTTCTGTTCCTCTCATAGCTTGTCAATTCAAGCTATGTGCTCGGTTTCACATGTGAGTAAAAAACCAAGCCGCTAGATCTTTCGATTCGGAGCTTGCGCTCCGTCCCTCGCATGATACCCCCTGGACTTTCCTCTCCCCGAAGTCTTACGACTAGGGGAAGTAGCGACCCTTCTTCCTAGTATTAGCATTCTAGCACCCGTTATGCTAAAAGGCAAATTTGAGGCTAATGTGCATACGTTGAGCAAAGCATTTTGTATTCACAATCCTGACAGAGTCTTCCTCCGGTACAATGAAAGTCACTCGTTTGGATTTCTTTTACCTTCTCTAAAATGAGTTTTTTTGCCGTTTCGAGCTGTTCTTTGGTACGTGTTGTGGTGAGACGCTTGTTTTGTTCTATATAGTAGAGTGTCAGGATGACATTTTCAGGTGTTTTATTGAAAAGCGGATTTTTAATTTCCGTTGCTGCCAGTGCATACATAGTGAGCTGTAAATCGTTTTTTAGTTTTTTTTCATCTGGAGCGTTTCTTCCTGTTTTATAGTCTATAATCTCGATTGTTTTATCATCAATTTTGTCTACCCGATCAAATCTCCCGATTATTTTGATGTTGTCAATAAGAAATTGAAAAGATAATTCTGTTTCTGCAGGTAGATGTGGTTCTTTTTGGTTTTCCTTCATAAAAGCGGCGAGCAAGTCTTTCGCACCTTTTTTCGCATCGTTTATGTGCTCCCTGCTCTCATAACCATCGGTGATAAAACTTTGGTCAATAAGTGCATTTATTTTTTCCGGAGAAAGTGGATTGTTATGAAAATCGAGTGCATAGATAGTCCGTAAGAGTGCATGCATGCTCGTCCCAAAACTCAGTGCGGCCGAGGGAGCTGTGGGAAGTTTCATGATGTAGCGAAGTTTGTAATGGAGAGGGCAGACGTCAAATGTTTGTAGCTGCGAATAAGAAATAGTGGTAATCGGTTCGATAAAGGCAGACTGGCCGTTTTTTGTGATATGAATTTCTTGCTTCTCTTCAGCTTCTGAGACGACGGGTTTTAGTACCTCAAGAAGAGAGAGTTGCAGGGAAGCACTTTCCTGCTGCTGTTTTTTTAGAAGCGTGTTGACATACGTTTCACCGAGTACCTCATAGACAAAAGGAGAAATTTTTCGTTCTCTTTTTCCACCACTGTAGAATTTGGCTGCAGTTAAAAACAGTTTATCCCTAGATCTCGTCATCGCGACATAAAAAAGCCTGCGTTCCTCTTGTAAGTTTTCATCCCCTTCGGGTAACTCTTCTTTGATGAGTTCCTGCGGGATCGGAATTTGTTCTTTTTTATCACGTGTAGGAAAACGAAGCGTCACGAGATTGGTAACAAACACGACAGGGAATTCCAAACCCTTACTCGAGTGAATTGTCAGAATATTCACCGCGTTGGTTCCCGTCCAGTCGACCTCGGCAGTCATCGGACTCTCGCCAAGCTCCATTGAGAGTTCAATCCAGTCAACCACGGCATAGATCGATGCATCATCATGTTCGGATGCATAATGTTGGAGTCTTTCAAAGAATTTCGCTACGTTTAGTGCTTCGCGTTCTGTTTTTGGTGTTCGGGGGTCAAGATAGTAACCAAGGAGCCCTGAATCCTCAAAGAAGTAATAGAGGATCTGGCCTGCGGTTTCCTTGGGAATTTTTCCCATATGCCGTTTTATCATTGCTATGAGATTTTTTATTTTCTCCTTGATTTCATTTGTTAGTGATAACGAGTCAGCAACATTTAGGGTTTCAAAAAGTGAGGTATTTCTCCGTTTGGCCGTATTGAGAATTGTTCCGATTGTGACTGCATCAAAATCAAAAATAGGGAGCGTTAACAGGCGGTAAAGTGATGCTGTATCGTCAAAATTCGCAAGCACCCGTAGGTATGCGATGAGATCTTTGATTTCATCCTGTTCATACAGATGCGAAGGCCCTAAGAATTGAAAGGGGATATGTGCGTGCGAAAGTGCCCGTTGGAAGGGAAGAGAATGATCATTGGCTCTCACAAGAATCGCGAAATCACTGTATGCGCGTTTATTATTTTTTCCGCCAAAGGCGGATCCGCCTTTGGCGGACATCTCGTCCTTAATTTTTTTCACCACAAGTTCGGCTTCTTCTTCCGCGTTTCCACCGAAAAGAAGTTCAACTTCTTCACCTTTCACTTCGCGGGTTGTTGTGAGTTTTTTATTGATTTTTTCTTTGATCTCAAGCCTATCGGGGTTATTGTTTTGGATCATTTGGTATGCGCTGTCAAGAATTGTTTGTGTTGAACGGTAATTTTTGGTGAGCGTAATAATTTTTGCTTTGGGAAAATGTGATTTAAATTGCATCATGTTTGCGATGGCTGCCCCCCTCCAACGGTAGATACTCTGGTCGTCATCACCGACAACGGTGATGTTTTTCTTGTCGCCCGCGAGAAGGATTGCCATCTCGTTCTGGGCAAAATTTGTGTCCTGAAATTCATCAACAAGAATGTAGTGAAATTTGTTTTGGTATTCCTTGAGGATATTTGGCCTAGTACGAAAAAGCTTCAGGGTATTGCTAATAAGATCTGAGAAATCCATAACATCTTTTTTTGCTTTTAACTCCTCATATTTCTTAAAAGCATTTGCAAGTTCGACTGTTTTCTTCGCATCACTATCTTCAGCGTTTAGCGTCAAGCGTTTAGCGTTTAGTTTTCCATTTGCCATTTGCGATTTGCCATTTGCGATTTGCTTAGCAAATTTCAGATATTGCTCGGGACCTATGTCGTCGTCTTTTATGCGTGAGAAGTGTTGGAGCATTCCCTGGAGAAATTTCATGGGGTTTCCAAGAGGTCTGAAGTAATCTAGTTGGAATGCGAAGATATTTTTTTTGAGGAACAAGAGTGCTTCTGCCTCAGTCATCAGCGTATACGATGGGGTTAGTCCCATATGGATGGCCTCATTCCGTAAGACCCTGTCGCAAAATCCGTGAAAGGTCTGTATCCACATCTGTGTATATCCATATGGAAGAATCTGGTCGATTCTTGTCTCCATTTCAGATGCGGCTTTTTCAGTGAAGGTAAGCGCGAGAAGTGCTGAGGGAGGAATATTTTTTTGTAGAACGAGATGCTTGATGCGCTCAGTAATGACAGTTGTCTTGCCGGTTCCCGCTCCTGCAATAATCAAAAGAGGTCCATCGCCGTGTGTCACAGCGGCTTTCTGTTCTTCATTGAGCAGTCGGTCAGTCATGGTGAACTATTGTAACATACCGGCAGGCTCGGCAGGATACTCCGTCGACATACTGTATAATGACATACTATCATGCAAGTTTTCCCTCGAGATTTTCAGTTACCGTTTATCAGGAAAGAGCGAGTTGCAAAAGACGCGTGGAAATTTTATTTTGATAGATCTGGAATAGCAGATCTTGATTTTCTTCCAGGCCAGTTTATCAAGATGATTTTGGATATCGAAAATCCGGATGAACGAGGATTTTCAAGAACGTTTTCCATTACCTCGTCTCCTCTTGATAAAGAATATCTTACGATCACAACGCATATTATCCAAAGTGCATTTAAGAAGGCTCTGTATAATGTCACTCCGGGAACAGATGTGAAGTTTTTTGGGCCAAGCGGTAGGTTTGTCCTACACGATGAAGATACTTTCCCGCATATTTTTTTGGCCGGTGGTATCGGCATTACGCCGTTTCACAGTATGATCACCTACTCCGCCCAAAAAAATCTCCTCATTCCGATAACGCTTTTTGCCTCGTTTGCCAAGGATGAGGATATGTTATTTTATGATGAGTTGATGACGATCTCTTCTAACAATCCGAATAGTAAGATTATTTACACACTGACGAAACTTGGGAAATTACAAGGTGCATGGTCCGGCGAGACAGGACGGATACGTCCCGAGCTCGTTCGGAAATATTGCCCGGATTTTCAAAATGCACATTTTTTTATCACCGGATCACCTCATATGGTTGATGCGATGTTGGCAATGGTGAAAGAGATGGATATTTCAGATGAACAAGTGAAGAAAGAAAGATTTGTCGGCTACTAGTCCGTATGGTATAATTGATCCATGGCAGATATAGAGCGGTTTGACCGTCCATCAGGTGGATCTGGGGATGAAATTCCATTAATAACACTGAGAATAAGACTTCCGGGGCTAGGCAAAAATCTTAGGCTCGCACCTGATATTCTGAGTACAAGTGAAGAATTCAATTCTATTGACTCTGAAAGTCCAGCTGAATTAGATGTAAGATCTCAGTCAGATCTTGACCAAGGCCAAACAAGTGGGTCTCCAGACATTATTCATCTACCACCTGAGCCTGGAAACTCCTAATTACGAAAGTAACTGAGTTGGTTTTGTTGATTGATCTATCTCGCCGACAACAGTTTCTTCTAAATGTTTTGTTGTCTGTAATTTATTGCCAAGTTGGGAAAAACCAGTTGAGAAGTTGGTAAATTGTGAGGTTGCGTTGGATAAATGCTTCCCGAGTACCAACATATTCTCATTCAGTTTTTCGTAATCAATTTGTAGTCCCCGAAGAAGTTTAAAAACTTCACGCGATTTTGCCTCAATCCGTTTTCCCTCGAAAGAAAGAAGTATTGTTTGCAGGTGAGCATAAAGCGTTGTCGGGGATACAAGATAGACACGGTTTTTTTTCGCATAGGTCATTATTTCTGGGATACTTACTACTTCGTAATATACCGATTCGCTAGGGATATACATCAGCGCGAAATCCATTGTCCCTTCTTCCGGGAGTATATATTTTTTTGCAATGTCATCAATATGTTTTTTCACGCTCCTCACAAACTCACGCAATAGCGTAGATTTGTGATTTTCGTCATCTTCTTTTTGCCAGGCCTGAAACGACTCCATTGGGAATTTTGAATCGATAGGGAGTATACCAGCATCGGTTTGTATTGCAGCATCGACTCTCTCCCCTGACTTAAACATGTACTGCAAGTGAAAGCTATTTTTCGGGAACATCTGGCTGATGAGGTCTTTGAGTACTTCCTCACCTATATTTCCCCTGAGTTTTGGGCTTTTGAGAAAATCCTGGAGCTCTTTCATCGACCGTCCGATTTCACTCATCGTGCCGACCTCTTTTCCAACACCTGCTATAACCTGTGCTGCTTTATCGAGCCGTTCATTAAGTTGCTTCGCGTTTTCCTGAAGTGTCCTGACCATGTGGGACGAGTTTGTTTGCATGGCTTGGTTGAGCGTCTGGTTTGTTGTTTCAAGGGATGCCTGCATTGATTTTAACCATTCAACAAGCGATGTATCTGTTGTCTGTTTTTTGAGTTCTGAAAGTTTGCGGTTTATGAAGTAGAAAAGGAGCCCAAATCCTACGAGGAGAAAAATGAGCAGTACAGGCAGGTCAACTTGCATGGAGTGTATTTTACCATATTTGAGCAAGCGGATTTGCTATTAGGTTAGTAATAGAGTTCCGGATTTGCGGTAACTTCTTGCCAAGAGGCTGGTTTGGTGAAGAATCCCGCTGCAGCGATCATGGCAGCGTTGTCGGTACATAACTCTTTTCGTGGAACAAAAGTAGTAGCATCTAGCTCATAGCGTCTAGCGTTTAGTTGCATTTGTTCACGAAGCATTTGGTTTGCTGCGACACCGCCTCCGAGGAGAATCGATTTGACGTTGTAAAACTTTGCAGCCTTTATCGTTTTTTTGACGAGGACATCGACGATTGACCACTGCACGGAAGCGCAAAAATCAGACAACGTTTTTTCGTCCCACTCTTTTGCGTTTTTTGTTGCAGTTAGTGCTGCTGTTTTGAGACCAGAAAAACTAAAATCAAAATCGTCAGACCCTATCATCGGGCGGGGAAGTTGAAATGCTTTTGGGTCCCCTTTTTCTCCACGATTTGCGATTTCAGCACCTGCAGGATAGGACATCCCAAGAAGCCTACCGATTTTATCAAATGCTTCACCGGCAGCATCGTCCCGTGTTCCCCCGATGACCTCAAGCGTCTCATGGCTTTGCATCATCACGAGGTCGGTATGTCCACCGGACACCACAAGCGCAAGTGCTGGAAATTCTATTTCAGCGGCTAGCGTTAAGCGTTTAGCGTCTAGTTTTTTATTCCTTAATTCTTTATTCATAATTCTTGATTCTTCTGATAGCCAATTTGCATAGATGTGGCCATATAAATGATTGACGGGAATAATCGGTTTTTTGAGGACATACGAAAGAGTTTTGGCTGTCTCAACGCCGACGAGAAGCGATCCGATAAGTCCCGGACCATAGGTTACTGCGATTCCGTCAATTTTTTCCCAGCTTGTTTTTTCAATTGCTTTTTCAATGATCGGAAGAATATAGCGGAGTTGCTCGCGTGCCGCGGCTTCAGGGATAATGCCGCCTGTTTGTGCATGAAGACTGAGTGATGATGCGACTTCGTTACTGAGAATCTGGAGGCCGCCGTTTTTTTTCTCAACGACTGCTGCTCCTGTTTCATCGCAGCTTGTTTCAATGCCAAGAAGTATCATAAGGTGATCTGCACAGCATCACCCTCATTGAAGCCGTATTTCTCTGAAAGACCGGCATTTATCTCAAGAACATTATCTATCGGTTGTGTCGGTCTATAAAGCGAAAGATTTTGGTCAGATGATGGCGGTTTCGCATTCTTATAAAGCGTGACGATCTTCCCATCATTTATGAAGATGATATCGATTGGGAATTGCATGCCACGCATCCAGAACGTAGGAGTCGCTTTTTGCTCATATGGGAAAAGCATTCCCGTATCTTGCGCGAGCGATTTTTTTCCAGAAAGACCTGTTTCTTTTTCTTTCTCGGTTTTTGCAACAAGCAGTTTGAATGTTTTATCTTTTATGACTATTTTGGAAGATGTCCCAAAGCCGGGAAGGGAAATTGACCCTCCGTTCATTGTTTTTTGCGTAAAATAAAACGCAACAGTGAGAATGATCAGAAGTCCGACGATAATCAGTAAATTTTTCATGATTAAAGATCTTTCTGGAGAAGTTTTGCAATATGGGTAGTTGACAGATTCTGCACTTCTTCCCCGACATCGACGAGCACGCTTCCACTTTTTGTTGCCTGCCTTACTTTGTGGAGACGGTTCGGATCAGCCTTATTTGTCGCGATTATAGCAGGTTTGAGTGCCAAAATCAGCTCATCATAGTCTTCATTTTTCAAAACTCCCGGGAGCGGGATAATGATATCAACTGTCGTTAGCGCGGAAAGCACTTTTGCTCTATCTTCTTGTGTATTGATTGGGCGGTTAGGTCCTTTCATTTTCCGTATCGACGCATCGCTCTCGAGGAGTACGAAAAGGTACTCCCCTCTCTTTTTCGCCTCCTGCAAAAAGGTAATATGCCCTACATGGAGGATATCAAAACATCCACCTGCCAAAATAACCGTTTTGCCTTGATTTCGAAGCGATTCAGACAGCCTCGTCGCTTTTATGGTTGATAGTATCTTGTTGGCATGATCGTTTAGAAACTTCATCTCACGTGGCCGGTCCCGTTCCCCGAAGGTAGACAGCCTGCCACGGACGGTAGTTAGTATTGAACACGTCGTGGATGATCACCTTTCCGTCTTTCACGACGTCTCGTGTGAAGGTAACTTTTGCGCCGGCTGCCGCCCAGTCAACTTGCTTGACGACTCCTGTCGGCAGGGTCGGGTCGTCCTGATACAACGGTTCCGGGGCGGGTGTTTGGGAAAGAATCACAGGTGTAGTCATGGTGACTTGCCGACCGTCTTTCGTGCCGTATAGCTCAAATGTCAACCGTTCTTCCTGGAGGTTAAAGACCGTTTGGATGAGCAGCCAGTGGTCGGTGTCATTTGTGAACCTGAAGTCAACGTTTGGAACATACACTGCGGCATCAATCCCGGGTGGAGAGTCCTCCTCGTAGTAGTGTACCCTGTACGCGTGTTGGTTTCGCTCGACAATCGGAAGCCCGGCATCAAGTGCCGCCCGAAACAACGTCGTTGACACTTGGCAAACACCCCCGCCATCTCCAAGTACTGTTCGGCCGTTTGTGATCACATATGCTTGTTTGTAGCCTGTCTGTGCGGAGACATCACCGACCGTCTTTGCAAAGGAGAAAGTCTCGCCTGGCTTGATGAGGACACCATTGAGGAAAGATGACGCGCGATTGATGTTATAGATACGGTTTGTGATTGATCCGTGGAAAACAGAGGTGCCTTTCCCGACAAGCTCTTTTATGCCGAGGTTATTTACTTTTTCAAGTGTTATCTCAGGTTTCACGTCGACGACCGGAACGGTAATCGCTATTTCCTTAGGTGGTTTTGTTATTCGTGTCAGTGATATCGCATATGATGCAAGTAATTCGTGCGTTTTGTCCGTATCTACTTTTTTTCCGTCGGTATGTGAATGAAATTCTTTGACTTTGCCGTTTTCGATGGTGATTTCCGCATTGATCGGTTCGACGTTTATTGTCTGTTGGAACGGTTCGATAACTCCGGCAAATTTTTGCTCATCAAGATGATACGAGGCAGGCAGGTGGATACCATTCATATAAGCGAGTGTTATCATGTAGATGTTTGAGAGAAAACCATTTGATCTTCCAATGCCGTATGCCTGGGCCGAGAGGAGCTGCTGATCAAAGCCAAGCCTTAGTTCTTTTGCTGTTATTGATTGTTTAACACCATTTGCAGTAAAGGTAAACGTTGTCTTCGCGAATACTGCATTTTTGTTAAAAAAATAGTCGGAGACTTCCTGCTGGGTTTTTCCGCCAAAATCGGTGCCATCAAGAAAGATGCCTGGATATACGCGTCCCTGATACGTGTGTCGATAAAAGATCACGAGAAAACTGACGAAGAAAAAAAGTCCCAGCAGGGCACCTAAAGAAAACCAGAGAAAGATGCGAAGCGCCTTGAGAGTATGGTGTTTTTGAATAGGTAGCTTTTTCTTCATAGCATCATTGCTCGTTTACGCATGAGGTATTATACTATTATTAGGACTTCTATGGAAGAAAATGTTGTTTTTGGTAATTCGAAGAACACAACAGAGCAACCGGTAGCTGTGCAGCCGGCTCCTCAGGCGTCTTCGGTTCCTGTCTCACCCCCTCCTCCTCCGGAGACGCCGTCTCCGCCTCCCTCCCTTCCCACTCATCATGGAATACTCGGCCTCTTACTGAAAATCCTCATTCCGCTTCTTGTTCTCGGGGTTCTTGTGGTGGTTTTTATTACATATGTCCTTCCCATAATTCGCAACAGCGGTATTGTGGGAAATGGTGCACCTGTAGCTATTACGTATTGGGGTTTATGGGAACCGAAAGAAGTGATACAGCCAATTATTGATGAATTTGAGACACAAAATAAAGGGATAAAGGTCACCTATGAACAGCGTGATATCAAGCGGTATAAAGAGACGCTTTTGACCAGGATAAACGGTGGGGACGGACCTGATGTCTATCGGTTTCATAATTCATGGACGAAATCGATGAAAGATGTCCTCTCGCCGATCCCGTCAAGCGTGATTACCACGGAGGAGTTTAAAAAATATTACCCCGTTGTGCAATCAGATATGGTGGTGAGTGGAGGGGTCTATGGCATTCCCCTCATGATGGATACGCTTGTGATGTTTGTAAATGACAAGATTCTTGAGGATTATGGTATCGGAGTCCCGGAAACATGGGAAGACTTCACGAAAGTAGCGGGTGCCGTGACTGTGCCGGATGAGACCGGCCAGATCCATACGTACGGTGCTGCAATTGGTTCGTATGACACTATCTCGCGTGCCCCTGATATTTTGTCAGTGCTTTTCGCACAAAACAGGATAAACTTGAAAGAACCAGGAAAGGCGTCCCCTGGAAGTGTTGAGGAAGCTCTCAGATTTTACACAAACTTTGCGACAGGGAGAGATAATTTTGTAAAAGTATGGAACCCTGAAGGACAGCCTGCCCTCGAGGCGTTTGCCGGGGGAAATGTCGCGATGTATTTTGGTTACTCCTGGGATATTTTTACAGTAAAGGCGAGAAGCCCGGAGCTTGTGTTCAGTACCCATAAAATTCCGTATTTAAGCACGCCGATCACTGTTGCAAGTTATTGGGCAGAGGGTGTCTCAAGTAAGAGTAAGCATCAAAAAGAATCGCTACTTTTCTTGCAGTTTTTAACAAAGAAAGAAACACAACAGAAACTCTATACGCTCGAAGCAAAGACGAGGTTATTTGGTGAACTTCCTGCACGAGAGGACCTGGCGGCAGCATTTTCTGACAACGCGCTCCTTTTTCCTTTTTTGGATCAGGCAAAATTTGCTGTGTCATCATATTTTGTCAGCGATACCCATGACAGCTCCGTCAACGAACAGCTCAATACATATTTAGGGAATGCGGTGCGTTCTGTTCTTGGCAACACGTCACCGGGTAGCGCAGTAGAAACATTATTGAAGGGAGTCAACCAAGTCCTCACACGATATGGCATCAATTAAGCGGGCGATACTGAAAGCGATCATCTACGCAGACATATTCGATTTCCCGCTTACAGAAGACGAATGCCGCATTTTTGCAGTCGCTGAAAAAATACCGCCTGGTAGACTTGTAAGCCGGGAAATATCGTCTCTTCACGAAATCGAGCATTTGGACGGATTTTACTTTCTCAAGGGGAGAAAAGCCCTTGTTCCTCTTCGAAAAAAAAGGGAAGCATCTACGATGCAGAAAGTGGCAATCGGTCGTGCGCTTGGTGGATACCTGGGCCTGATACCCTCTATTCTCTTTATCGGAATAAGTGGAGGTGTTGGAGCGGGGAATGCTGAGGAGGACGATGATATCGATTTTTTTATCATCACAGAAGCTAACACTCTCTGGACCACGAGGATGCTGACGCTTCTTGTCCTTCACCTCTTGGGGCGAAGAAGGGCGAGAAACGCCCGTTTTGTCCGCGACTTGGCGTGTGTCAATATGTTTATGGACGGGGGAAATCTTTCTTTGCCGCCTGTTATGCGAAGCGTCTATTCTGCGTTTGAGGTGGTAAATATGCTCCCCGTTTTCTCAAGAGGAAAAGCATATGAGACGTTTCTCAAAAAAAATGAGTGGGTTTTTTCCTATCTTCCGAATGCGAAAGGGAAAGTTGACGGCTACTCATACAAAGAATCAAAGGGGTCGGGTACAGGAGTGGTGAAGCTACTTACCCTTACGCCTATGGTACAATTGAGCAAATTTTTGCAGCAGTGGTATATGGGGAAAAGGCGGGAAGAGAGTTTTGTTTCAGACAGAATGCTTGGGTTTTACCCGCAGACGTTTCATGAAGCTGTGCTTCATAGGTATAAGGAGAGGCTTTCACACTTCGGGATTGATGAAATATGACAAAACGGACGCATAGACTTGTCGGTATTGGAGGAACCTTTGACCTTTTCCATAAAGGTCATCGTGATTTTCTCCGGTTCGCGCTCGAAAGAAGCGAAAAAGTGCTTATCGGGCTTTCCTCGGATGCATATTCTCATCTAAGAAAGGAGCATCCATTTGAGTCGTATACAAAGCGGAAAGAAAACCTCAAAGCATATCTTCGGAATGAGAATGCATTGTCACGTGTTGCAATAGCACCTCTTGACAGCGTATATATCCCGAAACAGTGGGACTATCTTCCGATTGAGGCAATCATCGTCACAAACGATTCGGAGAAAGGAGCAGAGGCGATCAATACGCAAAGAGCAGAAGAAGGAAGAGCAGTGCTTGAGATTATCCGAGTTCCTCTTGATTTGGCTGAGGACAACCTCCCCATTTCTTCGTCCAGAATTCGGGAGGGGAGTATCGACCGGGAAGGGAAGCTTTGGGTGAAGAATAGTTGGTATGATCAGTTCCTCTCACTTCCCCAATCACTTCGGACAATGCTTCAGAAACCGTTTGGGGAAATCGTCGACGCAAAAACAATCGATTTTTCAAAAGAAGAAATCGAGCACCTCGCTGCCGTTGGCGATGTGACCGTGACCATCTTAAATGATCGGAATATTGTTCCAAAATTACGTGTCGTTGACCTCATGGTTGAGCGGGTAAGGCGGTTTAAAAATCTCGCCGAAATGGGATTAAAACACGTAAACCTGACATATACTGTACAAAATACTCCAGGACAATTATCTCCCCGTGTTTTCCTGGTAGTCAAGGAGGCTTTTGAGGAAATAAAATCAGGAAAAACCGTCGTTTTGCATATTGAGGGTGAAGAAGATTTAACTGTGCTGCCAATCCTTCTTCACGCACCAATTGGGTGGGTAGTGTGTTACGGGCAACCACACGTCGGGACGGTAAAAGTAACCGTGACTGAGGAGGCAAAAAAAAAGGCGAGAGCAATCGTCGAAGAATTTACTATAAGGTAATTGACAAACCATACCCCTTTCTTTATACTGCTTTGAGTAATTTTCTCCCTCTCAACGAACTTGGAGGGATTTTGTTTATAAAATACCCTATGGATAGTAAGAAAATTTACCTCACAAAAGACGGTCTGAGTGAACTAAAGAAAGAGCACGAGGACCTGACAAAACTGAAACGGCCTGAAGTCGTCGCGAGAGTTTCAGCAGCGAGGGATCAGGGAGACCTCTCGGAAAATGCCGAGTACACTGCTGCGCGGGAGGAGTTGTCATTTATTGACGGACGGATTGATGAGCTTGAGGAACTTCTCAAGGAAGTCGTCCTCATTCAGGGTAACGGTCATTCCCATAAGGCTGTTGATTTGGGTTCAACTGTTACTGTCAAAGTCGACGGGCGGAAAGAAGAGTATACGGTTGTCGGTGAATTTGAAGCTGACCCCACGGCAAAAAAGATTTCCCATGAATCCCCTCTTGGAAAGGCACTTTTGGGGAAACAGGTAGGCGAGACAGTTCAGGTAGAAGCACCAGCGGGAAAAATAGTCTATACTGTGGTCTCCATCCAATAGTTTTTTCCTGCTTTTTCTCTACTTACCACGAATGATTTTTTCCAGCCTGCCGATTACATACGTATGAAGAAAAAACAGATGCTTGCTGTTCTCAAAGAAAAATCCCAGCCAGGCGTTACGATAAAATATGTTCCGATCCCGGAGCCGAAAACCGACGAGGTATTAGTCAAAGTCGTGTATGCATCGATTTGCGGCACTGATGTCGGGATCTATGACTGGATACCATGGGCACAGGGACACATCAAACCTCCGATCATCATCGGTCATGAAGTCGTTGGGAAGGTCGTTTCAGTAAATACAAAAAAAAGAACAAAGATTAAACCGGGGGATCTTGTTTCCTCAGAGACCCACATTTATTGCAAAAATTGTTTTCAATGCAAGAAAAGAAACTACCATGTGTGTGAGAATATGCAGCTTTTTGGAATAGGGCGAGACGGTGCGTTTGCAGAGTATGCGACAATCCCCCTCCACACGACATGGAAGAATGATTCATCGATCCCGACCCTTGCCATGAGCGTCCAAGAACCTCTTGGCAATGCAGTCAATGTGGTATCAAAGGCAAGAGTAAGAGGCAAAAAAGTGCTCGTCATGGGGCTTGGTCCAACCGGACTTTGTGCCGGTGCTGTCGCAAAGGCTATGGGAGCAAAAGAAGTCGTTGGGATAAATAGACGGGAGTATAGGAGAAAGCTTGCAAAAAAAATGGGATTTGATAGGACGCTTGAAGTACTTGATCCGTCAGAATTCGGAACATTCGATGCGGTTTTGGAGATGAGCGGTAACAGGATGGGAATTGAGATTGGTTTTGAAGCAGCACGGATTGCCGGTACAATTATT
>JAUYMJ010000041.1 GCA_030698775.1 bacterium
AATAATTGCCCACGACACGTGATATTTTTTCACAAGCTTTCTGAAGTAACCGTAAAAATCATTGTCGTTTGGAAAGGTATCTAATTTTGTGTACTCGGGAAAAACAATTGGCAGAAACATATCAGTTCTTCCGTCAATGAATGTTTTGTATTCCGGGCCAAGCTGATAGAGAAGATATCCGCCTAAGAATAACTCATTGAACATATTTCCACGGATGTTTTCTTTGATGAAGGGAATGGCACGGACAGGATAGGGGCGTTTGATCGATGAAAGTACTTGTTGGTAGAGGTGCAGGAAATAGATACTGGCTATAAGCATGAGCAGAAACACAACATAGCGAAAGATTTGTGGGAGTGAGTATTTGCTACTTCGCAGGAAAGGGATGGCCAGAATGAGGATGACGGGCATGGTGAAAGCAGTCTGGCGGACACCGCTCAGGACGAAAAGTCCAAGGGGAAGAAACGGCAGAAACCATATAAGTCCGGCCGAAGGTTTTTTTCTCCAAGCGAGGAAGAGTGCAAACAAACAGAGGATAATGATGACGAGGTAGATATAAAAGCGGGTTGACAGCTCTGTCAGGGGCACCCATTCGTCGATCGTTGATGTAATAAACGTCCGTTTCTCAAAAAAGAGCCACAGAAGCTGGTAGACTTTGTAGCTGAGAGGGGGAAGGAGTGTGATTACGAAGTTGATAAGTCCGTATAGTGTAAATTCTTTTGCCAGGCGTAAATCATCGCGTTCATGGCGCTTGACGTAGCGAAGCATAGAAAGGAGCGCGAAAGCGGCAAAAAGATAGAGTCCGAGTACAATACTTGCGTGCATGTTTGTCCAGATAATAAAGATAGGCAGAGTAAAAACGAGTACATTTTTTTTCTTAAACACTCTTTTGAGGACGAGATAGAGTACGGCCATAAAAAGGACGTACGCGCCGCTTTGGGGACGCTCCACCCAGAAATCAAATCCCAGTAGGCATACTGTAGCGATGAGAAAAAGCCTTGGGAGAAGAGAGATCCGGAATATCTCTTTGAGAATTTGGCGAAAAAGCAAGAGGTAAGACAAAAGCAGAAGTAGTACGAGTGTCTGTATGCCGACGGTGCCAAACGCATGGTAGAGCAGATACATCAGCACTTGAAACAGCCATTCATAAGGAATTGCCGGCTGGCCGAAGGTTGTATGGGAGAAGACGTCAGTAAAAGGCAAAGAACGGGTAGCGAGGATGTATTCGCCGTATTTTATATGGAACCAGAAATCGAAGTTGAAAACGGGTTTTATTGAGAAAGCAAGGATGATGGCAAAAAAGATGAGTTCTGCGGATATTTCCAAAAGCACGCTTCGCTTTTTCACACATTGTATTGTATCAAATGCGCATTGTACGCTATAGTGAAACGAACGCAACATGAAGAAGTATTTGCTTTCCTTCCTCCTTTCCGTATTATTCCTTCTTGCCGGCATACTCACTCTCTCCGACTACGGGATCAACTGGGACAGCCCGTTGCATATGCTTCGCGGGCAGGCATACAGGGAAATTTTTTTTCACGTAGCAACGCCTTCTGATAAAACAAATACCCTTCCTCCCAATCTGATCTACCCTTGGACTTTCGCGAGCCGGTACTATTTTGCATCAGTTGAGCAGGATGTAGGTGAGCGGAAGAAAGTTGGATTACCACAAAGGCCGCTTCCACAAAAAGATGCCGTGGATAGGAGTAGCTTCTACCACCATCCGGTTTATAGCGGAGAGGCGTTTAAAAAAAGTGATAGTGGACATATGCCACTTATCAACATTATGTCAGCCATGACGAGTTCGTTTTTCTGGGAAACACTGCACTGGCTTGGCGATATCGAAAGCTATCAGCTCATCTACATACTTATTTCGGCAGTTGGGGTTTTTGTTGTCACAGTGTTTACGTTTGAGATAACCGGATCGTACATGGCAGCAGTCGTTGCCGGTTTCGCGCTTGGGTTATTTCCGCTTTTTATTGGTGAGAGCCATATCAACGCAAAAGATCCTGAGCAGGCTGTTTTTTTTACGGGTGCGGTCTGGACTTTTTACCAAATTTTGAAACAGGGAACACGGCGGTGGTGGGTCGGTTTTTTTCTCTTTCTGGCTCTGGCACTTTCGGTGAAATGGAATATCGTATTTTTACCTTTTATCGTTATCCCCTGGCTGTTTCTTATACGAAAAACAGAGGCGTTTAAAGCCCAATTTAGGGTAAAACGGTTGGCTGTAATAGGGGGAATAGGAATACTTGGGATATTGTTGTTTTTGACTGCTATCTGGCCGTATGCCTGGACCCATCCGATTGCGTCTTTTGTTGGTACGTTTACCTATTATATGCAAATCGGTATAGGCACGTCACTCATTCAACCCTCCGGTTTCATTTTTGGAGGAATGAACATCTATCCTTTCCTTCTCTTTTTGACCCAGACTCCTGATGTGATCCTGTTGCTTTTGGGGATAGGAATAATTGGGATACTGAGGACAAAAGGAGGAGACCTCAAGGTAGGCTATCTCCTTTTATTTTGGTTCTTCATACCTATCATCAGATTAAGTGTTCCGGGTACCAATACGTATGGGGGATTGCGGCAGATTATGGAAATTCTGCCTGCGATAGCTGTACTTGCGGGAGTAGGAGCGTGGTATCTCATTGGTGTCATGCTGAATTTATTTCAGCATCTCAAGCAAAACAAGATCCCGAAACCGAGTAGGTTCGCCTTTGGCGAACAAGTTCGGGATGACAAATTCTTTGTCACTTTGCGCTTTGTATTAAACTTTACAATTTGCACATTGCTCTTTGCTCTGCTTGTTTTCCCCATCATCCGTCTCCATCCCAATGAAAACGCATACTTTAATGTTTTTGTCGGAGGGCTGAAAGGTGCGAAGGAAAAAGGCCTGATTGACTGGACGCTCACCTATGGCAATATCTACAAACAAGCTGCCACGTGGCTGAACCAACATGCCGAGAAAAATGCAAATATTGCCCATCTTGACGGATCGATGTTTGCACTCTCTCCTCTGTGGCTTCGAAGTGACATCAGCATCTCACCCTATCATTTTTCAGGCTTTGGCCAAAAAGGGGAGTACATCGTCGTACTTTACAATCCGCTTGATCCGCCTGTTTTTGCCAAGCGCTATCCCGAGCGTTTTCTTCGGCCTATCCATACGGTAGATGTTGACGGCGTAGCTCTTTTGACAATTTATAAAAATGATCCGAAAGATGCCATCCGAACACTTGGTGAGGAGAAGGCACTGACTCCATTGTCTATCCGTCCCGTCTCAACGCCGGAATTCGACTACTGGGAGGTTGATTTGGGCAGGGACTATCTAGTGACGCATATTGATGTCGCGAGTAGCGGTACTTCCTGCAACAACACATCTTCGTCAGAAAGGTTGCAGGATGAGGCTATCCTTTTCACTTCAGCGGAGGATTTTCTTAAGCCAGTTGATCTAAGGAATGCATATACGTTTAATGAAAAAGAGGTTATTCGTCAAGATATCGTTCGGTACTTTTTTGCCGGGGACACTGCCAAACTGATCCGCATCTTTCCCCAAAACAACTTTTCCTGTTTTTCAAACGGGAAAATCGTCGGAGTGTATGGATATGTATTGTAGTGTTCAGCGTTTTGAGACGAGTGCGAAAAACAGGGTGAGGATTGGGTGGTAGCTTTTGATATACGATCCGAGAAAGGTTAGCTCATCACCCCCAAAACCGTTCTTAAAAAATGTCGCATTTTCCCAGAGCTTATGGTTTCTAAACCGTTTATCTTCGATGCCGTCAAAGTCAAATCTGTGATACCCTCGTTTTTTTGCAAGGAGGATTGACTTCCAAAGTAAAAGATGGTTGGCTTTCATATTCCGTTGTGTGTCAGACGTTCCGGCTACATTTGAGAACACAGTATGTTTTTTTCTATCACCGAGAAGTAATAGTGTCGCAACGGGTTTGTCACGTACGCTGGCAAAGAGTAGGAGAACCCGTTTCTCTTTTTGAAAAAGCTTATACCGAGTACGGATTGCGTGATATGACTCTCCTCTAAATCCGTGCCTTCTTGAAGTCTCGGTGTAAAGACTATAACAGAGGTCAATATCATTCGATTCATACACCTCTACTCCGTTTTTTTTGGCACGCTTGATATGTTGGCGGGTTTTCAGGTGTAAGTTTTTTGAAAGTGTTTTTTCGTTTAGACGGAGATTGATAACAGACGTTTTTGAGATCGTGTTTGTTGCAAAGTCCTTCTTGTAGCCCTGCTTAAGAAGCAACTGGTCAATTGGCATCGAATAGGGGTCATCAAGAAGGATGTTAGGGGTGATTTTGATGAACAGGGCACGATGTTTTTTGGCAAGCGCGTCTATTTCCTCAAGTGCAATCGTAATGAGACTGGGATCGTTTGGAAAACTGAAACGTGGGATGCGGAATCGTGTACCATAAAACGGGAGGCGTTTCCAGTAGGCATAATTGCCACTCACTTTAGATACGTTCCAGCCTGTCTCTTGCATGTACTGTGCCCACAGAGGATCTTGTCGTATATCAGCCATGTTTACCTATGCAAATAAAATATGTGGTTCGATCAAAAAACGGCAGGAGTTTAAAAACGATATCCCGATAGTCAGCATCTTTCCAGGAAACCTCAATAGATGAAGAGGGGATAGTTATCACTTTTGTAAAATATTTTTTCATTTTCCACCAATCAAGAGGGGTAGATCGGTACACGAAAACACCGTAGTAATTGGCATACGGGCCTTTAAAAAATCTCGTGAGTGCTTTGAGGTTGAAACGGCTATGTGTACTGAAGACAAAAATTCCTTTTTGTTTCATCACGCGTTTTCCTTCAGCTACGCATGTGTAGATATCAGGTGAGATGCAGCTCATGCTGTTTGCAGGAAAAAAAACGATGTCAAACGTGTTATCAGCAAATTTCAGGTCGCATGCATCCATCTGGAAAATGTTAATCGGTAATCTTTTGACTTTTTTCTTTGCTGCCTCGACCATCTTCGGCGTGATATCAATACCCGTTACGCTATAGCCCATCTCATAAAGTGGAAGAAGGGTCCTTCCAGCGCCGCAGCCCAGTATTAGCACTTTTTTAGCTACTCTCTTGCTGCTTTTTCCGTAGCAATATTTGTCGATGATAAATTTCTCACCCTGGGTTAAATGATAGTATTTTTTATACTCCTCAACCTGTTTGGTAAACATCCTAATGTTGTGTTTGGTGATGCTGTCAGGCATTGTTTTTTAGAGTATAACATAGCTATTATGGTAGACTACCAGCGTAGTGGTTAAAAAATTGCATGTATGTTTCGTCACCGAGGATTTTTACCCCGAATTTATTGGAGGGCAGGGGGTCTATGGATTTCACCTCGTTACAGAGCTTGCAAGACAGGGTAATCATGTTACCGTCCTTGCTGAAACACGCAAAGAGAGAGAAATATACTGGCACAACAAAAAGAATATTCAAGTTTTTTTAACGCCATTTTGCTTTGTCAACCAACTCCTTCTGGCATTTGTTGAATACGTGCTGTTTTTACTGAAGGTCAGGAAGACAACTGTTGATATTCTCCATGCCAATCAGCTCAGCGGCCTCTTCTTTGTGCTTTTTCGACCAAAAAATGTCAAGACGATTATTGTATCTGCCCACAATACCAACTATGATATGGCGCAAAAAACCGACTCGAAAATGAAACGCCTCCTGTATCAGCCCCTCATTTTTCTGGAACGGATAGTGTATACGAAAGCAGACGGGTTGGTCTTTAATTCTCCCGAGGAACAGAAAGCGTTGCAACGGTACTACCACATTAAAGACACACCGATGAGGTCAATATATCCGGGGGTTATCATGCCGGAATACAGCATGAAAGATAAAGCTGAGGCGAGTGAAAAAGTGAGGGAATCACTTGGCTTAAAAAAAGACAGCAAAATAGTCCTCTATATTGGGCGTTTGGTAAAGCGGAAAAATGTCGATACGATACTTAAGGCGTTAGGGGAGTTGCAACATACACACACCGTCGGTATCATCATCGGAAGGGGAAGAGAACGGGAAAACTTGGAAAAAATAGCATCCGGGAATGTCATTTTTTTGGGTTATGTCGATGACACAAGACAGTATAGCCTTGCCGCAGATGTCTTTGTCACCGTGTCTGAGGCAGAGGGAGGGTTTTCCCTCTCGGTTTTGGAGGCGGCAAGTTACGGATTGCCCCTGATTGTCTCCCCGTCAGTCGCCGGGTTTCCTATTGTCAAAGAAGGAAAGAATGGCTACATTGTTGGGGCTGAGGATATCACACAGTTGGAAAACCGTATTCGGGAATGCTTAAGCAACTCAGTAAGAATGGGAGAGTATAGCCGCTCGTTGGCAAAAACCTTTTCCTGGCAGCGTACCGGTTCGGAAACAGCCAGCTTCTACAGGCTCTTTGTGAGTAGGTGGTCCTCAAGTACGAGGTAGCGTAATCCAGAGCGGGAAAATGTGTGCAATGCATCCTCAGGAGTACAGACTATCGGCTCGCCATGGAGGTTAAACGACGTATTTAAGAGAGCCCCAACCCCTGTTGCGCGTTCAAATGCTTTTATGATCTGATAAAATGCCGGGTTTTGTTCACTGCGGAGGATTTGTGCCCTTGCAGTCCCGTCATAGGGGTGAAGCGTTGCGATGATGTCTTTTTTGGCTTTTTCTGTAGTATGAAAAGCAACCATCATATAAGGAGAATGTATATGTTTTGGGTTTATTATGTATTCATCAGCGTTTTCTTCCAAAATGGTCGGGGCAAACGGCATCCAGAAGTCCCTATTCTTAATTTGGGTGTTTAGTATCTTCACAATCCCTGCATTTCGCGGGTCTGCGAGAATTGACCTGTTGCCAAGAGCCCTCGCCCCGTATTCCATCCTGCCTTTGAAATGCGCCACAATAAAGCCTTTTGAGAGAAGCTGTGCTATCTCCTCAGCCGGGCTTTTGAGTTGCCGTATTTGTACGCGTGGGTGTTTTTTACGGAACAGGTTTAACTCATCCCGTATAGTTTTCTTTGAAAACTGAGGCCCCAGGTACATTGTTTTTGGCGGTTTTGGAGAAAAAGTACTTTTTTCTTTCCGGCACATCTCCAGATAGCCATAGTAGGCAGCGCCGATACTAGTTGAATCATCGGTACATGAGGGCATGACGAAAAGCTTTTTTATATCAGGAAGCTCTGCAATACGCATATTTGCCTTCACATTCATAAACACGCCTCCACAGAGGATAACAGTGGATACCCCGGTCTCTTTGCAGGCGTTTTGGACAAGCTCGCAAGTTAGTTCTTCCGTCAGTTTTTGTATTCCTCCGGCGACTGCGTCAAACCTGGTTTTTGCAAGATATTTTTCCAAAAACGCGGGGTAGGAAACCCGTGGGATATCGGATTGTATCGACAATCCCTCAACCGACATCATTTTTTTAAACAGCAGATAGACTTTCTCTGCAGCATGTTTATCAGCATACGGAGCAAGCCCCATCACCTTGTATTCATCTTCATTTGGCTTCATCCCCAGATACTGTGTGACATACTCATAGAGCCATCCGAGGGTATATTTTTCAGGAGTTGAGGCGATTGTTGTCCATCTGTCATTCTCTACAAGAAAGATCCGTGAACTGACACCGTCCCCCGCGCCGTCAAGCGTGATAACGAGCGTTTTTTTTCTTATCAGTGATTCCAGATCAGGATTCGAGTAGTATGCTGCAAACCCGTGTGACGTATGGTGGTCAATACAATGGATTTTTGCAGGGGCTATGCGTAGCTGGTTTGCCAGAAATTGCCTTTGGTTTCTTGCGAGAAGTCCCCAGAGAGGCGTTTTTTTATGAAGCTCGTAGGCTTGATGGAATATCGGGTGTTTGCCCCCCAGGAAATTTGCAGGTTTTCTGATAGCTGATTTCAGATTTGAGAGTAAGGAATTTGTCACGGTCTTTGTATACTCCAAGTCATCGATAAAAAGGGTGGGGTTTTTAAATCCAAGGGAGACACCATTGAGATTTTTTGTGGTAATACCTGCATACTCAAGACAGAATTTGATCGCATGTTTGGGGTAACCCGGCTGATTTTTTTTCCGTGTAAAGCGTTCCTCCTGTGCGCAGGCAATGAGCTCGCCGTTTTTCAGGAGTGCCGCCGATGCTCCATGTGAGCCGTTGATGCCCAGAATATAGGGGGTTTTTACAGACATACTATCAAGCTCTTAGCGCGGGCGGGTGTTATTATAATCGACTTTTTGGAAGATACGAAGATACTCATTGACGGTTTTCTCCCATGAAAAATACTGCAATGTGTATTGCCTTGCTTTCTGTCCGATATGTTTCCTGAGACGGGAGTCACTAAGTGTCTGAATTGTCCTGACAAACGCGTCGGCACGGGGTGGGACAATGATGCCGTTTTT
>JAUYMJ010000043.1 GCA_030698775.1 bacterium
TTTACCTCGATAAAAAAAGCCGAATCTAAAATCCCCTTGGACAAAAAAATAATCACCCCACTACGCAGGAAGAAACGAGGATAACTATGGCATCCCCAAAGTCGAAAAGAAGGACTAGAAGACTCCTACTTCGAGTGAGGCCGAATGAAATAAACAACCTCTACCGGGCCAACACAAGCAAGAAAAGCGAAACGTTTGATGAGGTTATTGTACAGACAGGCATTGTTCCCAAAAAGTTTTTCCATATCGCACTTTTCGAGTGGTTGCTTCTGGTTAAGCCTAAAGGAAAACTCATCATGGTGTATGTCCCCGACAGTAATACGTCTTCCGATGAATTGGAAAAAAGTCTCTGGTGGATTGGGCGGGGGAAGTACGAAATCTTAGATCATGTCGTGGGTAAATTGCATTCAAAAATTATTCTAAAAAAAACCCATGCAATGATTGCAAATTTGGGAAAGATGGATGAATGGACATTTGGAATTGTGACAAATGGTGAGAGGGATGACTGGATTGATCAGATTATTAGGTCTATTCGAGCGCTGAAAATTCCAAAATATGAAATTATTATCTGCGGAAAATACAGAAAGAGAGAAGAAAAAAACATCAAGATTATTGATTTTATTGAACGAGCAGACAAAGGCTGGATTACAAGAAAGAAAAACCTGATCGCGGATAAAGCAGCCTATGAAAACATGTGTATTATTCATGACAGGCTTGTGTTTGACAGAAATTGGTATAGAGGGATGAGAAAATATGGGAATTCATTCGAATTACTCGGGTGTATCCAGATTGAAAAAAATACAAGGGAAAACGCTGGGGATTGGCTGACACTAGGGGGTCCAATGGGGACCCGGTGGAAAATTTCGAGGCTTACATATTCAGACTGGGACTTTTATGGATACTTAAGCGGACAACTTATGATCATAAAAAAATCCATCTGGGAAAAAACGCTTTGGGATGAAACAAGGTATTGGGATGGTGTCGATGATGCAGATTGGGATATTATTTTCCGTGCGAGGGACCTTGGGCATATTATACGTTTTAATCCCTTCTCGTCAGTAACAGCGCTTACTTGGCGTCATGGGAAGCTACCCTTAAAGTATGATGTTTCAGAAGGAATTTTTCCAAAAGATATGGTGATGAGACGTTTGTTGAGGACAGGAGCCAGGATAATGAACGCTTTTCCCTTAGTCAGTGATATCGCCGCAGCCTTCGCATCTAAGTTTATAAAAACACGCATCTACAAACACTTCCTTTACCATTAACGTTTCGATACTTAACTACTAAGAGGTCGAATTGAGAATTGGAAGATTATTTGGAGAGCATGCTTACTGTTCTATTTGACGATTTAATAGTATGGCAAAAGATAAATTCATTCTCATAACCGGATCTGCAGGGCTTATCGGTTCCGAGGCAGTTAAATTTTTTTGTAGAAAAGGGTATCAGGTTGTTGGAATTGATAATGATATGCGGTCGTACTTTTTCGGTCAGGAGGCAAGTACGAAATGGAATAGAAGCCGTCTGAAAAAGGAATTTGCATCATACCATCACATAACGGCTGACATTCGTGATGAAAAAAAAATTGAAAAAGTCTTTAGACAGTTCGACTTTGATTTGGTGATTCATACCGCTGCCCAGCCTTCTCATGATTGGGCTGCGAAGGAGCCTCTGACCGATTTTAGTATTAATGCGACAGGAACGTTAATCTTTCTTGAGAATTTCAGAAAGTATGCATCTGATGGCGTTTTTATTTTTACATCAACAAATAAGGTCTATGGGGACCTGCCAAACAGCCTCCCTCTTGTTGAGCTCAAGACACGGTTTGAATTGCCCAAAACACATACGTACTTTAAGGGGATTGATGAGTCGATGAGTATAGATGCATCGAAGCATAGTGTCTTTGGGGCTTCAAAAGTCGCCGCAGATGTGATGGTTCAAGAGTATGGGAGGTATTTCGGTTTGAAAACCTGTGTCTTTCGTGGGGGATGCTTGACCGGTCCGGCGCATTCCGGAGCAAAACTTCATGGTTTTTTAGCGTATCTGGTGAAATGTATTGTAACGGGGACACCCTATACAATTTATGGGTATAAAGGAAAACAGGTTAGGGACAATATCCATTCATTCGATTTGGTAAGTGCTTTTTATCAATTTTATAAAAAACCCAGGAAGGGAGAGGTGTACAATATCGGGGGATCGAGACACTCAAACGTCTCCATTCTTGAAGCTATTCAGAAAATAGAAATGATTGTAAAGAAGAAAGCGGTCGTAAAGTATGTAAAAGAGAATAGAAGTGGGGACCATATATGGTATGTCTCAGATGTCACGAAATTTCAAAGGCACTACCCTTCGTGGAAATATACGTACGATGGTGATGCGATACTCAAAGACCTTATGGAGGGAGGCCATTTTTCGTGAGAGATAGAGTTCTTGTGACAGGTGGGGCAGGATTTATCGGATCATTTCTTGTAGACGAGCTTGTGAAGAAAGGCAAGCGAGTTCGAGTTCTTGATAATTTTGAGGCGCAAGTACATCAGGGCAGAATACCATCGTACCTTAATCCCCACGCGGAGCTGGTGAGAGCAGATGTGAGAGACAGAGGCGCAGTGAAAAAAGCACTTACCGGCGTCACACATGTCGTCCATCTCGCAGCAAGAGTTGGTGTTGGACAAGCAAATTATCAAATACGGGATTATATGGATGTGAATGTCGGTGGAATGGCGACGCTGTTGGATATCATAGTCAATGAAAAAACGGACATCGAGAAAATTGTAATGACCGCCTCAATGACAAGCTATGGAGAAGGGATGTACTCCTGCCGTAGCCATGGAAAATATAAGATGCATATTCGGCCAGAGGAACAGTTAAAAAAGAGGCAATGGAATTTTTTTTGTCCCAAATGCCGCAAAAAGTTAGACCCAGTTCCGACTGATGAAGATACTATTTTTGAGAATAAAGGGATCTATGCCCTCTCAAAACAAACACAGGAGGAGATGCTGTTTTCAATAGGTTCACTTTACAACATTCCTGCAGTATCTCTCCGTCTCTTCAACGTATATGGGCCTAGGCAAAGTCTCTCGAATCCTTATACCGGCGTATCGGCAATTTTTATAAGTAGGTTGAGAAATAATGTATCACCAGTCGTTTTTGAAGACGGGTTGCAATCCAGAGATTTTGTCAGCGTTCATGACGTTATCGGTGCCATTCTGCTTTCCATGAAGAAAACATCTGCAAATTTTATCCCAATAAATATCGGAAGTGGTATTCCAACCGGTATCGCTGATCTCGCAAAAACGCTTTCAAGATTACTTGGTATGAAAATTCCTCCAATGGTTATAAATGAAGGGAGAAAAGGGGATATCAGGCACTGCTTTGCCGATATTTCCAGGGCGAAGAAGCTTCTTGGCTGGGAGCCAAAGATCAGTTTTCACGATGGATTAAAAGAGCTTGTGGAATGGTCCCTATACCAGAAGCCAACGGATTTATTTGAGAAAGCTGTGTCTGAGCTATCTTCAAAGAAACTGCTTATCAAACATGACCACTAGCTCCGATCCCCATCTGTGAGAGTGCATCGCTATATGTTTTCTCCCAAGTATTTTCCTTTATGTAATCGATGGCATTTTTTCTCATCTTTCGGTAATAGGCTTTATCGGTGAGCAGATGAAGTATTGCATCTGAAAGTGCGAGCTTGTTATCTTTTACGACAATTGCCGCTCCTTTTTTTGCCACCATGCTACCAAGCGGCGGAACGTGTGTAGTGATGACCGGTAGGCCGGACCCCATATACAGCCGTATTTTTGTTGCATCGGCATACCAACGTGGTGAACCAGGGAGCGCGAGGTAGGGAGCAATCCCTACCATGAAGTGGCTGATTTGCCGGGAAAGCTCTATGGTATTAGTAATAAGGCCATGGAAGACGATATTTTGCTCAAGATGATACGATTTCGTTAACTTCATCAGAAATGCTTCCTGTTCTTTGTTCCCACCGTAGAAGTGTAATGTCACATCTGGAATTTTTTGCACAACTACCCTCATTGTCTCGATAAGAAGTTTCGTCCCGTTTTCAAGACCAAATGTCCCCGCGAAAACAATTGACATGTTTTTAAGTTTTTTCTCCGGAAGATACGTAATCTGCTCAGGAAAGAGAGCGTTTGGAACCAAAATCACGGGTTTGCATCGTTTACTATTAAGCCCCGCTTTTTTTCTTGCAGGAAGCATAGCGGGGGATACATCCCAAATGAAATCCGCGTGGTAACAGCAGAATCGGTCAAGCCAAAGATAAATATCTTTTAAAAACAATGTTCCATATCGATTCGGTGCATAATCAGATACGTAATAGACAACTCGTCGAGCTCTTCCAAAATACCGTAGGATAATGCCACAGATCGTATAGATTGATTCAATACCGATGAAAAGGTCATATGTTGTTCGTTGTCTGATAAAAAGCTCGAAGACACCGAGAATGTCTCGAATTTTGAAGGAGGTTCTGGTTCCTCCCGAGTTTTGCATCGAGAGAAGCGGGGAAAGCAAAACACTCGACCATGAGTAGGATGATCTTTGCAATATGCCACCCGAATATGTCTCGAAAGTTGTAAGCGCGATACTGCTTCCTGGATGTGCACCATCAATAAGATCAATGTGATTAGTTCTTTGGAGGAAGAAGGAAAGAAGCGGTTCTATCATGCCGTTTATTGGAGTCCTTTTTCCGTTAAGAACGAGCGAGAAGGTTGCTATACAAAGATTTTTCATGTAATGTTTCTTAACTGTTTGGTATAATATTGTACAGTATTTCCTCTGTTTTGTGAGCCCTGCCGAGTACTGAGTAATTCTTGAGCATGAGAAAATCGCTAGTAGCATGGATAAAGTCCGCTGTCTTTTTTGATATCCTAATTTTTCTTCTTTTGAGTTTATTGCCCCTTCTTTGGTTTCGTCCCGGAGAGATCATTGTCGGTCACGACAATGTGTTTCCTCTTGATCCTCAAGTTTTTTTTAGGGATAGGCTCTTTGCCTGGAGCGAACATCACGGGTTTGGCTACGATCAGTCGCAGGGAATGGGGAGTATTGTGATACACGCAATAGATATATTTCCATCTCTTTTTGGGATAGATTTGCAGACAACG
>JAUYMJ010000048.1 GCA_030698775.1 bacterium
CCAGATATTTTGTAATCCGTCGCCAGTATCCGTAAAGAAGTGGGTATTAAAATATAGTACAGCCGGAAAGGTATAAATAAAAAAAATTACCAGGTACAGAAAAGTCGGAAATATGAGTAGCTTTGTCCAGGAGGATCTGAAAAATATTGACGTAAATGAAGTTTTTTGTTTTACCATTTAATTGGGGCTTGCCTCAGCTGCATCAATGAGGTTTTTCAAAAGCATCGCGACGTTGACCGGGCCGACGCCGCCCGGGACCGGAGTATAGTATGATGCGATATTTTTTATTACATCTTCTTCATAGTCACCGTGGAGTTTGCTGTCTTTCCCTCTGTACATCCCTATACTTAACAGGATAACCCCCGGTTTGAGATCCTCAGGCTTTACGACTCCCTCCTTACCGACACAGGAAATAATAATATCCGCACTTTTCTTCACGCTTTGCGGATGTTCTGTCCTGCTGTCAATAACGGTTGGTGCAACACCGAGTTTTTTCATTCTCTCTATAATAGGAGCGCCCCCCGTTTCCCCTTTCCCTATCACAACAATAGACTGCGTTTTAATCCAGTCCTTAAATACCTCGTTTTTTTCAGCAGCGACTGTTTTTAGGATCTCCTCGACCGCTTCGGCAATTGGAGGGGTAAATGAGGAATGAGGATGGAAGCCGTCGACGTCTTTTTTTGGATCGGTTGCCTCGGTAATTTTGTGTGCTTCTATATGGGAGGGGAGGGGTTGCTGCACGATGATCCCATGAGTATTGTTATCTTTGTTCAATTTCTTAATCACTAAAATAAGCTCTTCAGTTGTGACATGCTCAATGTAATTTTGTACAGAAACCTGCATCCCAATTGATTCGCCTTTGAGTTTTTTTTGGTTTACATACGCAACCGATGCAGGGTCGTTGCCGACGAGGATCACAGCCAGATGAGGTATGATGCCTTTTATCTTCAGGACACTTACCTCTTCACGAAGGGTAGTAACTATTGAGGAAGCAAGTAATTTTCCGTCAATCCTCATTACTTATGCAGGTGAGTTTTGAATACATGTAGCAGATACGATTTTATCCGATTTATCGGAGAAGCGCATGAGGATAACGCCCTGCGTATCACGGGAAAGTTTCGGAATTTGAGAGACAGGAAGTTTTACGACTTGCCCTTTCAAAGACGTGATGATAATTTCTTCAGCATTTGCGGGAATGATCTGTGAAACGACAACTTTTCCAGTCTTTGGTGTCACTTTTGCGACTTTTATTCCCTGCCCTGCCCTATTTTGTCCCCGGAAGAGGTCGGTTCTGGTGCGTTTTCCGAGGCCGTTTTCCATAAGTGTCAAAAATTCCGGCTTCTCGTCTTTTCCGATGACATCCATCCCGATGACAAAATCGTCGCCGACGAGTTTGATGCCGCTTACTCCCATGGTTGCCCTTCCGAGTGGCCTGACTGATTTCTCAGAGAAACGGATGACTTTTCCGTCCCTTGTAACAATGAACACATCGTCTTCACCGTGGGTCAAGTTGCTCCAGACAAGCTCATCAGCCTTATCCAGTTTGATTGCCACAATGCCGTTTCGCCTGATATTTTCAAATTCTTTCAGAGCGGTTTTCTTCACAGTACCTTTTCTTGTCGTCAGGAAGACATACCTGTCCTTTACGTCTTTCCCATATGAGATAAACGATTCCACCTTTTCTCCGGATTCGATATTGAGGAGGTTCACAATAGCAGTTCCTTTTGCAATCCTACTGCTCTCCCCTATATCGAACGCGCGAATTTGATAGACCTTGCCTTTATTTGTGAAGAAGAGAATGTTATCGTGGGTTTGGGCAAATCGAATAAGATAAATTGCATCCTCTTCTTTGGTCGTCATGCCCCTTACTCCTTTGCCTCCCCGTTGTTGTGTATGGAAGCTATTGAGCGACTGACGTTTTATGTATCCTGTATTTGTCAGCGTAATCACCGTCGGTTCATTCTGGATGAGATCCTCATCCGAAAATTCACCGATTTTTCCTTTGTAGACTTTTGTCCGTCGTTCGTCTCCGTATTTCTCGCGGAGTCTTTTTAATTCGTCTTTTATGACAGTGAGGATTTTTTCAGGATGTCCGAGTAAATCCTCAAGATATGCGATTGTTTCACGTACCATTGCCAGCTCATCCTCAATTTTCTGTCTCTCAAGTGCTGCGAGACGGCGAAGCTGCATATCGAGAATCGCCGTCGCCTGGATCTCAGAGAGTTTGAATTTTGCCATCAAATTTTTCTTCGCGTCTTCCTGGTCTTTTGACTCCCTGATAGTTTTGATGACGGCATCGATATGGTCTACAGCTATTTTGAGCCCTTCGAGGATATGAAGGCGTGCTTTTGCCTGTTTGAGCTCAAATTCTGATCGGCGCTTCACGACAAGGTAACGGTGCTTCAGGTACTCCTCAAGGATCGTTTTGAGATTTAGCGTTTGGGGCGTACCGTCAACAAGCGCCACGATATTTACAGGAAACGTTGTCTGCAGCGCTGTGTGTTTAAAGAGATTGTTAAGGATTTTTTTCGGCACAGCATCCCTTTTAAGCTCGATGTAAACTCTTAGTCCTCTACGGTCTGATTCGTCCCTGAGGTCTGAGATGCCTTCGATTTTTTTCTCTTTTGCCAAATCAGCGATACGGGCGACGAGTTGTGCTTTGTTTACCTGGTATGGAAGCTCTGTCACGATAACGGCAGATTTTCCTTGGCCGATATCTTCTATATCTGCTTTGCCACGGATGATGATTTTGCCACGTCCTGTCATATACGCATTTTTGATCTCTGCCGCATCATAGATAGCTCCAGCAGTTGGGAAATCCGGTCCTTTGACAAACGTCAGCAGCTCATCGATGGTAACCTCCGACGCAAGCATAACCCTTTCGGGTGATTCTGCTTTCTTTTCTTTTTCAGGTAAACTGAATTTTGTCTTGTCGATCATGTAGATAATCGCGTCGACTACCTCCCCAAGATTGTGTGGAGGGATTTTTGTCGCCATACCGACAGCAATACCCTCAGACCCCATGAGAAGAAGATTTGGAAGTTTTGCAGGAAGATAAATTGGTTCCTGCATCGTTGCGTCAAAATTCGGAAGATAGTCAACGGTTTCTTTTTCCAAATCGGCCAAAAGCTCTGAGGATATTCCCGCCATTCTCGCTTCCGTATAACGCATAGCTGCCGGCGGGTCGCCATCGATTGACCCGAAGTTTCCTTGTCCGTCAATCAGCGGGTAACGCATCGCGAAATGTTGGGCGAGGCGGACTAAGGCATCATAAATAGGCATATCGCCGTGCGGATGGTACTTACCCATCACTTCTCCGACGATCTTGGCTGATTTAGAATATTTCGCCTGATGTGTGAGCCCCATTTCATGCATCGCGAAAAGAATCCTCCTATGGACAGGTTTGAGGCCGTCTCTCACGTCAGGAAGTGCCCTCGCAACAATGACAGACATGGCGTAATTGAGATACGCCTTCTTCATCTCAGTCGTTATGTTTACCTGTTGTAATTTACCGATATTCATATTGTTAAGCGACTAGCGGTTAGCGCCTAGTTAAAAATAAAAAAACTTACGTAACTAAACGCTAGACGCTAATAACTAACCGCTACTTCGTCATGCCTTTTTTAACCGCTTCCAATGCTTTTTCTTTCCCCAGCCAATTCTTTACCTTTACCCATTTCCCCGGCTCGAGTGTTTTGTAATTCTCGAAGAAATGTTTCATTTTGTTTTTGATTGCTTCAGGTACATCTTCGATTGTGACAAAACTTCCAAAGAACGGGTCGATTTTTTTGGTCGGGACAGCCAGAATTTTGGTATCAATCCCTGCTTCATCCTCCATCTCAAGCATTCCTATGACGACTGACGGAATCACGACGCCGGGTGCGACAGGATGTTCGCTCATGACCAGCACATCGACCGGGTCTCCGTCTTCTGCCATTGTTCCAGGGATAAATCCGTAATTGAACGGATAACTCATCGCAGTGTGCAGGAACCGGTCCACAAAAATAAATCCCGAATCCTTATCGACCTCGTATTTGATGTTTGAATCCTTAGGGATCTCAATAAGGACATTCACTTCTGATGGCGGATTTTTCCCGACTTTTAATTTAGTAAAGTTCATACACTATCACCCCCTCTATTTTTAAATATCAAGTTCCGCTGTTATTGCATTTGTCTGTATAAAATGCTTGCGTGGCGGGACTTCATCTCCCATGAGCATAGTGAATGTCGCATCGGCGTCTTCTGCGTCTTCGATGTTTACTTTCTTGAGGAGCCTATTTTCCGGGTTCATCGTTGTTTCCCATAGCTGTTCCGGGTTCATTTCCCCTAAGCCTTTATACCGCTGCACTGAGACATTTCCGCCTGCAGCCATCTCCTTGCTAAGCGTTTCACGCTCGACCTCATTGTATGCGTATCTTACATCCTTACCTTTCTGGAGTTTAAAAAGTGGCGGCATTGCGACATAGAGATAGCCTTGACTGATAACTTCCGGAAGGTGCCGATAGAAGAAAGTGAGAATAAGTGTCTCAATATGTTCCCCGTCTACGTCCGCATCGGTCATGATGATGACACGGTGATAGCGGATCTTACCCATATTTATGGTATCCCCTATGCCTGCACCAAGTGCGATAATGAGGCTTTTGATTTCTTCGTGTTCGATCATCTTATCAAGTCGTGCACGTTCTGTATTGAGGATTTTTCCGCGAAGCGGGAGAATTGCCTGGAATTTCCGGTCTCTCCCCTGCTTGGCTGACCCTCCTGCAGAGTCTCCTTCTACGAGATATAGCTCTGACACCGCAGGATCCTTCTCCTGACAGTCTGCCAGTTTTCCTGGGAGCGTTGAGCCTTCGAGTGCGCCTTTTCGGATGATTGCTTCTTTTGCGGCTTTCGCTGCTAGTCGCGCTTTGGCTGCTAGATAGACTTGCTCTAAGATTCTTTTTCCATCTGCAGGGTTTTCTTCAAAGTATGTGGAGAGCCCTTCTTTGACGATCGTTTGCACAATTGGCTGGATATCTGCGTTGCCGAGTTTTCCTTTCGTTTGGCCCTCAAATTGGATTCTATCCTGTGGCATTTTTACAAAGACAACTGCGGTGAGCCCCTCTCTCGTATCGTCACCGACTATGGAGTCGTCATCGTCTTTGAAACTGCCGATTTTTTTCCCATAGTCATTGACTGCTCTGGTTAGTGCCATGCGGAACCCGGTTAAGTGCGTTCCGCCATTGACGGTATTGATGACGTTTACATACGATTCGACATTTTCGGCAAATGTATCGTTGTATTGGAGGGCAACTTCGACCTGAATGTCGCCTTCTGATTTGTTGATGTAGATAGGGGGATGGAGAATTACTTTGTTTTCGTTAATCTTTTCAACTAATGAGGTAATTCCACCCTCAAAGTAATAATGGACTTCTTTTGTTTTCTCTTTTCTCCTATCAAACATGTGGAAGAAGATTTTCGGAACCAAAAATGCCCTTTCCCGGATCGCTTTTTTGATAGTGTCAAAGTCCCAGCCAAAGGCTGGTCCGCCTGTGGCGGAAAACCCTGTAAAAATTGTGTCATCGGGAAGAAAGGTTACTGCGGTCCCTGTGACACGCTCGTCGATGACGATTTCCGGTTTCTTGGTGATACCTACTTCTGTTTGTGGGGACCCTTTTTTGTATTCCTGCCTATAGACCTTTCCATCCCGTGTGACTTCGACCCAGAGCCATTGAGAGAGCGCATTGACAACAGATGATCCGACGCCATGTAGCCCTCCTGAGATTTTATAGGCACTACCGCCAAATTTTCCTCCTGCGTGGAGTTTCGTCATGACGATCTCGAGGGCAGATTTTTTAAACTGCGGCATGATGTCAACAGGAATTCCGCGTCCGTCGTCCACGACGGTAGCTGATCCATCATCATTCAGGTAGATCCAGACATTTTTTGCATATCCGGCGAGTGCCTCATCAACCGCATTGTCGATAATTTCACGTAACGACTCATGCAGCCCGATGATGTCTGTTGACCCGATATACATCCCGGGGCGTTTTCGAACCGGGTCCAGCCCCTCAAGAACTTGGATGTGTTGTGCTGAGTATTCAGAAGAGTGTGACGATTTTGCCATCAGACAACCATTATATCGAATTAGACAGGCTTATTTCAAGGCCACAAACCACAAATACTGTGCTTGTCGGTATAGTCGTATTCTCAAATTCACGTGACAGCAACAACCAAGAACAACATCCAACAAGATAACGATTAACGATGAAGGGAAAGGAGGGGATAGGAAGGAGTCTACTACCTCGTCACATTAATGGTCTCAGTAAGCTCAGCCATGGGAGATGAGACAGTGATCCTGTTCTCTGTATCTTATT
>JAUYMJ010000061.1 GCA_030698775.1 bacterium
AGATCGTGAACGGAGAACTCAATCTTTATTGAACAACTCGAAAGTGCCCCTCGCTAACAGCTTGGGGCATTCTTTTATAAATTAAACGACTCTTCTGGATTAATATCCATTTTTGTACCATCTGCCGCATAGACACTACAAGACTTCGTACCTACACACTTTGCGATACTATTTTCTATAATTAATCCTGTCTCTTCTGGTAAACAGACGACTGGAAGTTTATTTTTTATAGCCCACGCCTTGAAACGATCGTGTTGATCATCTTTAAAGTGACAGGCAACAGAATAGTCTTTCAACAGGTTGAGACCTTCCATGTCAGACAACCCTATTTTGTTCTCGTCATCATGAGTGTCAATTCTCTTTCCGAGGATAATAGCTCCGGCACTTCCGCCGTATACTTGACCGCCAGCTTCGAAATATTGAAGTAATTGATATGAAAAATTGGAGTCTTTAATCTCCTGTATCAGACTCCACGTGTTGCCACCACCGATATATATACCATCAAACCCTTTTAGATCCCTTAATTTAAAAAGATCATCGACCGTTTCAAATTGAACGTCATTTCTTTCATGGAGCTCAAGGATACTTTTCATCCACAAATGCGCTGTTGGATATAGTTCATTACCCCGTAATGCTATTGGTACGTACAGAAAGCGTCCATCTTTCGGCAATGTACTAAAAAAAAATTTGTCGAGGGGGAATGATTGTTTTTCATTACCTCCCCCCGACAAATATATTCGGCTGTTCTCCTTTATGTTTTGCATGATTGTATCGCCTTGCGCAGCTCGTAAATGTCTACATTACAAGTATACACCAAGCGATTGAGGTACGCCTCTGTCGTTTCTTCACGAGGAGGTGGAAGATCTAACATCTCGCAGACTTTCAGATTGATGAACCTTTCAATCTCTAGGCGCACAAGCTGAATGGCCGCATCTCGACTAATGGCTGGCTTAATGAACTGCGACCAATAATCGAAGTAATACTCTAGAATGCGATACACCTCTTCCTCGTAGTACTTTTCGCTGAGCACTTTGGAAAACCGCCTGAATTGAAGACCAGGACCTTTGTTGCCTGCCTGTACTCCGCAAAGAACCAAGAGCGCGAGTGTCCGACAAGAATCAAACATCTCTCTTGAACCGTTCGCTATCCATGGAATCAAAGTGTCGAAGTACGAGCCGGTCTTGTTTATTGCCCAGACGATTCTCTCAAGACCGAACCCAATATCACTGATGGGGATATGGTCACCGTTTGCCCGAGGAACAAGAAAGTAAGACGCATCCCCAAGCTCAAGTCCTCCGTAGAAAAAGAAGAGTTCGAGAGCAGAGAACTTACCCGTTCCCCAATCATTGACTGACGTCCTCATAATGATAACGAAATCATTCATGTGAAGGCCAAGTTTTGAGAGAACAGTAAACCAATTGTCTACAATCTGCAGATGCTCGTCAAATTTCGCATTCATCTTTTCTGTACAGACGTTCACGAAGGATGTAGAGGTTCCTTCCTGTGTCTCGACGTACTGCTGAAACTGCATCCGGACACATGGCTGAGCCACAAACACTTTTTCTTCTTGAATCGCCTGATTGCGGTGAATGATGCCATCAAACATCTGGACACCGGCGATAATCAGATCAGTCTGCCCCTCGAAATTTGCTACGTTCAGAGGAGCGACCAACCCGAATCCAATTGAGCCGAAGTACTCCGCAATTTTTGCGCTTACCTCTGGGGGAGTCACCCGTTTCTTTCGCTTAACGAAAGCACGAAACGGGTACGTCCCATTGTCACACTCGTGCCATCCGCAGATTGACGTATCCATTTTACTGGACGGTTTCGAGAAGAAAGTCCTGCCACAGGCGCCACATGAGCGCCCTTGCCATCCTTTTTCGGTCATAAACTCGTTCACGACCTGGAGGATGTCTATCCTTGTTAATTTAGACATGGGCACTCCTTAAGTTAGGTTTCAAAGTACTACTCCGTATTACTCTGCCGATAAGTTAGCTACATTAGATGTTTTTGTCAATACATTGACTAAATCGATATATAGTATTATTATAATGTTTAGTTAATTAGTATTGTTCATTGTCGTCAAACATCAACCTATTGAGGAGACAAGCCATGCTTGATATCCGATTCATTCTCGAAAATATTGACTTGGTCCGGCAAAACACGCGAGAGCGCTATGCCAATGCCGACGTCGATAAGACGGTTGCTCTCTACGAGCAACTGAAGCAAAAAAGACAGCTCCTTGAGGCAGCACAGCGCAGTTCCAACCAGACGTCTGAGCAGTTCAGAAATGCTGATGAAGCAACGCGCAAACAGCTCAAGGAGACAGTTGCCAATCTCAAGCAAACCATGGCGACTCTCAAGGATGAAATCACGGTACTTGAGAGGAACTATACCGAGGAAGCCCTCAAAATCCCAAATCTCGTCGCATCTGACGTGCCACAAGGGAAAGACGAGAAAGGCAACATCCCCATTAAGTTTGTTGGGGAGCCCACTAAGTTCGGCTTTAAACCACTCGACCATGTCGAGCTTGGCAAGAAGCTGGACATTCTGGATTTTGAAGCCGCGGCGAAGGTAACTGGGTCCAAGTTTTATTATTTGAAGAACGAAGCAGTTCTTCTTGAGCTTGGACTCATCCGTTACGCACTCGAGTTGGCGATTAGGCACGGCTTTACTCCGATGGCAACACCGGAAATCGCCCGTGACGAGATCATCACCGCTTCTGGATTTTCCCCACGTGGATCCGAAAGTCAGATCTATTCCATGACAGAGGGCGCGTTGAGTCTCATCGGCACTTCTGAGATCACTATTGGCGGCTATATGGCCAAGACTGTGATCCCAGAAGAAGACCTTCCCATCAAGATCTCGGGTGTCAGTCATTGTTTCAGAACGGAAGCTGGTAGCGGCGGTCGGGAAAGTAAGGGTCTCTACCGAGTGCATCAGTTCAGCAAGGTCGAACTCTACCAATTCGTGCATCCCGACATGGGTGCAGCAGCTCACGAGGAAATGCTCGCTATCGAGGAAGAGTTCTACCAGGCATTGAAGCTCCCCTACCGCGTTTTGCTCATGTGCAAGGGCGATCTGGGAACCCCTGCTTACCGGAAGTACGACATTGAGGCGTGGATGCCATTTATCGGCGAAGGTGGTGGGTACGGGGAAGTGACTTCTGCCTCCAACTGCACAGACTTCCAGGCACGGCGACTGAATACCAAATTCAAGAGCAGTGCCACCGGCAAGACTGACTTCGTCCACACACTCAATGGCACGGTTGTTGCTGTCACTCGCACGATGCTCGCCATACTCGAAAACAACCAACAGGCTGATGGAACCGTTTTGATCCCTGAAGTTCTTCATGCCTATACCGGCATACAGACCATCAAGCCGAAGGACAAGAAGTTCTGATCAATCGAGACTCATGCTCCCCCATAGTATTACCGGGGGAGTATTTTTTTACCTCAATACCTTTTACTAAATAAGGGCTTTGAGTTCATCGAAAGAATTTATATGATAAGTAGCATCGTCCCATCTAACTACAGTAGGTCGTAGAGTCTGCACAGTAGGGATACCCAAGGATTTAGCGGCTCCTAGTTCTGACATAGGATTATCTCCCACTACCAATACATCATCATTTCCCCAATTATTTTTCTCTAGGATCTCCTGAAAAATCTTTTTCTTACCCTTGCGCTTATCTCTATCATCAAACGCGTCAATAATTATTTCATCGAATATACTTGCAACGCCTAGTCTCGCTATTTTTGTTTCTTGAAACCTCTTATATCCACTGGTGACCAAAAATTTCTTTACCGGCAAATCCCTTATGAATTCTTCGTCACCATAAGATTTTGTCTCTATGTCGGCTGGTACTTCTATTTTTCTATATGCCTCTCTCATTCTCTCTGCAATATCCTCTGGTACAGAATACATTTCCATCGTGTCGTCGAGACTCGTGGTCCAGAGTTGATAGTCAATTTTTTCTTTTAATTCTTTGGGGAGATCCGAATTATGCAGGACATCTAGTACTGGATCAAAAAATGTTCCCGTGAACGCGTGGGCATCCAGGATACACATATCAAGATCAAAAATAATACCTTTTATCATAAGAGAATCACTCAGATGGTGTTTTAATAGTAGTGTAATGATACAGGCAGGTCAAATTTATGTTCGTATGTATGCAAATAAAAAATCTGCGCATGTTGTCACGCGCAGATTTTTAGCCTATCACTTCAATCTCTCGAGAAAGAACGAATGGTATCTCACACCATTTGAATCGACAAAGGACGATGAGGCACCGAGCTCTTTGAAGGTGAAATTACGACACATCTCGTGGACCCATTCATCTTTGGGATGCACATTCCAGTAGATTTTATCGAGCCTGCTATGTGTGTTAAAGCAAAGGCGGAGGAATTGTTCAACTGAGGTTTTTACCTCGGCGCGAGCGATATTGAGACTTAAAGTCGCTAGCGACGCCAGTTTCGGTGTGGGAAGGGTCAGAACATGCATGACACCAGAACGTCTTTTATTGCTGTATCCCCATAGTTTCATTACGCCAATTACTTCACCATCACAGACCGCAGTTCGCAAAATGTCCGTTGGCTTACAGGAAAGTATACCTTCGAGAGCTACATATAATTCCTCAGGATAAACATTTTTTGCTTGTCTCAACTCGTTACTGAAATCATCCCTAGGCGGGAACAGATTAATAACAGCACCCATTAGGTACCCCTTATTCAAATGAAACGATCAAGGTATTCAGGCCCAAAAACCCCTCTATACCACCTGTTTTACCATAACACGCCTATACAAAATATGCAAGTCCAGCGCTCTTGACAGACTCATAAATGAAGCCCAAGATAACATCAGACAGATGTTCTTTACAGAACTCAATCATTCAACTTTCTTCTGGAGGTGGAAAATGGCTACGGTACAAGTCGATGGCAGGACTATCC
>JAUYMJ010000066.1 GCA_030698775.1 bacterium
ACCAACACACCGGAGAATACTCCCACGAACACACCTGAAAATACGCCAACCAACACACCGGAGAATACTCCCACGAATACACCAGAAGCGACATTAACCAGTACGCCTGAAAACACTCCGACAAGCACTCCAGAAGAAGAAACTCCCACGCCAAAACCAGAGAAAAGTAAAACGCCTGAAGCGACCAGAACACCTCGTCCGCATCTGACTGTGACGCCAACCCCACCACCACAGTTACCAAATACCGGAATTAAAACAGAAAATCAAAATGACAAAGAAGATTATATTTTCGCTGCGCTACTTAGCGCCTTAGCAATAACAGGAGCTGGCTACGCGATCCATAGGGAAAGGACAAGACAAAAATTTGCATATAGAGAATTAACTTCTGATGAAGCCTCTACAAGATTTGATCAGCCGAAGTAACTACAAAACCCTAACCCCTAAATACCATATACTAAATACTGGCCACTACTTCCTCACAACCCACGTCCCGGCGATCATATCATGGACACCCCTGTGCTCATCGTCGATGATGAGGAGAAGCACGACTAATACAATAGCCAAGACATTGATGACGAGCCATCCGATGCCAAGCTGCGAACCGGTAAGCATCAAATAGACCTGCGGAAACTGCACAAGGAAAAAAAGACTCACATAGCGAAGTGCGACTTTTGACAAGGTTATTTTCCCGCGCCAGCTAGCAACTCTCGTCCCGACAATCTGTTTCCCAATCGTCTGGCCGTTATTTTTCCATGTCAAAAAAACGAAGTAAAAAAGCACTACGCTCGCAAAAAAGATGCTGTAGAAAGTCGCAATAGGTGTATAAAGACCATTGTCTTTCAAAAACCACAAGAGGACCGAATTCGGGATACCCAAAAGAAGATAATCAATAAGAAACCCGCCAAACCTCCTGGAACTTCCCGCAGCAACTGGAAATGATGCATTTTTTAAAGCCTGGGTTTGGATTGCCGGGGCAGTCTTTACTCTCGTAGATTTTCTTTTCCTTTTTACCATCTATATTCATTGAAACAGTGTAAAAACAATGTGTCAATGAGGAAAATTACATCACTCTAGAACGATGTCCAAACTACATTGCGAAGATTTATTTCAGAACTTCAGGTATTTTGTCGCTCGGTACGGCAAAATGATCCAGCTGCCATCCACCTTCAGCTGAATGAGTAAATATCGTAGCACTACAGTTGGGTACGTGCCTTGCTACATCAGCAAATATTTTTGCTGCTTCGTCAATATTTTTTCCGACAATTGCTACCGGAGAAAGAGCAATGACCATTGAATGCGTAAATACGAGAGTAATGGTTCCTGGGTTAGTTAACTCAGCTTGTAAACCAGGATTATTAAACCACTCTTGAAGACGTGCAGTTACCATCTCGACATTTTCACCTGTAATTTCTGATTCCTCCCGTAGTC
This sequence comes from bacterium, assembly GCA_030698775.1. Classification (GTDB taxonomy): domain Bacteria; phylum Patescibacteriota; class Microgenomatia; order Levybacterales; family UBA12049; genus JACPGQ01. Next base: position 1,429 of record JAUYMJ010000066.1, read on the forward strand.
CGTACGCTGCTGCGATTTCCCGCTGCCTGTCGGTCGGTGATGGAAGCGGAACTGTTCTTACGCGTTCTCCGTGATCTAAATCTGAACCGCGATAGGCATCAAAGGGTGCATGAAGCTCTGGTTCACGGTTTACAATCCCCGGATCAACGACTCCCATACGTTTTTCTTGTAAGGCTGCTTCTCCTTCACAAATATACACTCTTTTACCTGCCGGCAGACGTGCATTAATCTCACCAACTGCAAGTTCTGCAGTTTCCTCTGCTCGCGCAAAATCTGATGTCCTCGCACGTATTACGATAGAAGGGTCTTGCGCTGTAAGTGAGCTTAAGACATCTGCGAGCTGCTCTCCTAATCTTTTAGCTTCTTCTCTCCCTTTTTCTGCAAGAGGCATATGCGTATCTTGGGGAAATTCCGGAGGAAGTGCATCTGCTGGTAAGCGCTTCCACGGAATTTCATTCGATAACGTTTTCCCGTGTCTTAGGAAAGCAACTGTTGGCTTTTTTCCCGTATTTTCAGCCATAACAATATATCAGAAGTGGGTCGGGATGGAGTCGGACCATCTACTTGTCGCCTTAGGCGACCGTTCTACCAATGTGGGCCCGGATAGAGTCGAACTATCTACTTCTTCATTATCAGTGAAGCGTTCTACCGGTGAACTACGAGCCCAAAAATTTATTCAACACCGCTCTACCTTTACCCGTTTTTAAAAACCGCTCTCTCTTAGTTGCCTCAAGTTTTGAATCATATACTTCCTTATAAACTATCTCAAACGGACCTGTTTGACGTGTATATTTTGTTTGTCCAGAATTATGCTCTAATAATCTTCTCTCTATATTATTTGTTGAACCCGTGTAATGTCTACCATTTTTTAAGCTTTTTAAAACGTAAACGTAAAACATGACCATCTACTTGTCGCCTTAGGCGACCGTTCTACCGGTGAACTACCGACCCGGAAACGAGAGTATGATTGTACCAAATTTTAAGGCTGTTTGAAACGGGAGAGAATAAAATGATGTTATAGTGCAGCGATAGCGATAAGGGCAATAATACCTCCTACAAGTGCCCTCGGAATAAACCAACGAACCTTTTTCTCAATTCCACTTTGTTCTCTTTCCATACCTCTATTATACTCCTTAGGATCAAGTCGCCTTGCCAGCCTCGGGCACCTTTGTTACAATATGTGGGCTCAAGCATGGCGAAGCCGCGTTTGACGCGGCGCGGTGGTGAAGTGGTTAACACAGCTGTTTGCAAAACAGCCATGCACCGGTTCGAGTCCGGTCCGCGCCTCAAGATTTTCGCGAAGCGCCTCTAAAATCACATTCCTCCTTGTTTTTTGTGTCCAAAATTAGGTAAGATAGATTCCTGATGCCTGATACAAAAACAACATCCGAAGTATGTCCAAAATGTGGCTCCCCGCTTGGTGAAATCACAACAACCCCGACAGGAAAAAAACTCCAGCGCTGCTCAACAGGCTCCTGGGACCCAGCGACCAAACAATCGGTCGGCTGTGACTATGTAAAATGGCTCGAAGTCGAGCCACAAATACTCGATGAGAAATGCCCGAAATGCGGCGCCCCTCTTCTTCTCGCTGTCACGAGATTTGGCAAGAAGATGAAGAAGTGCAGTACCGGAGGCTGGGACAAAGAAGCCAAAAAAGCAACAGGATGTGACTACATCGAATGGATCAATGGTACAACAGAGCCCTTAGATGAAGAATGTCCCGAATGCGGCAAGCCACTTGTCCTTTATACGACTGCATCGGGCAAAAAAATGAAGAAGTGTAGTACGGCCGGATGGGACAGGGCTGCGCGAAAAGCCACAGGCTGCCCCTACGTCTACTGGCTCAAACCAAGTGAGTATCCACGCGCAGCAAATGACAGCGGCGGCGAAGAATTTTTACCACCCGAACCCCCTCCAGATGAATCGCAGGCTTCATAAAACAATAGTCATCCTAAACGCTAAACGCTAAACGCTAAACGCTAAAAAATATTGATGGCCAAATACAGACAATACTTCGAGGAAATGATTCTACAAAATAAAGAGGCATTTGACGCATTTAAAAAACTCCATGAAGCATACGTGAATGATCCGAAGAGATTTCAAAAAGAATTTGAGGAGAAGCGCTCAGAGATGACCCTACTCATCCAGCGCCACGTAAACAGGCTTTGTATGAAGATGGAAAGCGGCAAGTATGGAAAGTTCTCATCAGGCCTTGCGGACAAATTCTGGGCCGAAGTCCGCCTCCATTTCCCCAAAATTGATGAACTCTTATAGTCGAAGTAAGAGCCGATACTCCTACAAAATGAGAATGTATTCTTAAAACCAAGGGAAGGAGAGAACTGCAGAATGCACTATCCAATAATAAGTCAGAATCAAAAGAGTAAGTACTACTAAATACAGCAGAGCTGCGATGATCATTCTTTTAATAATTTTACTTTCTTTCCAGGCGTTCATTTGATCATTTTCAATATAACAAATTTGAGGGAAACCCACAAAAAATCCCCCCGCCCGGAGGGATCTTTTCTATATGTCATCAAAACCTGCCTCGCGGCAAATCCTATGACGTTTACAATAATCAAGAAGTGGTAGGAAAAAGCGAGAATAGATTTATTTACCTCTCAGTATCACTCCGATTACTCGAAGTACGAGGCAAACCAGGCTCTATTCACTCAGCCTGTGGTACACTACACGCTTCCCAAGCAACCTAACTTGCGTTATTTGCTATGGTTCTTGTGTCTTCTCCAGATCCAATTTCGATTTTACCCTTCGGCAAGAAAAAAATTAGAAAGGAGGTGATCCATCCCCACCTTCGGGTAGGGATACCTTGTTACGACTTAAGCCTCATCGCTGGATTTAACCTAGTCCTTCTTACGAAAGGTTTCAGCTACCCCCAACTTTGCTGCCTTGACGGGCGGTGTGTACAAGACCCGAGAACGTATTCACCGCGGCCTGCTGATCCGCGATTACTACCGATTCCGACTTCATGGGGTCGGGTTGCAGACCCCAATCTGAACTGGGGCGAAATTTCAGTGATTAGCTTGCCGTTGCCGGCTTGCAACACGTTGTTTTTCGCCTTTGTAGGGTGTGTGTAACCGAGGGTATAAGGGCCGTGCGGACTTGACGTCTTCCCCTCCTTCCTCCCCGATAAAATCGGAGCAGTCTCCAATGAATATGTAACATTGGATGGGGGTTGCGCTCGTTTCCCCACTTAAGGGAACACCTCACGGCACGAGCTGACGACAGCCATGCAACACCTGTGGTACCATCTCTTGCGAGATCTACTAATGTTTCCAAAAGTATAAAACGGTATCATGTCAAACCCTGGTAAGGTGCTTCGCTTCGTCTCGAATTGAACCACACGCTCCACCGGTTGTGCGGGTCCCCGTCAATTCCTTTGAGTTTTAGCCTTGCGGCCGTACTCCCCAGGCGGTCCGCTTAACGCGTTAGCTTAC
>JAUYMJ010000070.1 GCA_030698775.1 bacterium
GGATCCTTGTCAAGAGCCCAATGTTTTTGTCACTAAGAAGGCGTAATGCTGCTTGTATCCCATTGTTGTGTCCCCGCAGGACGTCTTCATGTTCGAGTTCATCGAGTGATAGGTTTTTTCTGTCAAAAATAATATGCAGTCTTGATGGATCATACTGTGGAATGCCAACAATCTGGGGATGCTCTGTGTTCTGTATTGAAGCTAAGAGTAGAGAACGAAGCACAGTATTTTTCGTGTGGTGATTTGCAAAACCGTGTTTTCGTTCTGAAAGAAAATGGGCGGCATAGTTAATTTTTTCCTGCTGAACGAGATCGTTGACCGCTGATCTATCTGACATTTGATCAAAAACCTCACTCTTTGATGCCATGACGTTTATTTCCCTGTTTGCTTGAGCAATAAGCATCCTCACTTTCTGAACACGAAGTGCGTGCGGAAAAAGAATTTCCCCTTCTTTAGCTTCAAAACTATGTCCCATAGAACTTTACATTCTAGCAGAATTTTACAACTCTGGCAACTCTTGTTACTATGAAAAGATGCATCAAGGTAGTGAAGTTTTTGTTATTGAAGAGATACTAAAAAAAGCGGGTACCGTAGTACTTGCTTCATTCGGTCAAAGAGTGGAAGCGGAGAGAAAAGACGAGAGAAGTCAAATTGTGACGAAGGTAGACGTTGCCTCGGAGCGGATAATAATTCAGGACATTGTAAAACATTTTCCACACGCGTCAATTGTTGCAGAGGAATCAGGGTTTACGCAAAAAGACCCAGATGACATATGGATTGTTGACCCGATCGACGGCACATCAAATTTTGCAAACGGACTTCCCTGGTTTGGCGTGATGATTGCACACGTCATAGGTGGTGAGGTATTTTCTTCCGGAATTTATCTTCCCGTGACAGATGAGATGTACGTAGCTCAGATTGGGAATGGTGCATATAAGAATGGAAAACGTTTTACAACCGTGGTACATACTGACCTTTCTCTTTGCCTTGTTGCCTTTGGTACCGACGGGTCTGAAAAATCATTTTCGCTCTCCCGGAAAGGACGTATATATGCAGCGCTTCTGCCCCATGTGCTAAATATCCGGACGACAAATTGTGCCGTTGACTATGTCTACGCGGTCGAAGGGAAACTCGGAGGGCTTATTAACCTTGAGAATAGGATCTGGGATATTGCACCGATCCTCCCTATCGCTCGGGAAGCAGGGTGTGAAATAACCGATACAGAGGGAAATCCGGTGAGCGTACGGGTAACCTCCGAAACGATTAAGAAAAATTTTACCCTCGTTTGTGCGCAGAAGACAATCCACACGCGCCTTCTCTCCTATCTTCAAAACACACTCGTCTCCTAGTTCCCCGCACGAATTTCCTCAGAAGCTTACCATACTCTTACAACTATCTCATTTTTTGCATGTGGTGTATTGGCAGAATGCGTCCATTATGGAAACATCAATTGGAAACCGTTTCGCACTCCGGCAAAAAATTGTAGAGACACTGGTAACGGTTGGTCTTGTCAGCATCATGCTTCTCCTTGCATACCAGCTAAGCGTTTTTCTCATAGGGCTGTATAGTTTCGGGAATACAAAGGATGTCAGTGATGCGAAAGTTGTCACGGGCGAAAAAAACCATTCGGTGACAAGAGGTTCATAGGTATGGCAACGATAGTCGTATCGTTGCGTTCAACGGGGCTGTTCTGATTTAGCACTTGACAAGTTATAGTGCTAAATGTATAGTAACCGTATGGATGGCCAAAATAATCAGGTACCGGATTTTTTAAAACCCGTCAAACCTGAAGAAGCGTTGCAAAAATACACTATTAACCTCACCGACAACGCACGTGCCGGCAAAATAGATCCCGTCGTCGGCCGTGAAATTGAAATACGGCGCGTCATGGAAATTCTCTCCAGAAGGACGAAAAATAATCCCGTACTGATTGGTGATCCCGGAGTTGGGAAAACGGCAATCGTTGAAGGCCTGGCGCAAAAAATCGTTGAAGGTTCGGTCCCGACAACTCTGAGAAGTAAGGAGCTTGTCGTTTTGGATTTCGCACAGCTACTGGCAGGAGCGAAGTTCAGGGGAGAATTTGAAGAGCGTCTCAAAGGCGTCGTCAAAGCGGTTGAGGAGTCGGATGGCAAATATATCATGTTTATAGATGAGTTGCATACACTTGTCGGTGGCGGTGCAGCTGAGGGGGCAATGGATGCGGCAAATATCCTAAAACCTTCCCTGGCAAGAGGAGCGCTTCGGATGATCGGCGCGACGACAGTCGGTGAATACCGCCGGTATATTGAGAAAGATCCTGCACTCGCTAGACGTTTCCAGCCGGTGACTGTTGATGAGCCGACGGTTGAAGATGCAATCTCAATTCTTCGGGGTATTAAGGAAAAATATGAAGTGCATCACGGTATCCGTATTACAGACAATGCGCTTATCGCAGCCGCCAGACTCTCCGCACAATACATCCCGCAGCGCTTTCTTCCCGACAAGGCAATTGACCTTATCGATGAAGCGGCTGCTGCTATCAAAATCGAAACGGAGAGCATGCCCGCGGAGCTTGATTCTCTGAAGCGGCGGATCATGCAGATTGAGATAGAGCTTGCGGCTTTGAAAAAAGACAAAAGCGACATGGCAAAATCACGGAAGACCCAGCAGGAGAAGGAGCTGGCACAGCTGAAAGCAAAAGCGGAGAGTATTGAGAAGCGCTGGAGTGAGCAGAAAGACATCATCAAAAAAATTCAGGAAACACGTGCCAAGATTGATGCATACCGGGTAGAACTTGAGAAAGCAGAGCGCGTCGTCGATTTGCAAAAAGCGGCGGAGATAAAATACGGAAAGATTCCGGAGCTTGAGAAAAAACTGAAAGAGTATAGTGAGCTCTGGAAAACAATACCTTCTGAGCAAAGGGTGCTTCGTGAAGAAGTAGATGAGGATGATATAGCACGGGTCGTCTCCCGCTGGACAGGTATCCCTGCAACACGGATGCTTTCTTCGGAGGCAGAACGTCTGTCCCGTCTTGACGTAGAACTTTCAGGACATGTCGTTGGTCAGGAAAGGGCAATTGATGCAGTTGCCAGGGCAATCCGCAGGTCCCGTTCAGGACTTGGTGCGAAAAACCGTCCGATCGGGTCATTTCTTTTCTTAGGACCAACAGGGGTCGGGAAGACGGAGATGGCAAAAGCACTTGCTGAAATTCTTTTTAGTGATCCTCACGCTGTTATCCGGATTGATATGAGTGAATATATGGAGCAGCATTCGGTTGCCAGGCTTATCGGTGCACCTCCGGGGTATGTGGGACATGAGGAGGGAGGACAGCTGACGGAAGCGGTGAGACGGAAACCGTATTCAATTATTCTTTTCGACGAGGTAGAAAAAGCACATCCCCAAGTCTTTAATCTTTTCCTGCAAATTCTCGATGAGGGGAGACTGACAGACAGTAAAGGTACTGTCGTTGATTTTCGCAATACGATTGTTATCATGACGAGTAATTTAGCGGGCGATGTGATATGTGAACATGAGGAAAAACATAAAGACAAAAACAGGGGGGATCTTGAGGCGTCGGTATGGGAGGTTTTGAATAAATATTTCCGTCCGGAGTTTCTCAACAGGCTTGATCAAGTTGTCATTTTCAATACGCTGACACCAAAAGACATGCTCAAGATAACTGAAATGCAACTTGAAAGTGTAAAAATGCGGATGCTTGAAAATGATATTTCGTTTGAGATCTCAGATGACCTGGTGATGTATTTTGCAGAAACAGGGTATGATCCTGTCTTTGGTGCAAGGCCTTTGAAGCGGCTTATTGAGGAAAAACTGGTTGATGAGATAGCGCTTCGGATTATTGATGGCAATATCAAGCCGGGGGACAAGGTTACGCCGAAGGTAGAAAATGATAAAATAATCCTCTGATGAAAACGTGTAAAACCTGCGGGTCGCCACTTATTGTTAAGCAAACCAAGCGTACTCCCGAGCAATTAAAGAAACAGTACTACTATAAAGCGTATTATTATTGTCCCCGTTGCAAGAAAATCTACCACGACGATATGTTTAAAGTCGTCAATGAACAAAACGGTCTTTTTGAAACTACTCTTCCCAAGCAAGAGGATGTAGACGTAGAGATATGGACAGACGGGGCATGTGTCTACAACGGTGCGGACAATGCACGCGCTGCGTGGGCGTTTGTCTCCGGTATATACGAAGCATCCGGAAGGGTTGAGGGGAAACAAACAAACCACTCGGCAGAAGGGTTTGCGATTTACCATGCTTTGCTGTGGGCAGTTGAGAACGGGTATAAAAAAATTCTCATCCACTCGGATAGCCAAATCACCATCGGCAATCTGCGGAAGTCATGGCAAATGGTGAAGGAAAATCAGGAAATTTTCCGGCTCATCCAGGACGTTACCCGAGCAAACAACCTTGAGGTCTGGTACAAAAAAGTGAAAGGCCATAATGGTGACCCCAATAATGAGCGGGTTGATAGGCTCGCAAACACCCTCGCCGCCTCGGTCGGTATCTGAAAAGTTGACAAAATTGTCGTGAAAAAGGATACTCTCGCCATGCAATCCCAAAGCGAAATACACGGGGGGCTTCCTTCAAGGAGAGATGTCTTGCGGATAGGTGCAGGAACTGTACTGGGTGCAGCCGTGAGCGCACCTATGACACTCCTGGGTTTTCGTGAATGGCAGGCATATTATGATCCGTATATTGATATAGATTTATATCGTCGGGGATACCCTCGGGTTACTGCTGAAAGGAAAGATGAGCTCCTTTCGTCACTGCGGTCATACGAGCAAAGTGTAGATGTACTAGAGAGAAGCGAAGAAGGGTTGACTGCGAGAATAGGGATACATCCGAAGAAGCCGAATTACCTGCTCTTTTCAGGATCTGAGGATCCGGACAGCTCTCTCAATGTTGTTGAAGCGTTTGTTAACTGTAAGAAATATATTGTCCCTCTGGTTCAGGCTGACGGATTTTCGCAAGTCGGCGTGTATATTGGTGATTTGGATTCGCCCCAGGATATTTTTGTGAAAAGGCTGGAGGTAAACTTCCCTGATGTGAGTGATCCAGTCTCAATCCAAGTACAAAGTTTTTCTATTGATGGAGACCCTTTTGTTTTGGGAGCGGTACGAAACACACCGGAGTTTTATTTGCGTGATGAAAATCAAGCCGATGAAACCGTGACGAATGACCTACCAACAGCTATACAGATGGAGCTTGGCGAGTCATTTTTTAATGAATGGCTTGAGGAATTCGTCGTACGTTTCACCGGTGAAGATGAAGGTAGCTCACCACATCCGTTAGCAGATGATCAGGGAAGGCTGCAGGACATTGACTCACTGGTATTTTTTAAGTTGAATAAACTGGGAGGAACGGCCGGTGATGCATACACGGGGAAAGCAAAAAGGAAACACAGCGTGCATGCGAGAGAATTTTCGACATACATGCAGTTTCCACCAGAGTTCAGAAGGGCGTACAAACTCAGGACAAAAAATAACATGGTATCACTCGCAGATGCCACTATGCAGTCTCAGCGGTTAGTTTCTTTGCTTTCCGATTCACTTCAAATTCGGCTCGGTCATCTGGACCACAGGAAGCTTGACGTACGGAATTTTGCACTCGAGATAATCGCAGTGCGTGAGAGCATCCGTCAAGGCCATGTAACACTCGATGACCCGTATGTCCAGTGGTTTATGAGAGTCATGCTCCATGGAGAGGAACAACGCATACGGGATTTTATTGACACCCATGAAGCAGCAGGACGTTGACTTTATAGATAAAGTTTAGTAATCTAAATACGTGTTCCGCACCGCAATAGATTTTCTCGCGAAACTTCTCCCATCCATCCCCGTTTATGCCCATTGTGATGTTCCCTGCGGGATTTATGATCCGCGACCCGCACAAATTGCCGCAGCAACTGTCAAGAAAATGGTACAGCTGATAGGTGAGTTGCCGAAGGAAAGCACTGCTGTTGCCGATCGAAACAAGTTCGTCCGTTGTGTGTTGACGAAGGAGGAGCACGCGCAGAAGTGTAAAACAGAACTTCTCATCCTCTGGACAGACTATTTCAAGCCTGAGCATCTGACGATATTTCCTACTCTTCACGATACGTTCTGGAAATCCGCAAAACTCTGCTCCAAGAACAAGCAGGAGGTAAGCCTTGAGGCTGCCGACGAGCTTGTTGCTGCTGTCGATGAGATTGCTCATATGTTTGAGCAGTCCAAGAAGGAAACTAAGTAGCCTTTAGGCTGAAGCCTTCATACCGATGCATTTCCCAATCACAAAATATAGGGTTATCGGAGAAAGTATGTTACCTACCCTCTGTCCGGGAGACAGTGTGCTTGCCACGTCCCTATTAGTGAGGATTTTGCCTCCGAAAAAAGGGGAACTCATTGTGATAGCTCATCCTATTGAGAAGACGCCGCTTATTAAACGAATTGAAAAAGTGGCAAACGGCTCGTTTTTTGTCCGTGGGGACAATGAGTCAAAAAGTACCGATAGCCGGAACTTCGGATGGATTACGATAGAGGATATTCTTGGAAAAGTATTGTATACGATTTCGTGATTTCGCTTTGTCTTAGTAGTCATTTTGTTGTTTTCCTGTCAAGTTTGTGACAGATAAAAACTGAGATAATCATTAGTTACAACCGTGTTTAATTTATTGTTGTTATTTGTAGTGATATTTTTGTTTATATCACTCTCTATGATTTGGCCTCCTGATAGCCCCTGGGCTCCGTGGTGGCGAACCTCGGGAAGAATAGCGCGGGCAATGTGCAAACTGGCAAGGATTGGGAAACAGGATATCATCTATGACCTGGGATCAGGAGACGGAACTGCACTTATCACCGCTGCATCACTGTACGGTGCACGGGGGGTTGGTATAGAGATTGATCCGCTTCGGGCATATTTTTCGATGACGAGGACGCGTCTTGAGCGTGTTGAGGGCAAGGTAAAAATCCTGCAAAAGAATTTTTTTGACGTATCAATTGCCGATGCGACGGTTGTTTTTGTGTACCTTGTCCCGAAAGCTCTGCTTCGCCTAAAACCGAAGTTTGCCTCAGAGCTGAAACCCGGGACGAGAATTGTCAGTTTCCGCTATCAAATTCCCTATCTCCCCCTCAAGGAAAAAGACGACCTTCACCAAATCTACCTTTACACGGTACCCAAATCCTTTGTTGTCGGCTAAGCGCATTTTAGCATTGAAAAAGGGTGATCGCGTTCTCCACGCCTTCCGGCTGCACGGGGTACGTCATCAGAAGTCTGCATGATTTCGCAACGATTTGTTCGTCAAATATCCCGCCGAGAAGCGGATAATTAATTCCCGACTCCGGATAGACTGCGCCATTTGCGATAATCAGCGCGTGTTTTTGTACTGCCTGTTCGGTCATAATCTTTTTATCAAGAAACCCTTTGCGGAAAATATTTTCGTTGGTATCGATAATGCCGTTAAGGAGGGGTGTTTCTGTGAGGTATGAGAGCGCAGGGGTGAGTGAGTTAATCCCGTAGAGTGTTGCAGGGTGCTGTTTTGTTATCTCGTCTGTAAGCTCTGAGATATTTGTGATTTTCTGTTGGCTTCTGAACGAGGTAATGTAGGTACTAAGGTTTATGCAAAGGAGAATACTTATAATTGTCGGAAGAACCATTTTTTGCGGTTTGAATTTGGAAGTTACACTGAGATACAGTTCGGGGAATGAAAGAGCGAGGAACGGGATTGAAAAATTCAGATAGAGATAGTAAATATCCTGATAGAGAAGAAAGAAAAGGAAGCTCAAAAGAGACGTCATCCCGAAAAAAAGTCGTTTTTTTATCATGAGAATATTCCACACAAGAAGCAGCGCGAAAAGAGTATCATGCGTGAGAAAAAATCCCGTGATATTTCCTTTCGGAATTCCCTGGGACCTAGTGAGAGAGTACGAAATCACGTCACGAAAAAGATCATGCGGCGCGAGGATGAGTGAGGGAAGGAGGATAACGCCTGCTGTTATACCGGCACCACAAAGAAACGGGAGAAGCTTTGACCTCTTCGTGAGAAGGATATATATGAAAATGGACATCACAACAGGTAAAAAATATGCTTTCGTTAACAGTGCTAATGCAATAAAAATTCCCGAGAGGAAAAATCTTTGTTTGGTGAAAAACAGGTAGGAAAAAATAGAAAAAAGTGAAGCGATGAAGACGCCTGTTTGGTGATTTGATGTCGCTAACACAATAAACGAATAGAGGTAGATCGAAGCTGTCAGCAGTGCGAGGAGCTGCGATTTTTTTTCTTTGAGGATAATTGCATAGATAATACCTCCGACGAGAATGACTTCTATGCTTGCGGTGAAGAAAAAAAGCGGCAGATTTCCGTTTGTCAGGATGAAGTAGAGAGCTGAGATATAGGGGAGAAGGGGAAAGTTGGTGAAGAAGATATCTTTGTAGAGAATGTTTCCCTGCAGCAATTGATAACCTGTATAGAAATAGATATTGGTGTCTGAGAGCCAGATGCCGATGTTTGTTACTTTGAGGAGAAAAAATGGGAGAGCGAGAAGGAGGTAAGGAAGGTATTTTTTCATTGCTTACACTGTCATCCTGAATTTATTTCAGGATCCAGTTTGTCATTCTGAGTGGAGTGAAGAATCTAGATGCTGAATCAAGTTCAGCATGACAATTATTTCTTCATTTTTAATAAGAACCATCTTGCTTTATCAGCAATTTTGTACACTTGATAAAGTAGCGGATTTATCACCAAGTCATAACTCCCCACAAATTCGGCAAGCTCCGGACCGAAGCCCTGTTTGAACCGGTGAAACCCATACCAAGGATCCTTAGGATCAGGATCCGGGCCGAGTGCGCCCCACATATCAAATTTTTTAAGTCAGAGTTTTTTACCCCAACGTATTGT
>JAUYMJ010000071.1 GCA_030698775.1 bacterium
GAAATCGCAGCGGCAGGTGGTCATAACGTACTTATGAAAGGGCCACCCGGTGCAGGCAAGACACTTTTAGCCAGAACGCTCCCGTCAATTCTCCCAACGCTCACTTTTGATGAGGCAATTGAGGTAACCAAAATCTACAGCATTGCCGGACTTCTGGACAAAGAAAGCATCATGACGAATCGACCATTCCGTTCTCCCCACCATACGACCTCACTCGTTGGTATTATCGGTGGATCAAGTAACCCCCGCCCCGGCGAGCTGACACTTGCCCATAGAGGCATTCTCTTCCTCGATGAATTTCCCGAATTTCCAAGAAACATCCTCGAGGCACTTCGCCAGCCTATAGAGGATGGGACTGTCAGTATTTCCCGCGCCAACGGAAAAATCACATTTCCTACTAGCTGCATGCTGATAGCAGCACATAATCCGTGTCCTTGTGGATATCTTGGGGATAAATACCATGAGTGCCGCTGTACTCCCTCACAAATCCTTCGTTACCAGAAGAAACTTTCAGGTCCTATCCTTGACCGAATTGATATACACCTCGATATACCGGCGGTCAAAACTGACGCCCTGACAAAAGATACGACAGAAACCGAAAGCTCAACGAGTATTCGAAAACGCGTACAGAAAGCAAGGGAGCAACAAAAAATCCGTTTCACAAAACTCAAAACGACCAGTAATGCCGAAATGACGACAAAACAGATAAAAGAACTCTGCGTACTGACCGACGAATGCTATATACTTCTTCGCCTCGCTGTTGCCAACATGCACCTTTCTGCCAGGTCGTACTATCGCACGATTAAACTCGCCCGGACCATAGCTGACCTATCGGAAACCGAACACATCCTGCCAAACCATATAGCCGAGGCACTCCAGTACAGGCCGCGGATCGATCTGCTCTCATAATGACACTATTTTTGATAGGATAAGAGAATCCCCATGGCCAAATTCTATTCATTCCTTCTCTTCCTTCTCATTCTCATCCTCGTTTTTGTTGGCTATTTTCACAGAGTAACTGCATTTACCCAGGATCTTGGTCGACATATCCTCATCGGCAACATCATTGTATCGACTCATTCAATTCCACAAACAAATCTTCTCTCCTATACCTATCCTGATTTTCCGTTCCTCAATCACCATTGGCTCTCGGAAGTAGTCTTCGCACTTCTTGCAAAAACGGGTACGCTGGGGTTGCTTATGGTATCTACAATTGTTGCACTCCTCGCTTTTGGGAGCATTTTTCTGTATGCCTACAAAAAAATCGGGGTTTCAGCCTGTATCGTCTCACTCCTCCTCCTGCCAATCCTTTTTGAAAGAACCGACATCCGGCCTGAGTTACTCAGCTTTCTTCTCTTTGCACTTTTCCTCATCATTCTTTTCAAGAATAGGGAGAGGCAAACAAAACTTGTCTACCTGCTCCCTCTTCTGATGCTTATTTGGGTCAATGTGCATATCTATTTTTTTACAGGATTACTCCTCATCGTTCTTTTCTTAACCGATGGTATCATCACCAAGAAGCGAAACATCCTTTGTAACTATAATAGGTCCCTCCTCACACTCCTCATACTCTCCCTCCTCACAACATTTCTTAATCCACACGGTCTCCAAGGCGTACTCTACCCACTTTCAGCGTTCAAAAATTATGGCTACACCATCGAAGAGAATCAGAATATTTTTTTGCTTGACTCCCTGGGTTTTCACAAAACCTCAGTCGTCTACTTCAAAATTACAGCAATATTGCTTTTCATCCTCCTTCTTTTCCGATTGAGGAAAGCAAAACCAATTGACTGGCTACTCACCATTACGTTTACTTGTGCGGGGGCACTTGCTGTCCGCAACCTTCCCCTCTTTTCACTTGCCGTACTTATCCCATTTGCTACAAACCTTTCGGGTATTGTGGAGTACTTCATGCCAAATCCGAAAAAGACCATGTCGCAAAAACAGATCCTCCCCGTACATTTACTCTTCATACTCCTCATCGCTGTTTCTTTATGGCACATAACAACTATTGCCAAAAAAAACCAATTTGGCTTCTCTGAAGATCCCGGGGCATCGAAAGCCGTCGACTTCTTCCAAGCTAACCATCTTAGAGGACCAATCTTTAACAACTTTGACATTGGGAGCTACCTTGCCTATAGGCTCTATCCCTCTGAGAAAGTATTTGTCGATGGCAGGCCTGAGGCGTACCCCGCAAGTTTCTTTCAGAATGTTTACATTCCTCTGCAAGAAAACCCAGATACATTTACCAAAATCGAAAGGCAGTATCAATTCAATACAATTCTCTTCTCCCACACCGACCAGACACCATGGGCAGAAGGATTTCTGAAATCCATTTTGAGAAATACAACATGGAGAGTAATTTACCTTGACCAAACGGTACTTATTCTTGTCAAGAATACCCCTGAGAATAAGGGGGTTATTTCCCGGTTTGGGATGGAACTAACCCGTCTCACCGCCCGCTTTGACCCAAATGACAAGCAATCCCTCCTGCAACTTACGAGTTTTTTCAGCAGGATAAACGATCCCGATGCAATGTTTCCTCTTCTACAGCAACTCCTCACTCTTGACCCGAAGAATTGCACTGCGCTCTACAACCGCGCAGCCATTGCACTTTCGAAACAGGATCCACTCGGTGCTTCATACGTAGCTACTTACGAAAACATCTGCAAGAAACACTTGCTACAATAAAGGTATGGTTACCGCAAAAGGACTCACATCACAAGAGGCACAAACCCTCCTCAAACAATTCGGGAAAAATACCATCGAACATCCGAAGCACTTTCGTGGCCTCGCCATTTTTGTGATGCAGTTTCCAACACTCATCAACGGGATACTCCTCATTGCTGCTCTCTTTTTCTTCTTCACGGGTGATATTGTTGATGCGTCCTTTATCCTTGCGATTATTCTCCTCAATGCCCTTTTCGGATTTTTTCAGGAATTTAAAGCTGAAAAGGCGATTGAAAAACTGCAAACATACAGCGTTGAGATTGTACGGGTGTTTCGCGACGGTCAAGAACAAGAACTCCAAAGCACCTTGCTCGTTCCAGGAGACCTCATTGTCCTCACAGAAGGGGAACGACTGCCTGCCGACGGAACGATACTTGAAGGACAGAGCATTGAGGTTGATGAGGCCATTCTCACCGGAGAATCCCTTCCCGTCTCCAAAAATGTTGGGGATACGCTTTTCAGCGGAACACTTTTCACAAAGGGAAAAGGTCTGCTGCTCATCGAAAAAACTGGTTCCCATACGCGCTTTGGTGAGATCGCACGGACCCTCACCACAATCACCTCAGACAAAACACCACTGCAGAAAAATATTACCCAGCTTGGCAAGGTGCTTTCCGTTGCAGCGCTTGGTATAGCACTGCTGGTGATTCCGATTGGACTTCTCTACGGACACGAGCTTATCCCGATATTTCTTGTTGCAATGAGCGTCGGCATTGCGGCAATTCCTGAGGGATTACCTGCCGTCATCACGATTGCATTAGCCATCGGCACAAGCCGGATGGCAAAACGTAATGCGATTATCCGTAAGATGCCGGCTGTCGAGACACTCGGCGCAACACAAGTACTTCTTGTCGATAAAACCGGAACCCTTACCCAAAACAGCATGCGTGTGAAAAAATATTTTCTCAAAGAGGAACGATTTTTTACGAAATTTATTCAAGCATGCGTCCTTGGCAATACCGCATCCCTCACCCCAAAAAACGGGACAACATCCGATTGGGACATTCTGGGGGACAAAACAGACGGAGCGCTGCTGCTTTTTGTGAAGAAACATCACAAAAGCATCCACACCATCCTCGGCCTTGGTAAAATAACCGATGAGTTTGTCTTTGATGTCGAAAGGAAAACAATCACCACAGTATGGGAATACGAGAAGAAAAATCATGTCTTCATCAGAGGTGCACCTGAAGTACTACTCGAACATGCATCGCTCACACAAAAAGAAAAAGAGCACCTGACCCATCTTTATGAACAGTATGCGAAAGAAGGCTTACGCGTCATTGCGTTTGGTACGAAGGTCGAGCACTACAAAGGAAAAAAATCGCGGGAGGACCTTGAAGAGAACCTTACCTTCCTCGGTTTTGTCGGTATTTATGATCCTCCACGTCTCGGCGTCCAAAAAGCAATTGCCGATGCCCACCAAGCGGGGATAAGAGTCATGATGGTGACAGGAGACAACGAGTACACTGCCCTCGCCATCGGAAAAGAGATCGGACTTATCGAAGTAAACGAGGATGTGCTTACCGGTGAGGATCTCTCCAGACTCAGTGATGACGAGGTAAAAAACATCCTCCATAAAACAACAATC
Organism: bacterium; assembly: GCA_030698775.1. Taxonomy (GTDB): domain Bacteria; phylum Patescibacteriota; class Microgenomatia; order Levybacterales; family UBA12049; genus JACPGQ01. The sequence continues at coordinate 4,319 of JAUYMJ010000071.1, forward strand.
GTCGCCCGCACCAGACCTGAAGATAAACTTCGGCTAACAACACTTCTTAAACAACAAGGATTTGTCGTTGGGGTAACGGGAGACGGTGTGAATGATTCACTCGCGCTCAAAAAAGCAGATGTTGGTGTTGCAATGGGACTATCAGGCACTGATGTTGCAAAGGAAGCAAGCGATGTTATCCTCGCGGATGATAACTTTACGACACTGATGAATGCAGTCGGTGAAGGAAGGGTCATCTACCGCAATATTGTCAAAGCAGTCACGTACCTTGTCACGGGAAACCTCTCGGAGCTCGCGCTCGTTCTGCTTGCTGCAATCTTTGGTCTCCCGATGCCGCTTCTTCCGACACAAATTCTCTGGATTAACTTAGCTACAGACGGACTTCCTGCGCTTGCCCTCGCGACCGACAACAGAGACCCATCAGTCCTCAACACTAAGCCCCGCAACCCAAGTGATCCGATCCTTACCCACAAAAGACTGCTACGGATATTCTCTTGGGGAATGCTGCTTTCTGGGGGCCTCATCGGACTGTATGCAATACTCCTTCAGGGACACAGTGAAGCATTTGCACGGACAATCGTGTTCAATGCGCTCATTTTCTCCCATCTCGTACTCGCCTTTTTCATACGGGGACAGTCAATTTTTCGGATAAATAAATTCCTTATCCTTGCAACCCTGCTCACAATCACCGCACAAATCATCATTACAACGACACCTTTCTTCCAGTCAATCTTCCAACTTTCACTCTGAGCAGAGAATTAAAGGAACCGCTGCTGGTCATCTGAGGGAATCTTAAGGCCAAGATGGAGATAGGCCCGTTTCGTCACCATACGTCCGCGTGGTGTTCTTTTGAGAAATCCAATCTGCATCAAATAGGGTTCCGTCATATCCTCCAAGGTCCCTATATCCTCGGAAATCGTCGAAGCGATTGTCTCAATCCCGACAGGACCGCCACTATGCTTGTCGATAATTGCCCGAAGATACCTCGTATCAAGCGTATCAAGTCCGACACTATCGACCTCAAGAAGCGTGAGCGCTCTTGCTGTTATATCCCTTACCAGTTTTCCTTGCCCTTTCACCTGGGCAAAATCCCTTACCCTCTTGAGAAGTTTCAATGCGATACGTGGTGTTCCCCGTGCCCTGACAGCTATCTCCTTCACGCTCTCTTTATCGACGCTTACCTTCAGTTTCTCGGCTGCTTTTTCGATAATCACGGTGAGGTCGTTTGGTTCATAAAATTGTAACCTGTGGACAACGCCAAACCTGTCCCGCAGGGGACCTGAGATCAGTCCGACCCGTGTTGTTGCCCCGACAATAGTAAAATGCGGAAGGTCAAGTCTAACGGTCCGCGCAGACGGACCTTTCCCGATGACAATGTCCAAACAGTAATCCTCCATCGCAGGATACAGCGTCTCCTCAACCACCTTATTGAGCCGGTGGATTTCATCAATGAACAATATATCGCCGTTTTCAAGATTTGTCAGAATTGATGCAATGTCTCCTGCGCGCTCAAGTGCGGGACCTGATGTTACCCGTATATTCTTCTTCATCTCTTTGGCAATAATATGTGACAGCGTCGTCTTTCCGAGACCGGGAGGACCATATAATAAGACATGCTCTAAGGACTCGTTTCGTTTCATCGCAGCTTCGATGACAATCATCAGTGAGTGTTTCACCGACTCTTGTCCATGGAACTCATCCCATGAACCTGCACGGAGTGAAGTAAATAAGACCTCCTCCTCCGGTTCAGCGCTTTCCTTTTCCGCTTTCTTTTTTTTCTTTTTTGTATCTTCAGCCATAATAATGAAATTATTTTCCTAGATATTTCAGTGCTAATCGTATCCTCTCGGAAGCCTTTTCCGAATGATTCCTTACCTCTTTAAATGCGTCATTCGCCTCTTTCGCGCTATAACCAAATGTCTTGAGCGCTTCAATTACGTCATCTCCACCCTCTCCCACCTCCCCAAGCGATATTGCGCCACTGTCCCCCAGTTTCCCTTTCAACTCAATAATTATCTTTTGCGCATTCTTTGTCCCGAGGCGGGGAACACCTGAAAAAAATGCAGTATCTGCCTGAAGGATCGCGTTGATAATTTCCTCTCTTGTTCCGTTACCAAAAATACCGAGTGCAATCTTGCAGCCAATGCCAGATACACTCAGAAGCATCTCAAATAGTATGAGGTCTCTGTGGTCGGTAAAGCCGTACAATTCAAGTGCATCATCCCGAACTAGTGTATAGGTAAAAAGTATTACTTCATCTCCCTCTGAAAGACCAGTCAACACATGAACAGGCACAGATACCTTATACCCTACTCCGTGAACGTCAAGAATGAGAAATGTGAGTTCTTTAACGACAACGTTTCCCTGTAGCCGGGCAATCATAGAAGTTGGAAAATTATAACACAGGCTGTCTACGACGATTCTGCCGATACCTTTTCCATCTTGCGCGAGAGTGCATGCGTAAAGGCAACTGCAAGCGCATCCGAAGCATCATCAATTTTCGGCCTCACCTTCATACCAAGCTGCAACATCATCATCGTCTCAACCTGCTTCTTCTCGGCATGTCCATACCCGGTCACGGCAATTTTGACCTGCAGCGGCGTGTAGGTTGCAACCGGCAAACCGTAGCTTGTTAATGTAAACAATATCACCCCTCTTGCCTCACCGACAACCATAGCCGTTTTCGCATTCGTGCTGAAAAACAATTCCTCAACGGAAGCCGCATCCGGTTTTTCTCTTTTTATAATTGTAGCTAATTCATTATGTAACGATTCCAGCCGTTTCTCTGTCGGTACATCTTTTGAGGTCTCAATACACCCATAATTTGCCACTTGCCATTTGCCACTTGCCATTTCGATTACCCCCCACCCCGCTCTCCCGATCCCGGGGTCAATACCAAGAATCTTCATAGGATCGCTTCATTATACAATGGCGTGACAGTTCATACCTCAGGCAATCTCGCAATAAATCAAAAGTCAAAACTCAAAGATCAAATATAAGCAAAGAGTACTTTTACTTTTAGCTTTACGCTAGGCTTTGATTTTTCCGCTTTGATCTTTGAATTATTTCCCCAATTCTAGTACAATACAAACACATGCAGCAACGACACAAACTGACCGCCCAAAAACGCACAGTCCTTGGAAAATCGGTCAAAAAACTCAGGCGTGAAGGTATGCTTCCGGCAAACGTCTACGGAAAAGGCTTGGAGTCAACGGCAATCCAGGTAAATACCAAAGAATTTGAGACTGTTTTTAAAGAAGCCGGTGAGACAGGACTCGTCGATTTACAAGTCGAAAATGAAACACATCCTGTCCTTATCAAAAACCTCCAATTAAAATATCCACTACGGACCCCTCTGCATGTTGATTTTTACCAGGTAAACCTCAAAGAAAAAGTCAAAACCATGGTACCTCTCGAGCTCATAGGAGAGGCAAAAGCAGTAACCGAACAAATCGGTACCTTAATCCAACCGCTTAGTGAAATCGAGGTTGAGGCACTGCCAACCGACCTCCCTGAGAAAATTGAGGTCACTATTGAACATCTCGCTGCAATTGATGAGCAGATTACTGTTGGCGACTTGAAAGTTCCGGGAGAGGTGACGGTGCTGACCGATCCAGGGCAGGTCGTCGTCAAGATTGCCGAGCTTGCCGCCCCAGAACCTGAACCGGTAGCAGAAGAGGTACCAACAGAAGGCGAAGAAGGTGCTCCGGCAGAAGCTGTAGAGGGTGAAAAAGCAGAAGGCGGAGACCTGCCTGGCGGTAGCGCTTCGCCCGGCAAGGCAGGAAAACAAGAGGGCGAAGGAGAAAAGGAAGAAAAATCAGCCAAAGAAGAGAAATAAGCAACCCTATCCACTAATCTTCTTTGCGAACTCGCGGCCGTCAGCATCATTAGGGTCAATCTGCAATACTTTCTCAATTGCTTCGTGCGCCTCATTTTTCTGACCAAGCGTATATGAGTAGATTGCAAGCTGATAGTAGGCGTCCTTATAGTCCGGATACTTCTTCACGATCTCTTTCCAATATGCCTTCTTTTCCTCAAGCCTCGTCTGCATCACTTCCCGTCTCCTCAGCTCATCAAACCTATCCTTTAAACGAAATCCCATCATAATTATTCCCATAAGAAGCACACCGCAAATAAAACTCACAAAAATTACTTCCCAATGTGTATGAAGTGTGGAAAGCCGTACCCATCCGCTCTGCATTGCTTCGGGAATCTTTCGGGAATTACTCGGGGATTTCTGCTTGTCCGCCGAAGCCTTGGCGAAGGTGGAAGGCTGGGGCTTCTGAAACACTGTTTTTGACTGAGAAAATTTCTTAGGCGGTTTTTTCATGCTATTTATGCGGAGTTACCTCAGGATCATTCACGAGGATAGGCCATGAAGCAATCATCATCGATTCCTTCTTACCTGTAACCGAAAGCTTCTGGTAAATTTCTTCCGTTATGAAAGGCATAAAAGGATGCAAAAGGGTAAGGAGCAGAACAAACGAAGATTGAAGGGTCTGGTACGCACTCTCGTCAAGCCGTCCCTTCACATCCTCAATATACTTATCAGCAAACTCATGCCAGGTAAACTGATAGAGCCTCTGCGCTCCCTCATGGAGGCGAAACTGCTCAATGTCCTCTGTTACCTCTTTTATGAGTGCCTCCATCATGTTCACCATTTCCCGATCGCTCTCATGATTCGAATTCTTTTTTAAGCCGTCAATGTTCATCACTTCTGCTGTAGATGTGAAGCTTTCACCTTTAAG
>JAUYMJ010000095.1 GCA_030698775.1 bacterium
CGAGTTCACTTTGTATTTCAAAACAAACTCTCTCCCATGCAATTTATGCTACATGGCAGACATAGCAACCAATTATTCTTAACATGCCTCAAGAGTCCAGAGTGGGGTGGGGTCATACAATATGTCATACAATATATTGACAAAAAAAACGAAGGTGGGTATGATTCAACGAGTATTATTCAGCAAGTTCTTTAAAATCTCCCGCAGTAGTACTTTTGTGAAGGAGAGGGATTATGACCACAAAGTTTTTGTATAATAAGGTTGTTGAAAACCACAACGTTGATTCAAAATGGGAGGGACTTTATCGTGTCAAAGATTTTTCTGAGACGGTAACAGCGGAAGAAATTAGAGAGGTACTTCCTTTGGCGGAGCAATATACATTGCAAACCCACTCATCCCGTCATGTGCGTAAAGTTAGAGGAGCATGTAGATCGCGAAGTGAAATGGCAGAAGCGTCACTGACTCCTTCGAGTTTCGATGCCATGATGGCTTCTGTGGTTCTCTCTATTATTGCTTCTCAAGAAAATGCGTTTGCAGTTACGCGGCCACCAGGACATCATGCCTCAAAAGAGAAGGCGAATGGGTTCTGCTTCTTCAACAATATTGCTATTGCAAGCACGTACTTGCTTCAGATGGGCAAAAGGGTATGTATTATTGATATTGACGGACATCACGGCAATGGCACGCAAGCAATTTTTCGCAAAGAGCCCCAAGTGATGTTTTGTTCAATTCATCAGGGTCAAACGTACCCCTACTCTGATTTGCCAAGCAACACCACAGGCAGGGGGAACACTGAACGAATCATCAATGCACCCTTACTCCATGGCACAAGCGATGATGTCTTTCTGGAGGCACTCCATTTTATCCTAGAGCGCGCAAGGTTGTTTAATCCCGATCATGTGGCAGTTTCTGCTGGTTTTGATGGATACAGGGAGGATAAAATTTTGGATCTCGAGTACTCAAAAAGGGGATATTTTGAGGCTGGCAAGGTTTTGGCAATCTTAAACAAGCCAATATTTTTTGTGCTGGAGGGGGGATATCATTCAGAAGTTGCAGAGTGCGCCAAAGCAATGCTTGCTGGAGTCGACGGGAAAAAACTTGCAATCAAAGAACAAATTGGAGTGTCTCCCCCTGAGTGCCTACGCTATGCAAAAAGATTCTGGAGATGACGTTGCAGTTCTTACAAAAATGTTTGAAGAGGCGCATCCAACGCCTCTTCTTTTTATTGATTATCAATGATGACGATACAATCATCCACAACCTTATTGATAGGGTCCTCGCAATCAACTGTATTTATTCCAATTATTTGGTCAAAACGATACGGCCAGTTGTCCTCGAGGACTGCGAGGCTTCTGCGATTATTGCTGCTACAATACTGTTCTCAGAGCAAACCAGACCCATCATCACAACAATCACTGCTCTACATGCGTTCTACTAACTAAGGTACATGATGAAATGCAAATCACTGCAATATTCCAGCAGAGTCCATATTTTATACTCAATACCATAACGGGAAACATTGATTTTGCGTATAATAGCAAAGTGCGTGATTTTTTAAGAAAAAGAAAAGGGTCACCAAATGCGGCGACCCAATTTATTTTAATGCTATCCTACAAGAGACTCAAGGATGTTTTGTAGATTCCATCAGCGCTTAGGCCGGTCCATGTCTGCATTTCAGCAAGTGTGCCTGTGTTTCCCACAGTAAAACCTAATCCCTTGAGCGTAGAAGGATGAGCACGTCCCAGAAAAAGTGCATCTGCGACAGCTTGACGCAAGACACGAGGGTGTCCATTATACACAGTAAGGAGGGGACGTCCGTTGGCAACTAGTGCACCAAATCCTTCATCAAGCGAATTTGGATTGACAACATTGATGACACGAGTTTCGATACCAATAGCTTGTAAGTGATTGGCCGCTTCAAGGCAACTATTAACCGTTAACCCTGCTCCAACCAGTACAATGTCGGGATCTCGGTGAGTTTCTCTGACTACATAGTAAGTAATGGTACGTGGAGTGATGAAGGTTGGTTGTTGTGTCACCAGAGCGCTGTATACCCGGATATAGGTAATTCGTCGATTTTCACCGAGTGCCCAGTTAAGACACGCGAAGGTGTCAATTGCATCCCATGGCTCCAGGAACGTTAATCCCTCCATGGATAGAAGTGCCGCAGGTAGGCCGGTTGTCTGGTGGGTTTTTCCGTTTTGAGAGTTTGTGATTCCCGCAACATCGCCTATTATAACCATTCTCCCGTATCCCTGGAGGGCAGCGTTTATTTGGTCGATTCCTCTGTACGTGAAGGCGTCAAAGCTGTTGATGAGCACGCGAGTGTGCGGGTATGTTACCGTCAATCCGTGCGCCATCGCTATCATGTGCTGCTCTCGAATACCTACATTGTAGAAATGGAATGTCTGGTCAAGTTCTAGGGAAGCAACCACTTCCACGGTTGTTACGTCGGCCGTCAGAAAGTAGAGATTCGGTCGTGACAATACGCCTTCTTTGGTTGCCTTGTGCAGATCACGAAAATAGTCAAACTGACAATTGTCGGGATGGTTGGGAGTATCTGGGCTAGGATTGATATCCAATGAAACGGAGATCCACGGATCGACAGTAGTTGACTTCAGAAAAATCTTTCGCAGGACATTAAGCTTCTCAAGCACTTCGCGAACGAGTTGAGGATTGAGATTATCCTCAAGTGTTCTGATGGCATCTTGTACCACCTCGTTTTTTACGCGGCTCATGGTGTGATAGCCACTAAAGTGCTTGATTGCGCCATCCAGTCCGAAACCCTTGATCGTGTCCGCGATAATAAGCGTCGGTTTTCCGGTCATTTGTGCAGTCACAAGGGCTTGTTTGTACGCGGAAAGAATATGCCCAATGTTGTGCCCTTCGGGTAAGGTAATAACTCGCCAACCGTAGCCTCTCCATACTGTCACAAGAGTAGCACTATCAGTATCTGCTGTTGGATTGGACAGTTGCTTGCCATTTCTATCGATAATGGCGAACAAATTGCCAAGCTGCAGGTGGGCGGCATGACGGGCTGCCTCGCTTACCATTCCTTCTTGCTCCTCGCCGTCACCGAGAAAAACGAATGTACGGAAGAAGTCTCCTGCATTTCGTGCCCCAAGAGAAGTTCCAACTCCATAAGAGAGAAGCATACCCAACGATCCACTTGGAGTCACATCAACCCCCGGCGTCTCAATATGATCCTCGTGCCCATGAAGGCGAGAGCCAATTCTACGGTAGGTAAGAAGTTCTTTTTCGTCAAGCCACCCGAGCAGCGAGAATATTTTGTACCGCAACGGACCAAGATGTCCCCGTACCAAAATGCGGTCTCGGGCATGGTCGTCTGGATCATTTGGATTGAACCGCAGTATACCCCCAAAGTAGAGTGCGACAAAAAGCTCGACCGCGGAAGAAGATCCACCTATATGCCCATGATTCGCTGTCAAGCAGATCTCGAATACTCCCTTGCGCACAACCGCGACAAGCGTCGAAAGCTCCTCCATGGTAAACATACCTTTTGTGGGAGACTCGTGGATTTCCCGGCTCACCCTCGTTTTCACGCGTATCACCTCCAGAATTGTCGGAAGCTTAAATCTGAAAGCACACCATGTTCTCGTCCGCTTGGATTGCGTCGTGCATAAAGCGGCACGCGCTGACACAGTTCATCGACGCGCTTTTCCGATTCAAGACCACATTTCCACGCAAAGCACTGAAAGAGGTCATGTTCTCGATCAAATCCGATTGCAAAGGAGTTCTTAAACTTCCCAATATACTTGCCCCACAAGTAGAAGAAAGTCGTTTCGTACATCGCCTTAGCGCTTATCGTCATACTGTGTTGCCGCATGAACCACTCGATAGCCCCCTTTACTTTTTCCGCAAGTTGTTTGCCTCCAACTCTAAAAGCCGCGGACTGATTTTTCTGGATAATCTCGGCTTTCCGCGTAAGTACGGCTTCTTGGAAGGTACCTGAGAAAAACGGCATCATGCGCTTTATATGGGGTAGCACCATGTGAATTGCAATTTCCACGATAGGATCTTTTTCAAACGCTTGCGAAGTAAAGTCCATGTGTTGCCACTTTGGACCGTATCGATGTTTGAGAAATCGCTCAATTCGCGTAGTGAGTACGTCAAGCGTGATTAGCCTGGATGAAGCCCGTGTTCCATGTAACGACGAAATTATGTCAGAGACATGCCAAAACTGATAGCGCAACCTCTCGATCATCACGTGCATTTGAGCATTTTCGAGATACTCTATGGTTACCTCTGGAAACACAGAAGAAGTTGCGGTGGTGCTTATACCCTGCTGAAGGAAAATTACTTTGCCGTGAATGTTTTCGTGAGCATTGTGCACCAACGCAAGAACAAGTGCGGCTGCCCGGCGAATCTTTTTTGCTGGTATATAAGACTGCAGGAGATTGAGCTTTCCGTCAAGTTTTGGATCGCGGTGTGCACACAAGAAGCTTGAAAAAAGCACTTTCTCGGATGAACAAAGAGACAAGGTAAATTCAACCAACGCGTCAATACTGTTTGCGTCGTTGCAAAAACTTTCGTGAACGTGTCCCTTAAACCCAATAAAGAGGTAGCTGATAAAGCTCAGTGCAAACCTTCTGTCAAGCATGGACCGCTTGAATTGGTTTGGTAAACGGCGAAGATATTCACGAATCGTTTTTGCCTCCTCTTTTGAAGGCATGTGTCCACACAAGAGAAACGTTACGAGCGAGAAGCACTTTATCCATGATTTCCACCCATCACCCTCAAATTTGTAAGGATGAAATTTTGTAGTTTCGAATTGCTCGATACTGATCGGTGGTTCTGGCCAATGCGGTCTATGATGCATGTGATGTCTGTACAGCTCTCTAATACTCAGCATTTTGCCATTCAAATGAGTAAGGTCTTGAGTCTCTGAGACATCGTAGAACTCAATATACATGGTTTCCCCCCTCTCTGGTTTTAGTTGTGTAAGATCTATTGTGGACAATACTTTCTCTTTGTTGTCTTGTCAATATTCTGCACGACCCCATCCTTGTTATTGCGATCACGAGCAACCAACGAAAGCATGGCGGGACGCGATTTTATCGGGTACCAACGAAGGGATAGAGGTCCTTCCGGAGATAACTAAAACACCACCTTGCGGGGTGGTGTTTTAGTTGGAAAGTTACGACCGCTTAGCCGTAACGTAGTTTGGCGCCGGAAGCTTGATGGTAAAGCTAAACGGAATCAAGCCTTGCTCTTCCGTAACTCCGTAGGAGCGAAGGAGGGTCTCCCCTTCTGTATGTTGGGTTGTGTTCCAACCGTGCCAATAAATAGAGACATTGCCTTACCTTACCGAAAAATTTGCTTTTTGGCAAAAGAAGCCACCATAATGTCTTGACTTTATACCTCCCTTGCATTATACCAATTACATCCAATGTGCAAAAAGGGAAGGGAGGTGAGAGAATTGAGCACAAGAGAAAAAGAACACCTCGATCGGAGAAAGATGCTCGAAGAGGACTCCCCGGGAATTCTGGATTTTTTGAAGAGAATTTGGATCGGAAAAAATCCAGAGGAGTCAAATCCAGTACATTTTCTGGCAAGGTCCACAGCC
>JAUYMJ010000105.1 GCA_030698775.1 bacterium
AAGGTCATAAAAATCAGCAAGATAAAAATTGAGTTGCAAAAAAGAGTTAAATACCTATGGGGGATTAATCTTTCACAACATACCCAAACCCGCGTACCGACTGAAGAAGTTTCTTTTTCGCCCCGGCGTCTATTTTCTTCCGAAGATACCCTATATAGACATCAACGACTCGGCTATCAACGTCATATGAATACTCCCATACCCGGCTCAGGATCATCTCACGGGACAACACTTTGCCCTTATTGCTCATCAGATACTGCAGAAGCTTAAACTCATGAGGGCTCAGCTGTACCTCCCTCCCTGTACGGGTAACTGATACGCTTGAGGTATTCAGAATAAGATCATCAACCTGGATAATTGTTTGCTCATTTCTCCTCAGTTTTGCTTTGATTCGAGCGATCAGCTCATCAAATTCAAACGGTTTGCTGATGTAATCATCTGCCCCAAGCTGAAAACCATTGAGCATATCACTCCGCTGATTTTTGGCAGTGAGAATAATGATCGGTAAGTCAGGATATGTATTTCGCGCCTCCCGACAAACAGTCTCACCGGTCACTTTCGGGAGCGAGAGGTCAAGAATAAGAAGGTCAGGGCGGGATTTTCGCATTGCCGTAAGCGCTACTGCCCCATCCTCTGCGCTATCGACCAGATAGTCACTGTCGCGCAAGAAATCGACGATACATTCGCGTATTGTCTCATCGTCTTCTACAACAAGAATTTTATTCATAGTAGCCTCGTATTATTATAGACCACGTGTCAAGAAATATGACACTCATACTCTATCCGTCATACGTCCGGGGATCATGAAATAACTGTAAGAATCATGCAAGAGTGCTCATCAAGTTCTTACGAATTTCTTAAGCTTCCCATTTCTCCACAGTGATAAGAAGATATAATGGAGTATAATACGCTAAGAAAAAGGTTCTATGCGATTATGAGCGTTGGTAAAAGGTTTGATAAGAATCACATCTTACAGGCGCTGGCCGATTATGTCTTCGCAATTTCTCTGCCGTTTATTCCGCTCTTGTTGATGCTCCTCTCAGCACAATCTCTTGAAAATCTTCCGAGGTTTCCTGTACTGCTCTTTATCCCACTCGTCGCGATAGCGACTTGGTATCTGGGGATGAAGCCGGCGATGGTTACAACTCTCTCCTCAGCAGTTATCCTGTATATATTTTTCACGATCAATAATTTCATTATTGCGGTGCCTTCCCCTGAAGATACTGTCCAACTCGCGCTTTTCCTGATTGCGGGATTTCTGATTGCGGTTCTTATCGCCAACGGTAAACGATCGATGACGATACTTGACTACAGAAGGCGTGAGAAAGGGTTTATCGAGGAAATACTGGGGCTTCGTCATGAAGCCGAGCGGGCAAAAAAAGAAATCCGCTCGCGTGACGAGTTCCTTTCAATAGCATCACATGAGTTAAAAACGCCCCTCACGTCAATGCTTTTGCAGACACAAACAGCCCTCCACAATATACGGAATGTCTCACTCGCCCATTTCTCAATCGGGGACCTTCTCCAAATGCTTGAGAGTGTCGAGAACCAGACAAAAAGACTTTCGAAAATGATCAACGACCTCCTCAACGTCTCACTTATCACAACGGGAAATCTGCATCTGGACCCTGAGGAAGTAGACATGGCCACAACCATCCACGGCATCATCAAAGATTTCTCTGCCCGCCTCAAACGCGACGGGATAACACTCACCTACTTTCCTTCGGAAACCGCAACAGGATTCTGGGATAAACTGAGGATTGAACAAGCCATCGCAAACCTGCTATCAAATGCGATTAAGTATGGGAACAAAAAACCGATTGCAATAAAATCCCAAAGAAAAAATGGCTCTATCCGTGTCAGTATCAAAGATGAAGGAATCGGCATTTCCAAAGAAAACCAACGGAGAGTGTTTGGGCTCTATGAGAGAGGCGTCACGCCTGAAGAGTACAAGGGACTCGGTGTCGGACTCTATATCACCCATCAAATCGTCAAAGCACATAAAGGTACCATTATGGTCTCAAGCAGAGAAGGCAAAGGGTCGGAGTTTATTCTGGAATTGCCGATCCTGAAAAAAACCTAGTGCTTGACAGTAGCGAGTATCGGAAGGTACAACTTCTCGATATATTCCCGAAGCATTCTCGTTGCACTGAATTGATTAACGACCATAGCCCGGCTGTTCTGCATATGCGAGACCCATTCTTCAGGCTGCTCGTAATACATAGGAAGGATATTCTCCTCAAGAAGCCGAAAAATACTTTTGTTGACGTTTTCGTTGTCGATGATCCATCCGACCCGAAATAGTTCAGCCTCCTCCACCCACCCGTCTTTTGTACTCACAGGGATTGTGCCGTTTAATGCAGCCTTCATGCCACTTGTGCCACACGCCTCAAACCCCACAACCGGAGTATTCATCCAGACATCGCATCCTGCTACCATCAGCCTCGCCAGCTCCAGGTTGTAATTCGGGAGATATACAATATACTCTTTCAGCTCATTCTCTGCCAGATGCTGGATTTGTTTCAGAAGTAACCCCCCGTCTACATCCCCGGGGGGCGCAAACCCAGAGACGACAACCCTGACCGGCCTGCCATGTTCGGCTGCAAGATGCTTGAACTTCTCTACATCCTGAAAAAGTGAGATAGGCCTCTTGTATGGCACCATCCGCCTTGCCCACCCGATGATGAAGTCCTCGCTTCCCCATCTGATAGACCTCTCCTTAGCAATATATGACAATAAAAGTTCTTTCTGCTTGGTATGATACGCACGGATATCGTCTCCCACCTCCCCATCCCATGTAGGGACGTGTACTCCGTTTGTAATTTGTTCCATCGGGTGATCTGCCCAGATATCATTTGCTTTTTTCTGATGCAACTTACTCACCGCATTTATTTTATTGGCTGTGCGAAGCGACAGCATCGTCATTGAGAAACGGCTTGAGTCCTGCACGAGCCCCAACTGCACAATCTCATTGGCCGGAACCTGAAGTTCTTCCGCATATTTCTGCAAAACTGTTGAGACCAAATCATTACTAAACACTTCGTTGCCGGCACTCACAAGCGTATGGTTTGTAAAAACGACATGGCGTTTCGCATGGGCAATTGCGTCCTGGAAATTAACGTTATGGCGGACCATCTCATGCCGCATCAGGTCAAGGATAATCATTGCCGAGTGGCCTTCGTTGAGATGATACACTGAGGGATGGATCTTGAGCGCCTCAAGTAAACGAATACCTCCAATCCCAAGCACCATTTCCTGCTTCAAGCGAGTCTCTTTGTCTGTGACATACAAACGGTTTGTGATCATTTGATCTTCCTGGCTGTTGTCCTCAACGTTTGTATCAAGGAGAAAAAGTGGTACCCCCTTGACTTGATAGCTCCATGCCTGGACAAGAATACGTCTGTCCTGGATCGGAATTTGGAGGAAAAGCCGCTTCCCCTCACCGTCCAGTACTTCGGTAAGCCCGCAGTCTTTGGGCGTCCTGAGATCACATGCCTCAACAATATTTCCGTTTTGGTCGATCTTCTGGCATACGTATCCCTCGTGGTAATACAACCCTACGGCGACAAGAGGAAAAGAGCGGTCCGCGGCTTCTTTGAGCATATCCCCGGCGAGAACACCTAAGCCACCGGCAAATATCGGCAGTTTGTCGGAAAGGGCATATTCCGCACTAAAGTAAGCAACGGGACTTGCCTTCAATCTCTTGTGCTCATCTGTTGTGAGAAATGAGGAGAACCAATCAATATCAGGCTGCATCAGAGATAGTATAGTGAAAATTTCAAATAAGTACCAATTTCAAATACCCAATAAACAATTCCTTATTTATTTTGTCATTAGAAATTTGTCATTTGAAATTGGAAATTCCGCTTTAAGCGGTCACTTCATACGCAGGATGTGGGGTCTCGGAGACTGCGCGTTTTCTCCCGAGTACTACTTTGCGGTACAACTCTTCATATTCCTTCGCTGCATGTTTCCATGAAAAATCACTCAAAAGACAATTGCTCACTAAATGATACCAGAGTGTTTGTTGTTTATAGACAGTCAGCATCTCAATAATGCTTGCGTAAAAAACCCATGGGTCCCTCTGGCTAAATGAAAAACCGTTTCCTGTACCTTTCTCAGGGTCAAAGTCTTTTACAATGTCATTAAGGCCTCCTGTTCTCCGAACAATTGGTACACACCCGTATCGCATCGCCTCCATCGCGACTATCCCTCCCGGCTCAAAATGGCTTGGGATTACAATAGCATCCGCACCGGCATACATCTTTCTCGGAAGCCGGAAATCCCCCCTGAGATGAAGACCGAGTTGGGTCGGGTATCCTTCTTTCATCTCGAGCAAACGCTCACGGTAATCTGCCTGGTCGCTACTCCCAAGGACAATACACTGCAAGTCGGGGCGGCCTTGGAAAAGATGTGGCAAAACCTCAAACAACAAATCCCATCCTTTCTGAAGTGCCAACCTACCAACACTGATGAGGACCGGCGCAGTGTCATTTTCAGGCAGAAAAAATGTCTTTTGTAAATCTTTCTTGTTCTCCCTCCGCTGCCTCTCAAATGTCTTTTGTGTAAACCTGCGCTTTATCACAAGGTCTGTTGCGGGGTCAAATTCCTCTATATCCAGTCCATTCAGAATCCCTCCAAGCTTGCCCCGTGCATTCTCCAACACATCGTTTAAACCGTATGAGAATTCGGGCGTAAGCGCTTCTATGGCATGGGTCGGGCTTACCGTATTTGTCGCGTCTGAATACTTAATGCCACGCATCAGCGCATTCTGCTCTTGTAGTTTTGGTGAAAGAATTGATGCCAGCTCTGTCTCACCTGTATCCTTATCCTGCGGAGGTGCATAACGGAAATCGAAATTTCCCTGAAATGCGAAATTGTGCACCGTAAACACCACACCAGTTTTTGCAAACAATTTCTTGTACCTGTTACTTCTCCTGAGTAACTCAACGGCGTAGCCAGTATGCCAATCATTGCCATGAATCATATCAGGCCACCAGGTTTTTGCTCCCTCTCTTCTCCGTTGCTGGTAAAAATACTCAAGACATCCTTTGGATAACAAAGCGAAACGGACATGGTCGTCCCCATACCCGAATACATTGGCGCGGAGTTCATAGTACTCGTGGTTCTCCAAAAGATACACATGCGGATCATCACCCTTGCCTTCATACCACCTCACGTTACAGATAAGGTAGTCCTCCTGATCCCTACCCCTAACGTCAGGATGCAAAGGATCAGCGAGTGGGACTTTCAGCCCTTCAAAAAGTGTCGTGATGACCCATTTTTTCTCCTTTTTCTTGACATCAATACTGCCGTATTTTGGTGAAAAAATCCGTACATCATGACCCATTTCCTGAAGGGCACGGGGTAAAAAATACATAACCTGGGAGAGTCCTCCAACTGTGGAGAACGGTGCGACCTCAGCAGTAAGAAATAAAATCTTCACGAGGCTATTGTAGCACACCCGTACCTGGAGTAATAAGCAAGAATGAGGAAGTACTAGTTCGTCTTCTCCCCCGTCTGTTTCCTGCCCTCAACCATCGCCAACAAATGTCGAGAGACACCATCTAGGTAGAGCTGGTGAACCTGATACGCAGTGATCGCCTGGTTGTAAATCGTAACCTCATCTATCAAGCCGTCAAAATAATTTGAGCTGCCGCCATCAAGATTTCTCCCTATATATAACGTAGTAGCATCCGCAAGTAGCACGCCAGAAACAGCACCGCTCGCTTTCTGATCGCCATTGATATATGTTTTTGCAATCGCACCGTCATTTGTAATAACAATGAAATTCCACTCATTCCATGTAATTGATTTACTCGGAGTATCCGGAGAACCCGCGTTCGTGCTCAGGTCTGTATGAAAACGGTGATGTATGTACCCCGACTGATTCAACCAAATATTAAAACTTCGACCCGGCTTTCCTACGATCCCTTTCCACGTTTCACTGGGGACACCGTTTGGGCGTATCCAGACCGATACTGTATAAGTACCAACCCGCAGGGTAGGACTATCCGGAACATTAACGTACTGATTTACTGTACCTGAAACCTTCAAACAGGAGTTAAAGCCCAAACCTATGCAATCACTTTCGAGAGCAGCGGCATTGAAATTGCCATTATTGCCATTTCCTGAGGTGTCCCGTACAGGACTTGCACTGTCATTAAAATTCCAACTGCCGACTGCACTGAGCGATAAATTAGTTTCTATTTTCCTCTGAAACGACTTCGCTTTTACGACCTTACCTTTGTAGATAGTTCCGGCAATATTGAGAACTGATATCATCACTCCAACAAGAGCCCCAAGTACTGTTATCACTACCAAGAGCTCAATAAGACTGAATCCGGCTTGTCTCTGTACTGATTGCTTCATGTAAACCGAGAATAAACTCAGTATATAATATCGCTCAGGAGAACCCAGTCTAAAAACGAGCCACTAGCGGACTAGTTTATCTTCTCCCCGGTTTGTTTCTTTCCCTCAGTCATAGCAAGAAGTTTCCCGAACTCGTGCAAAAACTTCTTCGCGTGGTTACGGCTCATGCCGATCCTTGCGACAATACGAAGCTGGCTTGATACTCCCACTTTCTGGCCGATATCGAGGACGACACCGTCCTCATTCATCGTCATAATGATGTTGTCTGTGTAGAAAATCGGTGTTGTGTCCAAATTGACATTAATTGACATCTGCTCTTGTTTCTTGTCCATATACATCACCACCAATCCAAATAAGGCACTTTCTCACCCGATTATATACGAACGTAACATGCTATACTATCATTATCACGTATGAAGACACTCGTGACGATCCTCATAGGTGCCACACTGATCACGCTTGCCCTTTTTGGGTATGCAAAGTATGTCCCGCATCCACCTACTTCGCCCTCTCCGAAGAAGCAGGCATCAACGCAGAAAATAACAAATACTCCCGAAGCACCTGTGGTTTCCACGATAGCAACAGGGCTTCATGTCCCGTGGGCACTTGCGTTCTTACCGGATGGAGACCTCCTCGTGACCGAACGGGGCGGCACTGTCAGGATTATCAGGAAAGACACCGGTCTTGACCCAAACATCCTCTATACAATTAATGACGCAAAAGAAATCGGCGAAGGCGGCCTTCTTGGAATAGCTCTCCACCCCGACTACCCCAAAAAACCGTATATTTATTTTTACTACACATACAGCGGAAATATTGTAACCGTAAAAAACCGACTTGTTCGTTTTACGTTTAAAAATGAAAGGTTTTCGGATCCTTCCGTACTTATCGATAGTATTCCGGCCGGAAGCAACCATGACGGAGGAAGGATTAAATTCGGGCCCGATGGCTACCTCTATATAACAACCGGCGACTCCGGGGATCCCTCGCTTGCTCAAAACAAAATGTCTTTGGCCGGAAAAATCCTTCGGGTGACAGATGAGGGTGAACCTGTTTCGGAAAATCCATTTGCACTAGGCAATGAGAATCCGCTTATCTATTCGTACGGCCACCGGAACCCGCAGGGTTTAGCGTGGGATAGTAACGGCGCTTTGTGGGAAACAGAGCATGGAAGGTCAAGCCCCACCGGATATGACGAGGTGAATCTCATTACGCCCGGCAAAAATTACGGCTGGCCGACAATCCAAGGCAACGAAACAAAAACAGGAATGGAGACCCCAATAATAAACTCCGGACCAACGACCACGTGGGCTCCTTCAGGCGCCGTATTTGCCGACAACTCTCTTTTCTTCGCCGGCCTTCGGGGACAAACCCTTTATGAAGCTGTCATAAAGGATAGCAAGGTGACGGAGTTTCAAGAGCACTTCAAAGGGGAGTTCGGCAGACTTCGTGATGTCATCCTTGGTCCTGACGGTTATCTCTATGTTACAACAAGCAACAGGGACGGACGGGGTGTACCAAATAGTGAGGACGACCGAATTATACGAATGAATCCGAGTAAAATGTAACAATGGACATCTACCAAAAATCTCTTGAACTCCATAAGAAACACCAAGGCAAGCTTGCGACGACCGGGCTTGTTCAGATAGAAAATAAAGATGACCTGGCGGCGTGGTACACACCGGGAGTCGCTGAACCCTCAAGGGCGATTGCAAAAGACCCCTTGCTTTCTTTTGACCTGACACTTAGGGGCAGGACAATTGCTGTCATCTCCGACGGGTCGGCAGTGTTGGGACTTGGAAATATTGGGCCTGAAGCAGGGCTTCCTGTCATGGAGGGAAAATCACTTCTTTTGAAAGAATTCGGGGACGTCGATTCATTTCCTCTTGTGATAAATGCAACTGACCCTTCAGAAATCGTACAGTTTGTCAGACATGTTGCACCGACTTTTGCGGGGATACTTCTTGAAGATATTGAAGCGCCGAAGTGTTTTGCTGTTGAGGAGCAGCTCCAGAACTTGGGGATTCCTGTTTTCCATGACGACCAACACGGCACTGCAATCGTCGTCTCAGCAGCACTCCGCAATGCAGCTCAAGTCGTCGGAAAACCGTTTGAATCACTCAATGTCGTCATCGTCGGCGCTGGCGCTGCCGGCCTCGCTGTTGCGAGGATGTTACTCGGGCTGAATTGTTCAGAAGACCGCTGTGACCGGCTTCCCGGAAGCCGTGCGGTTGGTGACGTCATCGTCGTTGATTCAAAAGGCGCGCTCTACTCGGGCCGTGACGACCAGAATATTTATAAACAAGCGGTCGCAGGGCTCTCAAATAAACGGAGAAAGAGCGGTTCTCTATTGGATGTAATTCAAGGAGCAGATGCGGTCATCGGTGTTTCAAGACCAAATAGTATTACAAAAGAAATGATACAAAGCATGGCGGAAAAACCGATCGTTTTTGCGATGGCAAATCCTATACCTGAAATTCTGCCGGATGAGGCTTTGCTAGCTGGGGCATTTGTTGTGGCAACCGGGCGGTCTGATTTCCCAAACCAAATCAATAACGTCCTCGCCTTCCCCGGGATTTTTCGGGCGGTTGTGAAAGGGAGATTACAAACGATCACACATGAGATGAAGGAAGCAGCAGCGCAAACATTAGCAGAACTTGTCCCAAATCCGACGCAGGAATCCATCATCCCCGACCTCTTTTATCCCAGACTTGCCGAAAAAATCTCCGAGGCAATACTATCTGTCGATTAGCGGAGGTAGTAGGATTTGAACCTACGAACATTTACTACTAAACGTTAACGACCTGTCACATCGTCCCAATAAG
Organism: bacterium; assembly: GCA_030698775.1. Lineage (GTDB taxonomy): Bacteria > Patescibacteriota > Microgenomatia > Levybacterales > UBA12049 > JACPGQ01. The sequence goes on from JAUYMJ010000105.1 coordinate 9,198, forward strand.
CCTCTCTGGCATACCTCCAATTTAGTTATTCTTCTGGTTTTCTACCTGTAGCAATTGCTTCCAAATATTGAACGTAAAGTTTTATTTTTTTAACTTCTTCGAACGTAAGATCGGGAGGGGTGTGTATTATTGCCTTTATACCTTTTCTTAAAGGAATCTCGAAGCGAGTCATACTTCCTTCTGTCATTAGATCTACAGGAGTCGTCGTAGTTTCTACTGGTTTCTGTTGACTTTGTGTAGGTCGATTCTCTTCATTCTTTTGCTGCTTAAGCCTTTTGGCCGAAAAAATTTTAGGCTTTCTTTGCCAGTTCGTCATTTTTGTAGGGTCTATTCCATACTCTCGATAGTCATCTATTACCTTCAAAACCCTTCGCTTATACTCCATAATGGAGCTCATCGTCATTTTTTGCTTGTTCTTTTCGATAAAGTCTCGTAGGATTTGGTCGATTCTACCCTCAAAAAGGTCTATTGACTGCTTCTCTTCTTCGTTTAAGATCTCCATGAATTTAGCAATCGCTCCTCTAAATGCAGCACCTGTAGCAGCGGGGTAATTCCTGTTCTTCTCAGCGTCTCGTGTAAATTGGATTAAATCTATAAATGTATTCACAACTACATATTACTACGGTTTTCTACAGTTGTCAACAAGGAAAGAGCTCTCCATTGGAGAGCTCTCATTCTTATTCTGCGATAAGTCGCTAACGCTTAGTAGTATGAAGAAGTATATCACATATAGTGTTTCAATACAACTTGTTATAGGCCGCATGAGGTTTCACGCTTATTGGGGCGGAGAGGGCGAGATTCGAACTCGCGATCCGCCGGTTGGCGGACGGCGGTTTAGTAAACCGCTGCACTCGACCACTATGCGACCTCTCCTAGTCAGCTGATATTACAAGAATAGAAGAGCGGTGTCAAAGGAATTTGAGCCGAAAAGTCCCCTCCCTTCAACAGGATATCACTCCAAATTACACAATTTACGCTATAATAGAGACTCATGAAAAATATTATCAACATTATCAAGATTTCAAAGCCGCTGCATCACTTAGTTGCGATTTTGGGCATCCTGATCCTTTCATCGTCAGCCCTTGCGCTCGTCGCACCCATCCTCTCAAAATCAATAGTTGACCAGATCGTAGCCCGCATCCAGAGCAAGGGCGGAAACATGCAGGATTTGATCTTCCTGATCGTCCTGTCGTTTGCAGCGAACTTAATAGGACTTGCGCTCACAACAGTGAGTAATAGGATCGGTGACCATTTCGCAGGGCGCATCCGAAAATTCCTCACGGAGAAATTTTATGACAAAGTACTCACCCTTCCCCAGTCCTATTTTGATTCGGAGATCTCAGGGAAAATCATAAACCAACTAAACCGAGGCATCATGACCATAAACGGCTTCCTCAACATGGCAAGCAATTTTCTGCTCCCGACATTTCTCCAAAGTATCTTCATCGTTGCAATACTCGCATACTACAACCCTCCGATAGCATTCTTCACCTTTATCCTTTTCCCAATTTATCTTGCGCTTTCCTACTACTCAACGAAAAAATGGGGTGAAAAAGAAGTCCTAAAAAATCAGATCGAAGACAAGATGCGGGGCAGGATGCAGGAGGTAATCGTCAACATGAGCCTGGTCAGGTCATTCACCAGCGAGCCGAGAGAATTTAAACTTGTCGAAAAAAGCCTAGATGAAAGTAATGCAATTTATGCCAAGCAAAGTACAACGTATCACAAATTCGATTTTTTCAGAGGGCTCTCCCTCAACATCATCCTTTTTGCCATCAGTATCCTCGTTTTCTACAATGCATTCCAGGGGATTCTCTCAATCGGAGAAATGGTCTTAATTCTCCAGCTATTCAATCAAGCAAGGCTTCCTCTTTTTGCGATGTCTTTCATCCTCACCCAGATTCAGATGGCAGAGGCGGGGTCGAAAGAATATTTTGAAATCCTCAACCTGAAATCGACCGAAAATTACAGGAAAAAAGTTGACGCCAAACATATTACAGACCCCTCAATCGAATTTAAAAATGTGTCATTCCAATACGAAACATCAGGAGTTGTTTTGGACGAGGTCTCATTTATGCTAAAACCAAACGAGATGGCGGCACTTGTTGGCCATAGTGGCGCGGGTAAATCAACAATCGTTAACCTGATTCTCAAATTCTATGACCCAACATCTGGGAGTATCTTACTCAAAGGCAAGGACTACAAAAACCTCGACCACGCGTTTATCCGCAACAATATCTCACTCGTGTTTCAGGAAAATGAGCTTTTCTCAACAACGGTGAGGGAAAACGTCGCATACGGAAAACCGGATTCAGCTGAAAAAGAAATAATCAACGCACTCAGACTCGCAAACGCCTATGAGTTTGTCATGAAACTGCCTAAGGGTTTGGACAGCGAAGTCGGTGAACGCGGCGTGAGGCTTTCCGGTGGGCAGAAGCAGCGGATACAAATCGCGCGTGCAATTCTCAAAAACGCCCCGATTCTTATCATGGATGAGGCGACATCAAGTCTTGATGCGAAATCGGAAAAAGAAGTACAAGTCGCACTCGAAAATTTGATGAAAAATAAACTCGTCATCGTCATAGCACACAGATTCTCAACGATACAAAATGCCAACAAAATCCTCGTCGTTGAGGGAGGAAAAATCACCGAATCAGGGACTCCCCAAGAACTCGCCAATACAAAAGGGCTGTATAGGGAGCTTCTCAACTACCAGGTCGAAGGAAACAAGAAACTTCTTGAAAAATTTGAGATTTACTAGTGATTCTGCTATTATAGGCCTATAATGGCAGGGCATATACAATGGTTACACCTGAGGCTTCAAAACTATCTCATGATCAAATTGCAATGGTGCAAGCCTGGCTCTAAAAAAATCAAACACGATAATGAAAAAATTACTTACCATATTTACCACCCAAAAACCGGAGTATAAAAACACGCATCATCAGGAGAACGCATTCGTTTACGACGACTACTACCGCTCAGGGATAATTGATGGCTGGGAGGACCATGATAAAGCGTACAATTTTTCAAATCTTTTTAAAATTTTCGACAAAACGAAACGCCCGTTACGCGGTGCATCAATTCTTGACATCGGATGCGGCACAGGAGATATCCTCCCCTACCTTTGGGAGAAAAGTGTTGGACAATATGTTGGGACGGATATCTATAAACCGGCACTGCAACTGGCGAGAAAAAAATACCCCAAAGAAATTTTCCTCTTTACAGACATTCTCAAGGACGAAAACCTCGGGAGATTCGACTTTGTCGTAAGCTCTGGAGCGATGAGTATCAGGCTGGAAAGTGTTAATAATTATGATTTCCTTCAGGCGATGGTGAGAAAGATGTGGCAGCTCTGCCGTTTCGGCATCGCATTTAACCTACTGACTGATGAGGACGTCGCACCAGCAAGTCATCTCTTCTACTACTCGATTGAGAAAGTCCGAGCAATCTGTAAAAAAATTGCACCTGATGCGAAGGTCTCCATAAGGAGAACACCGATAAATAACGGAAAAGGCTTTGAAGACGAGGCCCAAATCCACGTATATATGACGCAAATCAGATCCTGAGTCTTCTTACCGAAGATCCCCAAAGAGCACGCGTTTTAACCGAGGCTTTTTCTAAGTCTGGCTCCTTCTTCGATCAATTTCGTTAGTGACTCCCCTTTTACGAATTTTTTGTAAATTTTATCGGTGACTTTTTTATGCTGCTTGTCACCTACGGTGACCGGTCCAAGCGGTTTTCCAATGTATGATTCTATCGCAACAATATCTTCTGCTATTTTTTTCCACGAGGCGTTCTCCCCGGCAAGCTTCTTCAGCACGTCTTTATTCAAAAATCTCCCGGCTCTTATGAGATCATCCCGAAGAAGCAGATAATATTTTTCAAGTAGCTTGAGGTTTTTCGTTTTTTTTGCAAGCGCCAAGCCTCTTCCCGTTCCGATCAGCTCAGGCGGAATCCCAAGTGAGTAGAGCGCACCGGTGAAAGAAATCGCGCGCGGAAGTTTCACCTTGCCGATACCGCGGGAATAACCGAATAATCCGATATGCAGCACCCGCTCACGGCGTTTTGGCATGTATTTTGCAACAGCGTTTATCGTCTCAGCAATTTGTTCAACAGTTGAAGCGTAAAATCCGGCAAATTTGCTGCTCAGATGTGTTAGTGTTTTTTCATCAGAAGATGTAACGATAGCTGTTTTTCCCAAAGGAAGATACTTCTCAAGTTTTGCGATCGCAGAGATGACTTCATCCTTGTCATAATCATAGCGGAACGCACTTTGCACAACTGCGGTGCGTATCCCCTGATACTCTTTGACAAACTGGTCAACTGTTTGTGGCGTGAGCCCTCCACGGAATGGAAGCGATGCACATCCTAAAATCGGATAGAGTTTTACCTTTGTTTCTTTTTCAAGTTTTCTGTATCGTGAAAGCGCGATTTTTATTGCCAGCACGGTTGGGACAATACCTGAATTCAAAGCCGGATCGGACCTTGCCAAAAAAGGACGAAGATAAAGAGGTTTCTCCCCGAAGATCTTCAAATGCCTTCTGAGATAATCCCGAAGAATATCATCTGATGTTGCGATCGTCTCTATATCTTCAAAAAGCGGAATAAGCTGGATATATTTCAGGCTTTCACTGTCAAACCTGAATAAAAAATGCTTGAGATTTGCAACCTCGGTAAACGCTTCCTGGACATCCATCATCAGTTCAGGACTCTTCGTCATGGGAAGAATTACCTCAAAAAGTGGCGGGCTATGGATGCCGATTTGTTTTGCCATTGTTGCTGCGGATAAAAGCCCCATAAATGTCCTGCCAAGCCGAAACTCGGTTTCAACCACAGGATTGGGAAGACGGAACGTAAGGAACTTATCCCGCCCGACCTGCACGTCTTTGAAATACGCAAAATGTTCACTCAGTAACCGTTCCATCACTGATTCGTCAACGAGCTTGCCCTCCCAATCCCACATGTACTCAGACGCTCCGAGTTCCGAGAATGAGAGAAAGCACTCTTTTGTCTCAAACTGCGTCTGGATAAATGCGGTTGTATGCCAGTACGGCACACCGGCGTGATCCGGGTGCTGGGAAACCATGGTGGCGGGAATCTTTCTTTTCATGTAATTTTCAATTTGAAATTTTCAATTTTTATTGAAATAAATGAAGTTAAAATTTTGTAATTGAATATTCATTTCAAATTGTAAATTGAAAATTAAAAATTTTGAACAAAGCGACTTATTCTCTTTACTGCTTCTTCCAACACATCCATTGATGTCGCAAAACTCATTCTCGCCCATCCCGGATAGAGAAAGGCCTCACCCGGAACGAGCGCGACGTGTTCTTTTTCCAGAAGTCTCTCGCACCACTCAGCCGATGTTTTTATTTTTTTGTTCAAACACTTCTCAACATTGATGAAAAGATAAAACGCCCCTTCAGGAGCAACAATTGACAACCTATCAATACCTGAAAATGCGTGAAGAAGAAAAGCCCGCCGCGTTAAAAAAGCCAGGGCCATTTTTTTTATGCTTGTTTGGCTTCCGGAAAGCGCCTCAACCCCAGCATACTGTGCGATTGACGACGTATTAGATGTCGTCTGGCTTTGCAAGTTTACCATCGCAGTAATGACGTCTTTCGGCCCACCGGCATATCCTATCCGCCACCCCGTCATCGCATAGGATTTGGAAAAACCGTTAATCGTCACAGTCCTCTTTTTTATATCAGAACCAAAAGACGCGATTGAAAAGTGTTTGCCTCCATACAAAAGTTTTTCGTATATTTCATCCGAAAGTATCCAGATATTTTTTGCAACGGCTAGCTTTGCGATTTTTTGCAACTCCTTTTTCTCAATCACTGCCCCAGTAGGATTTGCCGGAGAATTAAGGATGACCACTTTTGTTTTCTTCGTAACTTTTTTCTCAACATCCTTGGCGGTGAGTTTAAAAGGCGGAGAAAGCTTCGTAGGTACAGGAGTTGCGAGCGTTAACTTCACCTGCTCAACATACGTGCTCCATGTCGGGACCGGGACAAGCACTTCATCCCCTTCTTCACAAAGGACCATCAATGCATTATAGAGGAGCTGTTTTGAACCGACTCCAACGACTATTTCCAATGGATCATATTTTATTGCATTTTCCAAAGAGAATTTATCGGCGATCGATTTCCGAAGTTCCGGGATTCCTGCTGTTGTCGTGTAATGGGTATATCCCTCCCGCATCGCTTGTGTCGCTGCTGATTGAATATTTTTTGGCGTGGCAAAATCGGGCTCACCCAGTGAAAGATTGTAAATTTTTTTCCCCTCCCCTTGGAATTTTTTTACAATGGCATCGACAGCCAGCGTGGCAGATGGGGAAAGAGATGTGATGCGAGCGGCTAACTGCTTGGACACAAGTCCCTACATTAACGAAATCGGGGAGGATTTGCAAGGGGAAAAGCAGACGCAACGTAAACTACTGGCCACTTTTCGTCCCGACTGTGATCACGACATCATACTGACCGTCCGAGGGAAGCGACGTCACCTGTACAACGTTGTATCCAGAAAGGGTTGTCTTTATCTTACTAAAAAGCGCGTCAGGTACATCGCCTTTCATTGCGACCTCGGTATCGGTAAAGCCATATTCACTTGCATTGCCGGTCGACGTTTTGCTAAATCCTGCAGTACTGAGGACGTCTTCGGCGTTCCCTGCTGCACCCGGAACTCCTGTCCCATTGAGAACCTGGACGGAAAAACCTGCAGGGTCGACAACGACCTCAGTCGGAGAAGGGCTCGGTTCCTCAGAAGGGCTCGGCGAGGGAGAGGTGGAAAAGAAGGGGGTTTTTATGTCTCCACCATACATATCAAAAAGGATAAGTCCTCCAAAAATGAGTGCCCCAAGGAAAATCCCTGTCCCCAACGCCACAAAGAAAAGGCGGGATGAAGAGACATTTTTGCGGACGACTGCATACTCCCCAGGATTTTCTGTCGTAATCGCTTCTGCAACATTTTGGGCAGCTATCATTTCCGTCGCTTCCGATTCCTCACCGGATTCCTGTGTATCCTCAGTGCTATCTTCAGGCGGTTTGGGGGATTCTGATACATCGACAGACATATCACCAGTCTCAACGACGACGTGACGCGGTGAAGAACTCATCGAAGCCTGTACCGTCTCATTAATAACAACTTCTTCTTGTTTCTCATTTCCTCTCTCTTCCGTTTCAAACTTCCTCAAAGCCGCTGCCCGTGCGGCCTGGACAGCCGCCCGTACCGGTCGACCGGTATTCTTATGAGGCTTCCGTGAGGTTGGCTTCTCGGCTTTCTTCTTCGGGGCAGCTTTAGGCATATACTACTAGTATAGAAAAGTATTTGGGGATTTTGCAAGATTAGGATTTCTTCCGTAATCCGAGGACGACGATAATAAACACGGTAAGGTACATGAAGAATCCGTACACGCATGCCGGAAGACCGAAAATAGGTCCCGTACGGGTCCCACAACTGATGAAATTGAGGTTACATCCTCCCGAAAAAAGTTCGTTATAGGAGAGATACCCTGAGAAAAGAAGCCCACACAGGGCAATAATACCGATGACAAGGAGAGCAGTTTTTTGTTTCATAAAAAAATTGTAAACAACAAAACGTCATGATTCTGTGATCAATGTCACTGTGACGCGTCAGACATCGCCTTCACAACCTCGTCGTCAGTAACTTGAGGAAACTCCCTGTAATATGCTCCGACTGATCCACGGAACTGACCGTAAACTTCTTTGATAAGACAAACTACGTCGTCAACACTTTTTTTTATTTCGCTTATGGTTTCTTCAGGTGCCACAGGCACCGCAACGACAATCTTCTGAGGATTTTTTTTCTTCATTGCAGCAATCGCTGCTTTTATCGTCAGCCCCGTTGCGATACCGTCGTCAACGATAATTGCAATCTTCCCTTTTACACCTGCCTGTTTCCTCCCAGCCAGATAGGCTTCGCGCCGGCGCTTTGCTTCTTTTTTTTCTTTCTTGATTTTATTTCTTAACCATTCCTGATCTACATCCGAGAGTTCATCTTCATTTCCGACAAGAATATCACCATTCTCCGCAATCGCCGCCAAAGCGTATTCCGGTTGGGAAGGATGGCCGATTTTTCGGGTGATGAGAAGGTCAAGATGCGCATTGAGAAATAGGGCAATAGGAGCTGCAGTGATAACACCGCCTCTGGGCAGCGCAAAAACAATAACATCTTTTCCTTTATATTTCGTCAGAGATTGACAAAGCGCCTCTCCTGCTTCAGTTCTGTCTCGAAATTCCATGCTTCTTACATCCCCTTTTTTTAGTATAGTCCAGCACGACACGTATTGGTAAAGGAGAATGGTATTACTTCTTAGGCAGGCCAGGCATACCCAAAAACACAAGGACTAGCTACCCTCTCAGGCTCGCCGCAAGCTGCTGCTCTGAAACATCCCGCTCAATAGTTTCAGCGATTTTTTTACTGTGCAAAAACACCTCCTTAAGCGGGATGTTTACTGCGGTAACAAACTCTCCAAGGACCATCCTCTGCACTGACGAAGGCAAATGTTTTTTCATTTTTGAAACCATCTCTTTATGCCCTCCTACCAGAAGGAAGTTGCCGTCATATTCTCGGATAAACGAACTCACAGCTTCAGAAACCAGCTGCAGGTGCCTATGCAAATGGTCCTCAATGTGCCGGAAAATTTTATTCGATCGTCCATAGAAATCACGCTCATTTGCCCTCACATTCTGCGGGACATGCCCATCAAGAAACTCTTTTTGCTCTTCTATTTCACCAAGATGCACTAAAAATAACCGAGCCCTCTTCCGGTCGACAAGCAAGACAAGATACTTCTTATACGATGTGAGCGCCCCGACGATCGGATGAAGGTATGGCGCATACCCTACAACGCACATCGGCGGAAGGTAAAATTCAAATGAGAAAACTTCCCACAGGTGCCTTCCTGAAGTAATAAAAACGATGCTTCTTTTTCCCCGTGAATCAAATGTCTCCGAGAGATACGTCGTAATTTTTTCGATATCCCTCCTAAAAAATTTCTGCTCATCATCCGTAAGAAACCTATGGATATAGGAATGAAAAAGTGACAGGACAACCTGTGTTGACGGCGTTTTCTTCCCGGCAAATCCCAAGTATACTGAAAGGACCGGATACGCTGTATTCTTATACCTTTTCTCAAGCCTTTGTAGGCGGACCTCCTCGTCACGTATACCTTTCATATCCCCTCCTTTCGGATCGTTTTCCTGTCATAATATTCACTCACGTCTTTGAAATGCTTCCCTTTATATTGTTGCAACATTCGCTGAAGTTTGAGAAATCCCAGTTTGACTGCTTCATCGACTGATTTTCCCAGTTTTGTCACTACTAAGGGCTTTACCGGAAGAACCATCTTTATCGTAACCTCAAAATAGACAGGATGGTCGATAGAAGGACGAACCTCTTTCCCTTTAAATTCTTCCTTATCTTTCTTCGTGCTCTCAAGGCTTCGCTTGTGGTATTTTTCTATCACAATGTCCAAGATGACACCGTCCATGGGAAAATCGGGAAGAAACTGGTCGAGTTTACGGACCTGCTTTTCAGCATATGCCTTCGACGTTTCAGATAGTACAGAGTGTTTTGCAGTGATTGTATATTTCATTCTTAATACATACGGTCCTACCTCACCCTTGAGTTGAAGAGAACAGTCCCCCTCCACAATGCATGCATAAAATCCTTATACCATTGCCGAAGAAAGAGAAATAAATCGATTATCATATGCCCCCTCACAACTGTAAAAAGAATACTCCTGACAGGAACACACCACAGTGACCGCCGTCACGACGGGGTCTTTTCGGGCTCTTGTGCTATACTCGCATAGCTGATGTATGGAGCAAGCAGTTCAGAAAAAACTTGACGCTTTTTTCATGCAGGGATCACCCCTGTCGTTTCGTAAAGGCGACATTCTCATAAGAGCCGGTGAACCTATCCATATGGTCTATTACCTGAAAAAAGGGCATGTACGCCAGTTTATCAATACGGCAGACGGACAGGACCTCACGCTTCATCTTTTCAGGCCAATCTCCTACTTACCGACCATGCTTCTTTTGAGTACTTCGGAAAACAAATATAATTTTGAGGTAATTGATGAAGTTGTAGTCTGGCCGAAACGGGCAGACCAGGTCATCAGGTTTCTCAAAGAAAATCCCGATGTCCTCTTCGATCTGGCAACACGCCTGTCACTTGGCATCGTAGGGTTACTTGAAAAGATTGAAAATGCAACATATACCAACGCGTACCACAAGATCCTTTCTCTTCTTTTATACCTCGCAAACCACTACGCTTTTTCGGCAAAAGACACGACCATGCTTTCCCTCAAACTGACACATACAGACATCGCGTCGTGGACGGGCATGCAGCGTGAAACAGCAAGCAGGCAACTTGAGAAATTGAAAAAAGAAGGCATCATAACCTTTGAAAAGTCCCAATGTCTTGTTGATAAACAAAAGCTCAAAAGAGAGCTCGATTCGTTGGCCAAAAATGCACCGTGATTTCCGTCACTGCAATATATTTGGGATGATCTAGCATCTAAAAAAGAATGGTGGTGAAACGTATGACAAAAACAACAAAAGAGGAATTCAAAGTGTCGGGCGAGAAACTGCTTGGAAAGGTGAAAGAGCGGAAAAAATAATTACCGAGCAGATTTAAAAACTTGAACGGAGGTCATGCAGGATTTATAATAAATCGGAATGGAGCAAGTACTTCAGGAACTGATAAATAAACAGCCGAAACTATGCGTGCTTGCAACAGTTTCAAGGGATGGATCTCCTGAAAGCGCTGTCGTTGGGTATGCTGTGAGGGATGACCTTACCCTTATTTTTATCACAAAAAAGGGGACACGAAAATACACGAATCTTC
>JAUYMJ010000003.1 GCA_030698775.1 bacterium
CTATCGACAGAAGATTCATGAATGAAATTATACCATGTTCGCTTCTCCCTATTCCCTTCTCATTTTTTTCCGTAGACAATGCTGACGTCTTCGTCGGAAACTAACTGTGAAAGAAACACATGCCTACCGTTTTCTTCCGTCATCGGGGGCTTAGACGAGAGAAGCTGATAGCCTTGTGGCAGCTCAAGTGAGAAAATAAATGGATCCGCTCCTGTTCCCGGTTGCTTGAAAAGGGACAGGTGGTATCGCCCATACACTTTTTTTGCTGGCATCGGAAGAGCATATATAAGACTGATTTTCTTTTTTGTCCCCCCTGCAACATGCAGGTAAAATCCGTAGATACTCTTCCCCTTTTCATCAACCCTATCAACCTCAAGAGCATTTTCGGCAACTGCACCACGGCTGACATATGCCCGCTCACCCTCAAGCGGAGCCAAAATTATCTGCTTCACTCCATCGACAGCTATCTCTTGTGGGCTCACGCCCCCCGGAAGAATAAAACGAAGATATGCTTTATAATCACCGCCATACGGAACTGCCCCTGTACTCGCATTTTCAATTGTTTGGGTTACCTGCATATGCAACGCTCCCGACTCATCAACGCTCAGCGCATACTGAAAGCTTCTTTTGATAAATTCATTCACCTTATTTGTGCCGACATTTGCCTCGTTCACACCGAAAAAATCCTGGACACCATCTTTATCTTCCTGTGATGGAGCATCAAGAGATGACGATGCTCCCATGACTAAAAATGGTTGTTCTTCCGCTTTGTTTACAAACGCAAAGAGCAGGTGTTTCTGAGTGATGCCGCTTTCGATTGTCTGTAGCACATCACCAATAACTTTCCCGTCTGGTGCCTGCAAGCGAAGAAAAAACCCACCGATAAGCTCAGACAATAAATCTTTTTTCAAAGAGGATCCGGGGAAAAACTCTTTTTGTATCGTATCCTGCAAAAAGGATGTAACGTTTTCGTCATTGACGACAATAGCTGAATTCGGAAGACGTAGCGGCCCAAGCGCATGCACCATTCCTTTCAAAAACGACGTGTCTATGGCAATAACACCATCGACTTTCTCTCCTGTTTCAAGTTGTAAAAAGAATGCAGCGGTTCCTGCACTGCTTGGAAAATCAGGTGAAAAATTACTATCACGCAAATACCAATGGGTTACCCCCAGATATTTTCGAAGCGCTTCCGGTGGTTCAACATGCCCTTTGAGCTGGCCGTCAGCATCATAGACGTCGTGAACTTTAAGGGGCCCAACTCTCCCATCTTTCACCGACACGACTGCATATGAACCGATGAACCCTCCTCCCGGGCGAAGCTCGTTGTTGTTCTGGAACAGGAGAAGATATTTCCTCTCGCGATCAAAACCAAGAATGTTTGGGAGTATGTCTGCGGTTGCCAAAAATAAGCCTGTTGTTTTTTTATATGAGGCAACCGTTTCTTTATATTCTTCAGGTAGTCTTGAGTCTTCCTGCAACAAGGAAAGAAGCAGAAGGTTATTTTTTACATCCTGTGTTGCACCCGAAAATTCATCCTTACTTACCCTGCGCTCACCGGATACCATTGAGAGGTATGTTTCCCCTGCCGAAACCGAACTCCCCAGAAGACCGGCAACAGTTTCACCAAAACTCGATTTTTCAACTATTTCCTCAGCCAGACTACGGAAAGGTGTATTCCTGAGCGGTGAAAGTATGCCATTTGCCATCGCCGTTCCTAAGGAAAAGAGTGCACGGGATGACTTGGCACTCACAGCGGCATCTTGTAAATGAAGTGTCGTCGCCTCCCTCACCGCTCGAACCAGCAGCCGTTGACCAACGAGAGAAGCCCCTAATGTGATAAGAACATAGGTAAGGACTATAATTGCCGGAACTAACAATGATAAAAAAATTGCGTCAAAGGAAAAAATGAACCTTCTCCTCCGTTTCTTCAGTGGTTCGCGTTTGTGATCTTTCCTCATGCCATGTTCCCTAAGCCACTCCTTAAGCGACTCTCTCGGCTGCAAGACAACCGCAGTTCCCTCAGGGATCTGTACCGTTTGCCCCCTGCGCTCTTTTGCCTTCAAATAATCCACACGAAGCAAAGGGTTGACTTGCTGCAGGAGCCGAGCAAAAGAAATTTCATACTCCAGACCTTCCGGAAGTATTGCTGTCACGGCGATTTTTAGTTTTTCGACAATGCTTAACCGAATAATAGTTGCTGCAATAAATTCACTCGTTGCCGGGTAAAGAGATGAGAGGCCCTGGTTTTTAAGGAGAAGGCTTTCATTTTCATTTGCCTGATCAACAAGCGCCCTCGCCGGTGTATTCCAAAAATTCTTGTCTATGATATCCCCGTATAAAAAAACCTGTCCTAAGGAATAGGAGGTAACGAGAGTGAGAAATTTCCTCTTTATCAGGCGGAGGGGTGAAATAAAATAAAACGGAATCTCCCGATTTTTTACCTCCCTAAGCAGTGCGGAAAAAAAATCGGAGTGGGGTGTCTCGCTTCCGACAAACACATACACTCCTTGAAACGAATTATCCGGTATCTTCGGATAGCGGGATCCTTGATTGATGATCACTGCGTGAGGATATGTTTTCGGAGGAATACTTTTTTTTGTCAGGATAATTGGAAGAAACTCTGCAGACAACTCCGAAGCAAAATGATCAAGAAAAAAACCTTCTTGATCAACAATAAAAAGGGGAGGACGGTCATTTTGGACCCGTTCTGTTACAACCTCATGCTTCACTGAGTTCTAGTGTACACAATTCTCAAAACTCTGACAAAGAATTCTAGTCACGATTCTTGTATTGTTCGGATGCCTGATCGGATATTTTTCTTTCATCGGCTTGTCAGAAAAGGCTAATTAGAGTATTTTTTCTTATTCGGCAATCGAAGGGGACTATTTGATAAAATGAGCCCGAAGATAAACCCAAGCAAAAGACGACCCTGTTGCTGGGTTAAAAAATAATGGTCCGTTAAGCCTAAAAAGCAAACCGATAGAAGAAGAAAAATTTTAACCAAACTTCTCTCCCTCATGCTTTTTTGAAAAGAATACATAAGTGCACTTATAAATCCTAATAGCCCGACAACTCCGCTTTCGCTTGCAATGAGAAGAAAGAGGGAATGAACAGGTTGTAAAAGCATAAATGAGAGTTGCGGAAGATAACGGGGTAGGGAAATTAAAGACTCATTTATTCCCACACCAAAAAATGGGTGGTCGAGTATCATTCTTAGAGAAGCCTCCATAAGAACCAGCCGCACCTCAAGCGACTCGCCAAAAATATTGTTTGATAAAAAGCGGTAGTAAACCAACGGGAAAAAAGCGATGACCATCAGCAGTACACCAACAACCATAATTCTTTCACGATCAAACCTCATCTTCGCCTTAACCGCTATCGCTACTATCAGGAGCACTGCCAGAGAAATTGCAGTCCTTGAAAGTGTTAAGAATAACGAAGCTGCTGAAAAAACAAAAGCTGCAGCATACCAAGACTTTATTAGCTTTCCTTTCCTCGTGCGTGAGAAAATCTCGTACATGACAAGAATGCTCCCCATAAGTAAAAACCCCGCAAGTGTATTCGGATGCGAGAAGGTACCGTACGGGCGAAGGTAGAGTAAGCCGTGTAGCTCCGAACGCGCGGCTCCGGGTGTGGTTAAGGAAATTGACCTTTCTCCAAGCAGATACAGTACGCCCCCAAGGGAGTGCTGAAAATACGCCTGCATATTTACAACGACACCCTGCAGGAGAAGCGCTGAGGAAAAAACAATGATGCCAAGACGTTCATGTTTGGATGATGAGAAAAAATACCCTGTATACCAGGCAAAGAATAGCACCTCAAGAAGCCGGGCAATCCCGAGAAAACCGACAACCGGTCGTACAGAAAAAATGGATCCCGCCAAAACGGCAATAATTCCTGCAAAAAGAAATGCATGTTCTTTAGAAAAAAAATAAAGATTTTTACTATTACCCTGTCGACGCAAGCTGCTCACTACTTTTTTCCAACACGAAACGGCAAGAAGCATAAGAAGTATGTCGGTCAAATAAAGCGTGGGGGAGAGGTAGTCTACGCGAATCCCTAAAACGGTCGTAAAATCCGGCCAGAAATGCTTTCCCAGTTGGGTCGGGAGGAAAAAAAGCACAAGAAGATAAAGAAATGTGCTTTTACTTTGAAACAAATACTTTCGCTTGGGAAGAGCAGAGAATAAACGAGACGATGCGTTTTTTTTCTTTGTCAAAACAACACGCTTATCGGGGTTTAATGACGAGTATCCTATCGCGGCCTTCGCCTTCCGATTCTGAAACGACATCAGGGTCATCCTGGAAAAAAAGGTGAATCACCCGGCGCTCCCATGGCTTCAGCTGCGAAATAACCTGTTCCCGATGCTCAGTAAGCGCCCGATCTTTCATTTTTTCCGCAAGCTGCTTAAGATATTCTTCTCTATTCTTTCTGTAGTCACCAACCTCAACCGTGATCCTGAGAAATCGGTCGATTTTCCTCGCCACCATAAGGGAGAGGATAAGCTGCATTGCTTCGAGTATTTCTCCGTGGTACCCGATCACGATTCCTGAGTCATTTGTATTAAGAAGTACCAAAAGCGACCCGTCTGTTTCTTCAATGGTGAAATCCCCCTCAATTCCAAGTTTTGCAATAAATTCAGCAACGACTGCTTCTACTGTCTTTTTTTCATCTGCTGTGTGTGCTTCGTTCATATATTTACTTTTTCAACTTACTGATCCACGGTTCAATTCCTCCTAAACCGTTCAATTTATATTGCTGTATCATAGCAAAAACAGTGAAGGTATTCCAGTAGAGAGACAAACCGACAGGGAAGTTGTAGGCGGCAAACCCGATGGTGAAGGGGATGATATAGATGATTTGTTTCTGAAAGACGGTTTGGAAATCAGGCTCTTTCCCGTCTTTCGTCTTCTGGGGAGGGGTCGCACTAAACATCATTTTCGATTGCACAAACTGCAAAAGCGCAGTTACGACAGGAATCAAAAGGATAAGCGGAATATGGGAAATAAGTTGCGCCGGGCTCTGTCCTAACGGGAGACCGAAAAACGTAGGGTCCTGAAGGGATTGGAGCTTAAGAAAGTCGAAATATAAAACCTTATTAAAATTTTGAATAATAGTTGATTTATCAGACCCGACAAATGTTTGAAAGACGGAGTAAAGCGCAGGGAAAAGAAGAAGCTGGATAATAGTCGGTAAACAGCCTCCGAAAGGATTGACACCGTGTTTTTTATAGAGGAGCATCGTCTCCTGCTGTATCCGTTTTGCATCACCTTTGTACTTCTCTTTGAGTTTAGACAACTCAGGACTTACCTCCTGCATCTTCCTCGTTGTCTGTAATTGAGAGGCGGTGAACGGCCAGAGAATGAGACGGATGATGACTGTCAGGAGAATTATTGAAAACCCAAGCGCATTGGGGATATGGACAATCTCCAACAATTGATAAATTCCAACAAGGACATTAATCAGGGGGTGGACAAAAATAAAATTAAAAATTTCTCCCATACTACGTTATTTCGAATGACTTACCGTAAACGGTTTACCCTGATCCCGCCTTTGGCGGGAGAAGGGCTGACAAGAGAGCAGTCTTGTTATGGCCATTACTCCTCCTTTTGCTACTCCAAAATTGCGAAGACAGGAAACTGCATACTCCGAGCACGTAGGGGTGAAGCGACAGCCAGACGTTCCCCCAACAAGTATCGACAAAGGGTATGAGATGAAGGATTGATAGAATTTAATACCTGCAATAATCACTCTTTCCATAGTTATCGTTGGTCTCCGGCTGCAATCGTTGTCTGTATCATCTTGCAAAGCTCCTCTTTTTGCCCTCTCCCACAAGGCTTTCTGACAATAAACAGCATATCATATCCTTTTGAACTTGGCTTAAGCTCCTCAACACACTGCCTGTATGCTCTTTTGGTGCTGTTTCTGACCACCGCACGCTTGTCTATTCTTTTTCCAACAATAAAAGCGTACCTGTTGATTGCAAAATCATTATGGCGCGCTTTCACAATAAAGGCGTCAGTTCGCTTCTGGAACTCAGGAACAAACGGCTTCTGTAGTGGCAATCGCTGTTGACGTGGTAACATAACTGGGGAATTAGAGAGCAAGCCGCTTTCTCTTTTTTGCCATCCGCCTCTTTAATACCTTCTTGCCAGCGTGGGTTTTCATTTTTTGCAAAAAACCATGCTTTCTTTTTCGCCTGACCTTTTTTAGGGTAACAAATTTTTCCATTGACTCACTGAGTATAGCAGAAAACGGCAGTACGTGTAAAATGTCCCGACTTATCAACAATATGATAATGTTTCGATTTTGCTATCATTTTGAGATAGTTGATCATATTGACAAGGACTTATCCACATCAGTACACTGCTGTATACACTATGGACAACCTACAAAAGGTTCTCTGGCAGGAAGTACTGACCGACCTTAAATCTTCAGTCACCAAAGCCAATTTTATTACCCTGTTTCAGAACACAAGCCTTGAGTCCTTTGAGGAGGGAATAGCAACCGTTTCCGCACCATCAATGATGATTATCGATATGCTCCAGAAACGGTTTTCGGAAGAACTTAAAGAGGCACTTGAGAAGCATTCCGGAAGGGCAGTGTCACTACTTTTCATCCCCAAGGCGCCTCCTTCAAATACTACCCAAAAAGACGGACCTCTTTTTACCGAGGAGAGGCAGGTCAAGCCGTTTATCGGGCACCTCCCAAGGGTCAGACCCGATTATACATTCCAAAACTTTGCCGTCTCGGGAAGCA
This sequence comes from bacterium, assembly GCA_030698775.1. Taxonomy (GTDB): domain Bacteria; phylum Patescibacteriota; class Microgenomatia; order Levybacterales; family UBA12049; genus JACPGQ01. The sequence continues at coordinate 6,763 of JAUYMJ010000003.1, forward strand.
ACCAGCTTGCATTTGTCTCTGCATCAACGATCGCGAAAAACATGGGGCAAATCTACAATCCTTTTTTTATTTACGGCCCTGTCGGGGTGGGGAAGACCCACCTGATGCATGCGATAGCAAATGACGTGTATCAAAAAAACCCCGAAAGAAAAATTGTCTGCCTCACAAGCGAGGAGTTCACCAATGAGGTGGTTGATGCAATTAGAACCAATGATACCGCAAGAATGAAGAAAAAATTCCGCAGCAGTGAGCTTTTGCTGATTGATGATATCCAGTTTATTGAGGGGAAAGAGAAAGTGCAGGAAGAACTCTTCCACACGTTTAATTTTCTCATTGATAACGGCGCACAGATTTGTCTCTCCTCAGACCGTCCTCCACAAGAGATAAAACGGCTTGAAGCACGGCTATCATCCAGGTTTGCCGGGGGATTAACGGTTGACATCGGCGCTCCGGACTTAGAACTTAAAACGGCAATCTTGGGAATCAAGGCTTTGAAATATGGCGCTTCGCTGCCAAATGAAGTTGCACTGTATCTGGCCGAGCAGGTTCAGGACACGAGGAGCCTTGAGGGATTACTGCTTCGCGTCATTACCCAAGCGACAACCATGGATGTTCCCATCAGTTTGGAGCTTGCGAAAAAAGCCCTCGGGCACATGATTGAGGAGAAGCGCACGCATCTCCATGCAGACGATGTCATTGCAACGGTCTGTGATTATTACCAAGTAAAAACAACACAGCTGAAAGGCCCGAAGAGGGATGCCTCACTCGTCAAGGCAAGACAGGTTTGTATGTACCTTCTAAAAACAGAGCTTGATATCACGCTCTCTGAGATAGGCAATCTTCTTGGGGGAAGGGACCACACGACAATTATGTATGGTGTGGAGAAGATTCATGCTCTTGTGGAAAACAAGGCTAGGATACATGAGGATATTACAGGGATAACCAAGCTCTTACAAAGATAATGTGGGGATAAGCTCCCGTACCTTACATATCAACATGTCATCCCCAAAGATATAAACAATTTATCCACATATTCCTACGCATGAAGCCACAGGTAGTACTTAGTATTATGATACGGCTTGGGTATTGAAAGAAAAACAATAATGTGCTCTATTATCAATCTAATCTTCTCTCTATAATAATTGTTATGGGGTGTATTTTCCTTGCAATTTTCCACATTTCCCGATACACTACTACAACTACAAAGAAGAATATATGAAAGCAACTCTTAGGACAGAAGATCTGCAAAAAAAACTTACTCTTCTCCAACACGGGGTTTCCCAAAGAGCCCAGCTCCCAATATTATTAAATATCTATTTGGAAGTTACTGGAGGGAAACTTCTCTTGAGAAGTACGGATCTCGAGATAGGTATAGAGACGACAATCATAGTGACTGACCCTGAAGAAGGGGCAGTAACAGTTCCTGCGAAACCGTTTTCAGAACTGGTGAGCGCGTTATCAGGTGAAGTGATAACGCTTGACTCAAAAGAAGGATCAATACAAGTTCTCTCAAAAAAGACAAAAAGTGTTTTTCAAACAACGGTGAAAGACGAATTCCCCAGGCTCTATCTTGAGAAAGGAGAAAAGGTTGCCATTATTCCAATTGAGCGGTTCCAGAAAGATTTGGGCTATGTCGTCTTTGCGGCGAGCACAGATACGACACGAGTAAACCTCTCAGGTGTCTTGCTAAAACCAGGGGAGGCAACAGCAACAGGAAAACAAGGGACTCTGCTTGTTGCAACCGATGGGTACCGTTTATCCTTAAAACACACAAGCGACAGCGGACCGTCTTCTCAGATTGAGACGTCGCTACTGATTCCGGCCCGTGTGCTTCGGGAAGTCTTGGCGCTTCGTGAGGGGACAGAGGACATTTCTATTTTTGTTGCCAAGGAGCAAAACCAGGTGATTTTCTCACTGGGGGAGACACTTGTTGTAGGAAGGGTGATAGACGCAAGCTTCCCCTCCTACGAGAAGATTTTACCAACCGATGTCGCGTCAACAATCTTTTTTGATAAGGAAGAGATGTTGAAAGCTGTCCGGATGTGTTCGATTTTTGCCAGAGACGCGGCAAATATCATTAAATTTTCACTCCGCAAAGATAAGATAATTGTCTCCTCACAGGCCGCTTCCCTCGGAGAGAATACGGTTGAGGTTGAGGCAAGTTTACAGGGAGAAGAAAATGAGATTGCATTCAACGCCCGCTACGTACTGGATATCCTGGGAAATATTCAAGATGACGATATTTACTTAGAGATGACAGGACCACTTAACCCCGGGGTGTTTAAGATAAAAGGGGATGATTCCTTCCTCCACCTCATCATGCCGATTAGGGTCCAGGGATAGGCTACCGGGCTCGATTTATATAGACGATTGAGAGTGTTTGTAAATTTCCTCCATGTGATTGGAGCCAACTTCGAGCCTCTGCTTGATATGAGTCAATCTGAGACTGGGTGTTGCCATAGGTGGTGATGGTGACGGTATCAGAGGAGGCAGAGATAGAGATGATAAAGTGGTCGGTTTCATACGGCATGTAGATAACAAACGGCAGCCGTTTCTTCCTATCCTCATACTGTTTTTCAGATTGCTTGAGTATTTCTCCGAACCGCTTCTGCTCCTCCGTACTAAATCCTGCCTCACCTTGTTGCTCACCGATTGTAAATGACCAACGATAGGAGGATGCTGTGGTTTTTGATGGTGTTGTGAAAGATGATCCGTTCATTGTGAGTGTTGCTGAATAGGTAGCGCCTGATTTGAAGGAGGTTTTTGGAGTAAACGTAATTGTCTTTGCTGTACCGTCTCTGGTGTACGTGCCTTCAGTGGGTGGAGAGAATGAAAGGGAAACAGTGAGCGGGGGAGCATTTCTGAAGAAGATCACGATCGGTTGTAGTTGGTTTGCGAACTTCTCATTATCAGACGGGCTCAACCTCATAATTTCGGCCGGACCACCATAGGGCGCAACGGTTGGTGTAGGGGTTCTCGCGGAATTTTCCGTAGAAGAGCCCGAGTTTGTAAAAAGCGAGATGACTACAAAAACAATCGCAATGATGAGAACAAAGGCAATTCCGATAAGAAGAAAAAGAAAACGCTTGTTATTTTGGAGATTCATATAGATATTCTACATCAGTGTGCCCAGCACCAGTTCGACGATCCAGCATCAGAGCCACAAGGAGAATGGATTTTATACTCGTTTCCAAACTCTTTTCCATCATCTTGCCACGGAAGTCCCTGGCTAGCAGTGTATGATCTGACATTTCCGTAGTAGCCATCATTGATCCCAAAACGTTGCAGCTCTGGGTAGTAATTTCTGGCGTTGACAACGACAGGAGATCCACCGCCGTCAACCTTGTCTTGTCTGCGGAGCTCGAAATGGAGATGATCATTTGCAGCGACACACACTCCGCTCTCATATGCTGCACACGGCCATTTGTGGATGTGCCCGAGAAGTGTTCCTTTTGTAACATGTTGGTTGAGCTGAATACTACCCAGTATGTCGATATGGGTGTAGCGACTTATTAGCTTGTCTGTTGTATGTTCAATTTGCACACTACACCCTGCTTCAAGAGCAGCACAATTAGCGTCAGTGCGCTCAAAAATATTCCCGTCTGTTATCGCATAGACGGGTTTTTCATTCCAAATACCTGGGCCTGTCCCTACATCCAGTCCAGCATGCTCAAAGTGCCCTCCCCACCCACCTCCGCTTTTTCCGTATGCATAGACAGCCATTTCTGTTGCAACACCTGACGCCTCATCGATACTCTTAAGCGGGAAAATCCACTTGCCCCCATTTCCTATCGAACCTCCCGCTGGTCCTCCATCAACGCTCCCGCCTGAAGGGCCTGACGCTGGTGCGCAATCAGGTGGGCTTGCCGATGGTTTTCCCCAGATCGTGACGACACAGTTACTTGTTGAGGTAATTGTTCCATCGGCATTCACGGTTGCGTTTGACGACGATCCAGGGGTGCTCGTTGATCCATTTGACGAGTTGCTTGTCCCATCTGCGTTTGATCCCGAACTTGCATCGTCTGAGCTCGGGCCTCCTGTGACAATGGGGTTTGCCTGCAATTTTCTGAGAATGAAGTAGGTAGTGACAGGAGAAGCATTAAGTGAGACAGTTTGCGTATCGGGCATGTACCCCCTGGCAATGACGTTAAGTGAGTATTCGCCTGAAGGTACGATGAATGCGAACTCTCCTCCACTACTTGTTTTTTGGTTCTCAACACCCTGCGTTTTTTTGTTCACGAGAGCGACGCTTGCGGCAAAAAGTGGGGTGTCAAAATTTTCACCAAAGACAGTCCCACGAAGGTAGTATTTCGACTGCCCGGTGCCTGTCGTTTGGGCTATGCTCTCTGAGTGAGACGAGGCAAAAAATACGACGAGTGTTAATGCGAAGATGAGAGTGTATAAGTAAGTTTTGAAGCGTTTCATGTGCATCGCTTAATTCCTGTCAATAATCGTCAATTTTCCGTTTTGGGACTCGTACCGATGCTTCACGACAATATGGTTGTTTGATTTCAGCCGAACGTAGAGGGTATAGATAGTGTTATCCTGGACAGGTTTTGTTGTCGTGATTTCCAGGAGCTTCCCTTCGTTTTTAAACGTAGAGGTGAAGGGAACAGAGGTAAATGGTGCAGCAGGGTTGCTTATAGATGATGCCGCAAGGGTGATGGTAAAATTTGTCGGGCTAGGTGCGACAGCGAACGCAACCGTAAACACGCCCTGTTTGGACGGGGAGATCGCCTCACGAAGCGCAGGACTTGGGAGCATCGTAGGAGATGGAGCTGTAGGAGTTGGTGTTGGTAAAGTAGATGGGGTCGGTTTTGAGAAAAGAGTAATGAAAGCTACAGTCATGATAATGCCAAGCAGGAGAATGGCTGCGAGAAGATAAAATAGATTCAGTCTGTTTTTGAGAATATTTTCCATGTTGCTTAGTTATTGTTACAGTTTATCAAGCTGATGCCAGCGGTTAATAATCCTATCCCGGTATTGATAATCCGTCTCTCCCGAACCCCCTTCTGCAGGGTTATCATGCGCCCCGTTTGGTATGCAGTGTCCTGCATAGTATGCGGTGACTGATCCTTCCCAAGAATTATTGCACTGCTGGTAGGTATGGGCAAGGTGCGAAACCCCACATCCCACATTCCCTTCTTTTGTTGCGATGTCGTACTTTCCATGGTCACACCAGCTGCCAGGGCTAACTTGCATGATTCCGCTATACCCGGCGCCGTTTGTATCAAGCATCCCACCCCCCGACTCCTCGTAGACGAGTGCTTTAATAAGATTGATCGGAACACATACCCCAACCCCATTAGGCGGTTGTTGTGTAACCTCATTCACCTTTTGCAAAAAAAGTGAATCAAGGGCATTTATCGTTGCCCAGTCATCGCTTAATGGATCACTGATTTTTAAGCATCCTGATCCGGCGCTGCTTCCTCCCGGTTGCCCATTGCCCGTGTCTGTTGATCCGGATGTATCGGGAGAGCCGTTTGACCCAATTGAGGCAAGAGGATAAAGCGTCACAAGTGCTTTGCTGACAATGTATATATCTTTGACACCGGGCCTTGGTCTAAGGGTTAACTTGAATGTTATATCAACAGGCGGAAGCGTCATGCTCTGAAGTTCCGCAGCAGACTTCGTTGGATTGAGAACTTTTTTTAGCGACCAAGTTACAGAGTCTATGTGCTGACTGACATCAACACCAAATTTTTCGTTTGGTGCTGGATCTGAAGCTATCAATTGGACCTCGGGCTGTATTGGATACGTTACAATAATATCTTTTGATTCTTTCGGATACGATACATGGATTCGATGGACGACATCGGTCGTCGGATTAAAGCCAACATTTACCTCTCCTGATGTATCGGATTCATTGCCGATTGAAGATGACGAATCGTTAGTCGAGGTATCTTGGGCAAGTACGATTGGGATCAGTGTTGAGAAATTAAAAAGTTTGGCAACAGCATACGGCTTTTTCTCGACCATTCCTGTCTCTTGGTTTGGAGAGCACTTAGTGATGCCGAGGGCATCACCTATATCTGCGCCTAATCCTGTTCTACAACCTATTTCTGTTACTACGTTGCCAGTAGTAGACTGATCCTCCTGATCGAGGAGAGGACCAAGGAGTATGATCAATAAAAAGCCAATTATGATTGCTGCAACTATCCACCACGTTGCTCCGGCAGTTGCAGCAACGCCTCCCCGAAGGGCGAGTCCGCCAAGTCCTCCTGCTTCTCCCCCAATCCCCGGAAGAAGCCCTCCTAATTTGGGAAGAAGGCCAGTGCCGGCTGATACCCCTGCCCGGAGTGACCCGCTTGTACCGCGCGCGAGAACCGATCCAGACCCGCGAAGCCCTTCGCCTGTTTTGCCAAAAATCCACTTCCGAAAACGAGTAAATCGAGGTAGCTGCGTCTGTTGTTGTTTTTGCTCCTGTCTTTGTTCGTCTCGTTCTTTCTGTTCCTCCCTCTCCTCGTCTTGATGCGTATCTTGAGGGTGGCCTCCGCCTCCACCATGGCCTCCGGCATGAGATCCTTGTTCCTGCTCTGCACGCTCGTTGAGCGATTCAACCTGGAGCATTTCTTGGGTACGCTCTTGTTGGCCATCGCCGAAATACATATTGTACATTTCAAAGCTTCCAAGATCACCAAGCCAAGCTGCGGGCAGGACGATTATGTCAAGAGGATGCAGGCTGTTCCATTCGTCAAGTGCTGCACGTGAGTTTATCATTTGCAACCTTGGATCACTCGCTTGATGATCCAACCAGTGGCTTTTTCCTTCACGCAATCTCGGCCGCATGGCCATGATATCGTCTCCTACATATCTATAGAGGTCCTGCATGCGCGTTCTTTGGTCGGGTCCGTGTTGTTTCCCGATGTCTGGACCGATAAAGGCAGCCAGCCCTATTGCGCTACCTAGGCCTTTTGTAAACCGGCGTAACCTACTTTGTGGAGGAGGGGATTGTCCCAAATTCGTCGCAGGCGTTTTTGGGGCAGGTATATCTTGCTGTGTGTTTTGACGAACCTGTTGCTGTATTGCTTTTGCCCTGGCGTCAAATCGCAGAAAGCCTGTCTGTCGTCCTGCTGCAAGCTCACCGCTCCGTTCTCCGATGCGTTTTGCTTTTTCAAGCTGCATGCGGGCGTTGTACTGGGTGATTGTTTCCCCTGCAAGACGGTTGGGGCTAACATTTGATGGGATATCTGGCTGACTTTTTTGTTGTGCCTCACCCGCTGTTTTCGCCCGCTCAATTTGGAAACGTGCCTGTTGCTGCGCCTCTGTCTCTCCGGGAAGTCGCTCTGGTGCCTGGTCTTTTAGTTGTTGTAAGCGGGTACTAATGGCATCAATCGTTTTGCTACCCGTGAGGATGTCATCTGGCCCGGTTGTCGCACTTTTTTGGTCTGCCATAGTTAGTTATAGAATAGCACTCATGTCTGTTGGTTTGGAAGCTTATCTTGAGGCGAAGGCGGTTGGGGTTGTATCGGCGACACCTGCTGGGTTGTGGGCATTTGGGACTGCGCCTGCTGCGCTTGCTGTTTAAGTAGTTCCTCAGGGTTTGAAGTGATGATTTCGTGCTCAAATGGCGCCGCTAGGACTTTTATCGCAACATGGTTTTGGCCCGCGAAAAAAAGCCCTTCACCAATATCAGCCGACAGAAGGAGTTCTTTTTCCCCTTCTGAAAGATAGAATGTCTCAGAGACGAGATCTACTTCGGCAGTACCCTGTTTGAGGAGCATCTGGATAGATGAATTGCTGAGGACTGCTTTTCCGTATTCTGTCGAAAGAAAGTCCTCAACGTCTTGGGTTGCGGTTGTCAGGCCGAGAAAGTATTTACGCGCCCGTTTGGCAATTGAGAAGACGAAAGACGCTGAGTCCTGATACCGCATCATATACCAAGCCTCATCGAGGATCAGAAGGCGCCGTTTCAGGTTTTTCTTTACCTTTGTCCAGACGTAATCAAGGATGATATGCATGGCAATCGGGCGAAGCTCATCCTCAAGACTTTTGATGGAGAACACCGTTAGGGGATTGGTGATGTCAAAATTTGACGTTTGGTTGAAGATACCGGCAGCAGAGCCCTTAATAAATTTCTCAAGCCTGAACGCCATCTCTTTCGCAGCATTATTTTCCATGCCAAGGAGGACCTTATACAAATCTTCCATGAGCGGAGGTTCTTTTGTCTGCGTCGCGGGGTCGGGCGTAATGCCTTTTTGGTTGTAGGATTCCACCAGGGCCTTGTCAAGGATAGCATCATGCTCGGCGTCAAGCTCCCCCATGATAATTTTTAGTAGCCCGTGCAGGGAGAGAATTTTCAGGCCGAGTTCATTCTCTCCTTCCTCATAGAGCTGGGAGAGGTCAAAAGGATTCATCTTGATCGGTGCGTTTGGTGTAAAATCCACCACCTCGCCGCCGAGGGCTCTTGCAAGGTTCCCGTACTCACCTTCGGGGTCAATGACAATGACCTCGGTCCCGAGCATAAATTGCCGCATTAATTCAAGTTTGATAAGGTATGATTTTCCGGCACCTGATTTTCCCAAGACAACCTCATTTGCGTTCTCCAGTGAGAAGCGGTCAAAAATGATGAGTGATCCGTTTTGTGCATTCATGCCATACATTACCCCCCTGTTCTGGGTGAGGACAGCTGACGTGAAGGGAAATGTTGAGGCAAGCGATGTCGTATCCATGTTCCGCGAGATATAGAGCTTGTCTTGGCCTATCGGAAGGGTCGACTTAAACCCCTCCTCCATCTGGAGTGTTGCAAATTTCGCCGTCATCAAAAGCGAGGAGAGGGTCGTTTGCAGTTTTTTGGAGCCCTCCTGGAGCTCCGTCACGCTGTCTGATGAAAGGGTAATATAAAAGCTGAACTGGAAAAATCGCTCAACTCCCTTTGCCAGTTCCTCCTGCAGCGACAAAGCGTCTTCAAGGGACGCCTGAATTTTCGGGTCAACAATATGTCCCTGTTGCATTTCAGAGTCAATTGTTGCCTCCATTTCGGCGATTTTTCTTCTGAGGTCAGTCAGGACATCTGATGATGACTCGGGGTAGCAAAACATTGAGATATCAAGCGTGTGGTCATAGTCAATTAGCGGCTGGAGCCAGTTTGCGGAAACAAACCGGGGATAACCGACAACGAAAAGTGTCGTAAAAAACCTTTCACCGACCCTTATGTAGCGAAAATCCACCTCAACTGAAGAAGGCGCTATGACATCAATGAGAGACACCATGCCCTTTTGCAGTTTAGCGGCTGCTTTTCCTGCCTCAGGCATTGCCTGAGGCGAAGCCGAAGATGCGGCATTTTTTTGCTGTCCGGTTTGTTGTCCTTGTTGTGGTTGCTGATTTTTCTTTTTTGTAAAAAACATACATTTTTTAGGAACTAGATATTAGTGAACTAGTTACTAGGAACTAATAACTAGCCCCTCTTTCCTAGTGCACTAGTAACTAGTTCACTAGATCCTAGCCACTAGCTTTCGTTTTAACTATTGCTGCTCCCATATCATCTGCTGCTTGGGCAACCTGCAGATTGTCCTGGTTATAAATGTTGTAATACAGCTTGACCAGCTCATCTTTCTCAAGGATTTTTGCCGAGAGTGCAAGCCGGCGAAGCTGAGAGAGGAGCGTGTCAGCTTTTGAAGAAAGGGATTTATTAGCACCTTCTGCAAATGCGGCCTTTGCCGTTTCACCTTTTTTTGCGTTTTGTGTAGCACCGGTTGCGCCCTGCTCAAGTGATGAGTAGTTGATGATGATATAGAATTGTTTGCTGAGAACGACGTTCACCTTTATCATCTGGTGCACGAAATCCCTGTAGAGCTTGATGTGTGTTGCAAGCATATCATTTTTTGTCTGCTTCTCAAGCTCCTCAAGATTTTTAAGATAGGACGTAATATCTACGCGTTGATTGCGGATGATAATTTGGATAGGGAAGGAAAGGGAGTTAAGGAGCGATGCATATGCATAGATCTTTGTGTCCTGTTCTTTTTTTGACAAAAGCGCGAAGTTGCTTGCAGTGACCTCAATGACGATACAGGCATAGCCTCCATCCAGAAGCACAATTGAATCAACGATATCGATTATCTCGGTGAATTTTTGTGTTGATGCTTTTACCCGGGCAGTGTTCGCCATAGTTTTTTCTAGGCACTAGTTACTAGTGCACTAGTTCACTAGGAGAAAAGTGCTTTTCTCAGCTCTTCTCTCTCGTCATGGGACGTGATTTCCAGTGGCAACATTATCTCTCCTTTTGCCTCAAGTTCGATAATGTCAAAATGCGCCTGTGCCTTCGGGTCCTCAAATTCCATTGTGTAGGTTCCGGTCGACAAAGGTGTTGCGGATGCAAATTGTCCGAGGCTATTGGTCCTGAATGCCCGGGCGGGTATGCCGTCTTTGTCTTTTACCTCAACCAATATATTCTGCAATATGTTGCCACGCGGATCCTTGATTATCCCGACGATCAGATTTGCAACGTCCGGCATATGGGGAAGGCCGATTGACTTTGCGAGGTCTGCCGGTATTTTGCGGACAGTTGGCGAGGCTGTTGCCTGCGGAGGGGCAGGTTTTTGTATTGGTGTCACGGTAGGTGCTTGGGCTTGTGGTTGGGGAGCCAGCTCCTGTTTTACTTGCTCGACGAGCTTCGTATCCGGTACTACTTGTTCCTGGTTTTCGGCTGTCTCTGTGCGGGGTGCCGATTGTGGTTTTGTGACACCTTTTAATACTTGGAGTTGTTGCTCCAGTTCCTGCTTCTCTTTCAGAAGCGCGTCTAGTTTTTGTTGAAGCGACTGTACCTGTTCATGCGCCGCAGCTGTTTTTGCTGCATCTTTTTCCTCTGTTTCGTGCTCCTTGGCTTCATTGAGCTCGTATTTTATAGAGGCTGCCTGAAGTGAGAGGTTTGCTTCCTGCTCCTCGATTTCTTTGGGGGTCAGGGGACCATCCGCTTTTTTTGGTTGATTTGGCGCTGGAGGCGTACTCGGCAGTTCGGGTTGTGTCGCCGGTGGCAGGGACGTTGGAGTTAGGACGTGTTGGAGGAACATCTCCTCTTTTTTATCAAGTGGTGAAGCCGTGTGTTTCTGCATGCTGAGCAAATACTGCTGCAGTTGCCGGGCTTTTGCTTCATCGGTGACAGGAGCTGCCCGCTTTGTCGGTAGTGATGTAGGGAGCGTATGTTGCGTCGTCTGGATCGTGAAGATGCCTATGACGCCCCCTATCTTGTGGTAGGCGTATTGGTTTGGTGTGACCAGTGCTTTGAGGAAATAACTCATCATCGCATCAGCAGGGCGTCCTTCAATGGGGAGGAAAGCCATCGCAACGCCGATGAGGGCAAAAAGAATTGCAAACGGGATTTTTATAAAAGGCGAGATCGGCGCATAGAAAAAAGCAAATGCGAGGATTGCCCCGACAGCGACGTAGGCAAATTGTTTCACCGTCATGTCACCTATCAGTTTGAACTGGAATCCTGTGACGTCTTGTGGTATTGGATGGTTTTCCATAAATAAATCAAAAATTAAATCTTAAAGATCAAAGCCAAGCGTAAAGTTTATATCTTTGTTTTCCTTTCATTTGACAAATAGAAAGCTCGGTATCGTACCTCTGGCTTTGCGATTTGATGTTGGCTTTGATTTTTGCTTTTTGCGCTTTGATCTAGCATATAGTTCTATGTATTCTGATTTCCATCGAAACACTACGAGCTCGATTGAGCCGATACTTAACTCTACCTCGTGAAAAATGCCTATTCAAGATCATCAAAGTGGGTCAGAGTAGATTAGAATGTTATGGCTGTCTGTGAAAATATAAGAGAGGTAGTTGGGACAAGATTGGGTCAGTTTTTAATATCTCGCCGCTCGTTAATTATTTTCTAGCACTGTTGTTTTTGTAATAAGGGAAAAGCAGCTTATTCATCTGTCGATCCTAACCCAAAATTTGCACCAGCAAATGCAACAAGGAGGAGTCCTATGCCTACTTTATTACGTATGCTTTTGTTCAGGGAGACTCTTTTGTCAAACTTTTCTTCTCTTTGCTTATAATCCGCAACGTCGGCAAAGTGCTCATCGATGACAGGAATGAGGTTTTTGCCCAGTGAAGCCATGTCGCGTGTTACAAATGCGTTGCTGAGTCCTGTGGCAAGCTCACGGGGGAGGCCTCCTGTTTGGATGCCGCGGTAGAGATTTTGGACAGCGCCATCGTTTTTGGTCATCTGCTGATGCGCAAGCGTTGCAACCTCAAGTGCATGTTCTGCTTGTGTTAGCTCAAACTGTGGAGCTATATTTTGTGCCACTTGTTGCCTGAGGAGTTGAACGTTTTGGCCAAGGGACATGATCCCTGTGTTGTAATCAAGGCTTACAACTTGGAGAAAGTCTGCGTAATCAACTACCCCACCACCTGCATTTTCAATCCTGTCAATGATGACTTGGTACGGTTGCCTTTTTTTCCATGCCTCTTCTTGGTCTTTTGATACCTCTTTTCCGGCCTCAGCTGTTGGAGCTGTATCTCCTGAGTAGCCTGATCTTTCTGCTGCTATTTCCCGTACGGTCTGTGATGTGATCAGACCGTATTTGTTTCGCAAAGCTTCAAGCTTTGTGCGGAATGCAGCAGCCGTTGTCGCTTCTTCAGAGAGACTTGCAGGTTCAAACGCCGTTTTTAGCGCATCCTTGCGTGTTGTCGCATCTGGTTCACTCGCTCCTGTGAGGAAGAGGTCAAGCATATCACGCTCTGCTTGCTCTCCCGGTTCGGAGAAAAGACCCTTTATTTTTTCTGCTTCTGCTTGTACTTGTGCAATGAGAAGTTCTCCTCGACTGACGCTACAGACTATCGGAGGGGTGTCTTTTGCTGTAGCAATTTCACAAATGACGCTTTGCGGATTTTTTGAATCTACTTCAATGAGTCGTTGTACTGATCCTGATATGGATTTTGTTGTTCCGTCAGGTTGTGTTTGGATTCCAGTAATCTTGACTTCATTACCAAAGTAGCCTTCCTTTCCATCCGATTGTGTACCATAAAATTCTATTTCTCCAGTAAGCTCGGCAGGATTATCTATTCCAATAATACGGTTCGCCAGCCCGTTTGTATCTCTCAGGGCTCTTGCTTTTTCACGCGTAACATTTACCGCTACTGATTGGGTCTGATTGAATCGTTCGTTTGCCTCGTTGCTCAAACCCTCTATTTTGGCGTCTGGTAGTCGTGTTACTTCAGCGGCTTTCACTTTTGCGCCTAGGTCAGGCGCTTTTTCTCCAAATTCTGGTGTGCGAAAAGGGATAGCTGCATTTGCAAATCCAAGAGCCTTTTTTCCTGCCCACTTTGTTCCAGTATAGTGCGCCGTCGCTTCAACCACTTTTCCCGGTGTGGTTCTCGCGATTGCTGCACCTACCTTCGCTGTGCCCCCGGCTACCGATCTTGCAGGTCTCGCAACAAAGTTTCTATCCCCTTTTGGTATGCGGAAATGAGACGACTCCATATATAAAAGAGTAATTGAATTAAGTTGAGAAAACAACTATGATTTTTATACTATGTCTTCCTCAGACATTCCCTTAAGGACGGTTCCTCTTCGACAGGAGCACTCAGGTGATAGCTCACATGGAGGTGGCAAACCTGATGAGAAGGCAAAAAAAGGCCACATATTTAATCGACAAACACAACAGGTTGAACCTGAAAAGCCACGAGAATTCCCTACTGAGCTGGGAAACTTGGTCGATGCTGATGCCTCTAAGGTGCGGCAGGAAGCAAGTTTTGCCTCCGACACGATGGATAGGTACAGGTCGTTTCTTGATAGCTACACAAATACGCTGGTTGGAATGAACGGCGAGGTTTTCAAGGCAAACCCCAACGCGGTACTTGACCGGCAATTGCTTGATTTGCTTGGTATTGACCAGGCGAGTGGAAAAGCCGGACTTAAAGGCCTGGATACGAAGATAGAAGAGTTTTTGACCGTTGATGACAATAAGGTGTTCGCGACAAAATTACTTGAACACAGTGCGTATTGGGACTATGCACCGCAGGGATTACAGACGAACATCACAGATTCTTCTACCCCAGCAGCTTCAAAAGCAAAAGAAGTTTCATTTGAACGTGGAAAGGGGTGGCTTAAGAAGGCGCTGAGTCCCCTTAAATCAATAGGAGGAGTTGGAGCAGTAGGAATGACAGGGTATGTTGCAGTAACTGGCGCGAGCCTTGTTGCAGCTGTTCCGGTTGGGATGGTTCTGACCGGAGGTGCGATAATTGGTGCTACTAAAGTAGATTGGAAAAGGGCAATGGCAGAAGGCGCCAGGTTTACGAAAAACGTTGACATTGGGCTCCTCACAAGGATGCAGACTGATCCAGAGATGCGAGCATATGCCATAGCGCTAAAAGGCATTGACCCCTCTGAGGTACGCATAGATAGTGAGGGAAATGCAACATCAAGTAATGTCGACACATTGAGAGCAATGGATAAGGCCAGGCGTGACGGAGACTATGCTGTCAAAACGAGAGAAGCATTCTTTACAGACATTGGCGTTGATCCTTCACGAATCCCTCTCAAGACTGAGCGTAATATTGATATCCGCTACAGGGAGCTTGTGAGCACTGTTTCAGACCAATGGGGGCAGGACGGTAAAAATGAGTGCTATCTCCGGGCCGATTGCAAGCCGACAGGGGTAGGTGTTGTTCCGGATAGTGCGGATGCACGAAAAAGGCTTGATGCGATGC